>NZ_JBVAYW010000001.1:0-520426 GCF_055412845.1 Pseudarthrobacter adonitolis | reverse complement strand
CAGAATCGCCCGTGGCTTCCGCAACTTCCCCAACTACAGACTCAGATGCCTACTCGCCGCCGGCGGCCACCGCCCGCATCGAACTAGACAGACCAACCAAGCCTAAATGCGAAGGGCCGGTCTTGTTGGCTGCCGACGGGATGCCGAATATCCAGATCGAGAAGATCACCGGGTTTTCGGCACCCACGGTTTTGAAGTGGCGCAACCGCTATGCCGAAGGCGGGATCGAGGCCCTCTTCGATGTCCAGCGCCCGGGCCGGGAGCGGGAGATCGACGAGCTCGCCCTGATCGCGGACACCCTGACCAACGACGGAAACCCGCCGGCGGAGCTTGGGATCTCGCACTGGTCTGCCCGCATCATGGCCGAACGCCACGGAATCTCCTTTTCCTCCGTGGCCCGAATCTGGCGGCGGTGGAAAATTCAGCCGCACCGGATCGAGACGTTCAAGTGCTCCACCGACCCCGCCCTGGAGTCCACAGCACGCGGCGACCGCAGCAACCCGGACAACTACAAATCGCGTATTCTCTTGAGAAGTGCAGCCCGGATGGCAGCATGAGCATTCATCTCAGCAGACCATTCCCCGGGAACCTTGAAGAGCCGTTTATCCGCCGGTAAACACCGTACTGTCGGTCCCGGTTCCATGAGGGTGGCAAACGTCGGGCTACAACGGTCCCATGCTGGTGGAACGGATCACGCAAGTGGCAGGGAGAGCACCCGCTGACGGATGGCTGCCGAGAACGGTCAGGATGCTGCACAGCCAATAACTCTGTAGAGTTTGGCCGCCCCCTCGGAATCGACCAAGGCGAAATTTCGGCTTTCTGTCAGTCCACTAGTTCCAGGAAATGGATGGCTCTGGCCGTGTACCTCGGCGGTACCGAAATCTAGTACGTAGTAACTTTGCAGGCTTTGTACAGCTTGACAGACGCGAGGGTCAGACGACATCTCGTCAAGATGCTGCAGGACGGTCCCCGTGGAGTCGTCATAGGTCCCAAACACGTGAGCCGTCAAGGACCGGCGATCGGCCAGCGCGTAGACCAGCGACGCGCCGGTCCAAGGGCTCGCAATCAGGGTGTTTTGGGGTGCGACCGAATTAGGAACTCTGCTCAACAGCTTCCTTTCGTCAGCCGAAAGGAGCGGCGAATGAGCGTCAAACTTATAGTTTTGGGCGGCCTTCGACACTGCAAAGGTCACAGCCCCCCGTTGGACAGCCCCAATGAACAGCAAGACGATGCATACGCCCAAGGCACCTATCACCAATTTGGGTGGCTTGACTGTCATTTTCAGCACCGAATCAGGAAGGGTTATGGAATTGGCTCGCTTGGCTAGGCTGTCCCACAACAACGTCGCGCCATAGGCAGCAACAGGCAGGGCTGCCACTGGCAGGAGCGCCGCAGGTCGGTATGGATCGTTGTACCAAATTCCACCCACAAACGTTCGCAGGGGCCCAAACTTTGCCCCTGAGACAACTACGAACGCAAGACACGAAACGAGAAAGACACCCAAGTACCATCGTGACCCGGAGTCCTTTACAAGGGCAAAGATCCCGGCAATTGTCAGCATAAATATGGCCCAAGGAACGGGTCCGCTAATCGGTGCTGAAGATATAGCCTGACCGATGGCCTGGCTAAGGCTCTGGATCGGCTCCCATGTCGACATTGATTCGTCGGGGCGAAGCGACTTCCAGAGAATGACCATCACGGCTATGTAGCCAAATAGGGCGAGCACCGGCATCCAACGTTGCACTAGTGAGTCGGTATGTTTCGCCCCATCCTTTACGCGACGATAAGTCGCCGTCGCCACTGCCGGTAACGTCCACGGCATTAGGGCTAAGAGTGTACTGGGGTGGGCTAGCGCCAAACCTGGCAGCACAGCGATCAAAAGGCCGGAGCCCAGGGTCCAGCTTTCTTCGACGCTTTTGCCAAGATGCAGAACAACTACGGTCAAGGCTATGGCAGCAGGGAGCATCGCGATAGATAAGAAATTTGGATACAAAACGCCGAAATCAACCATGAGGTACGGGAACGATGCAAAGCCCGACACCAACACACCACTGGCCAGCAATGTAACCGTACGGCTGCCAAACAGGGTGACTACCAACAACATAGAGGACAGCGGCCACAACACGGAAGCGACGATCATGTTTGTAGCATTTACAGATTCCGGAATAGCGGTGCCACTCACTTGCGCGACTAACGAAACAAAGTCATGCCATGCTGCCGGATAGAAACCAGCCTGGCCCGATGATGAAGTGAAGCCAGCGACCAGTAAAGAGGAAGCACGCCCCGTGTCCTCAATGTACCGGATGGCATTTAGGTGGAAAATATTGTCGAACGTTTGGGAGATATTTCCGGGTTGCCCGATAATTTCACCGAAGCGCCAGAGAATCAAAACAAACGGCACAACTAGGGACATCACCGAAACGAGCCTCGGTGCCTCAATCACCCTCGACTTCCGTTTGCGCATATTCAGGTTCGGTTTGCGCCAACGTGTGCAGTGGAACCTACCGACAGCCACCATCACGGCCACGATAATGGCATTGATGACAACCGCGAATACACTCCAAGGTAGGTGGAGAAAGCCTGTGGCGATTGCCGTCACCGCAATGAGCGTGACACTTGTGGGCCCCGCAGTCCCAGCCAGAAGCCAGCCCCGGGCGCCCGCTGCCCTAGCGACAACGAGGCCCGGTACGAGCAAAATTAGAGTTGCTGAGATGAGTGCGGGGGCAAGCTGCCAGTAGATCATAAGTGCTCCGAATAAGATTGCAGTTCAAGCAAGTCCGTGGCCAAACACGACACACCAGTTACGTGCCTGCTACACGGACTTAGAAGATGGCAGGGCGACTAAGCCCGTTATTCTGTCGCTAAGTCTGGCCGCCCCGCTCGCCGCGCAATGACTCGAGTGTAAATATCCCGATATCGGGCCACGAGCTTGCGAGGGTCGAATTCAGTTACGGCGCGTGTACGAACTGCCCTAGACATGGCAAGGCGATCGCTGCTGCTAAGTCCCGCGTACCGATTCATGGCTGCGGCTAGAGCATCGGCATCTCCGGGCGGCACTACATAAGAGTCATCGAAAGCGAAGATGCCCGATTTCCCTACATCAGTTGCAATCACTGGTATTCCCGCACCGTTGGCCTCGACACCCACCATGGGGAACGTCTCGCCATAGAGACTAGAAATAATTAACGCGGACGATGCCCCAAGAACAGCCTGGACGTCATCTGTACTGCCGTTCAGGACTAGAGAACCGTTCTCCAATGCCGCCCTGATACCTGCACCTTCGATGATTTGCAATAGTTCAACATTGCTCAAGTCCAGACCAGGCCCAGTACATACAAGCTTCCAATCTGGATGTTTGCGCAGCACTTCTGCGAAAGACCTGAAAAGCACCGCGTGGCCCTTTACGGGGTGAAATCGTCCGATTGAGCTAAAGATTCGGCTTTCTTCATTGAATAGCGCGGCATCTGGAATATCGGCCGAGTTAGGAATCGAATCAACTAGGTTGCGGAACCCCAAGCGTCGAGCAAAGTTATGGCTCCCGGGAGTTGGAATCGCAGCATCAAAGCGAAACGAGCAGCGGCCCACAACACGCGCAATCAGCTTTGTCAACGGATGGTCCCTCGGTCCGAAACCCTGCGTGTGAATAGTAGTTACCTTGGGCACGCCCGCGGTTCGTGCCAACATCGTGACTAAGTCGGCATGGAACAAATTTGAGTGAATGACATCCGGACGGAAGCGTTTCGCAGCCGATTCTAGTCCACGCACCATTCCCAATAAGTTTCTTGAATGCTCCGAAACGTTTAGATATTCGACTGACTCAAACGCCCGTTCAAGGCGTGAGCTCAGTTGGTCTGGTCCGAGAAGAACGATCAAACCAACATTATCTTCGGGGAACTTTCGCAGCGCAAGAGTCTCAACGAGAGTCTCTGCCCCGCCGATTTTGGCGTCAGTCAGGACATAGAGGATCCTCATATTGGCCTTCTGCTAGACAATTTATAGGTTTTCAATTTATATCCTAAGAACCGTAGAGTCCGAATCGGCTGGCTGGCAGGCCAGCAACGCACGGCGCCATCTGCCCCGTGCATCGACTACTACTGTAAAGGCCGCGGGAAGTAGCCGCCGAGCACGCCGTGCGTAGAACCGTCCCAGTCGCACCGTTCCGCTTACGAAAAGCTCTTTTGCTTAGGTGAGACGTGATCAGAAATCCCGAGATGACAAAGAAGCCGTCAACGCCGACATAACCGCCGGGCAGCCGGAGCGGCCAGAGGTGATTGAGTACAACGAGAATTACGGCTAGCGCGCGAAGCGACTGGATATCGGTGCGGAAGGGCCCTTTCGGGTCCCAGTCGGAACTCCTAGCACCGGAGCGTCCGTTTCACGCTGCGGAGCGCTACACTCCCCCTTAGCGCTGCTGATTCCTGAATTTGTATCCGTCGGGAACTGCACGTGCATCAGCGTGAACTATCGGCCCGGAGCCGCTGTACGGCGTCCTGGACGGGTCCGTCGAACACCACACTGCCATGCCTTAGGACAACCCCTCGGTCACATATCCTGGAGACGAGATCAAGATCATGGCTCACGACCACAAGGGTCTTCCCTGCAGCAGACAGTGCCTTGATCTTGTCCAGGCACTTGCGCTGGAAAGGCTCATCCCCGACAGCGAGGATCTCATCGACCAAAAACACCTCGGGATCTGTATGGACCGCAACTGAAAACGCTAGGCGGAGATACATTCCGGACGAATAGAACTTGACTTCGGTGTCGATGAATTCGCCTATTTCGGCAAACTCGACGATTGAGTCAAATTGTTGATTGATCTGAGGCTCGGTCATCCCTAAGATCGCACCATTGAGGTACACGTTATCGCGACCGGAGAGGTCCGGATGAAACCCTGCCCCGACTTCAATAAGTCCTGCGACACGACCCCGTGTACGAACTGTGCCGGAGTCAGGCAGCATCACTCCAGAGATGTGTTTCAGCAGTGTGGATTTACCCGAGCCGTTGAGTCCCAAGAGCGCGACCGTCTCGCCCGTCTTCACCTCCACCGATACGTTCTTCAGTGCGTGGAATTTTTGGGACAGGTCGCCTTTTCGTCCCTTGGCAAGCCAGACGACAGCTTCCTTGATGGACCGGGTATGCCTCAGCACGAATTGCTTGCTGACATCAGAGACTTCGATTGCGTTGACCACTCACAGCTCCTGCGCGAAGCGGCCTTCGAGCCGCCGAAAAGTGAATTGGCCCAAGACCAGGACCAACAGTGCAATTGCCAGGCCGACCGGAGTCCACAGGCTGAACAAATTCGGAGGCATGGCCACGGATCCGTCCGTTGTCGGGAACCAGAAAGCATAGTGGAACAATTCGACGCCAATAGTCACCGGGTTGGCCTGGTAGACGGCAAAGGCCGCGGTGCCGAGTTTCTGCTCCACCATCGTCCACGCATACATCACAGGTGAGGCCCAAGTCGCTACCATCAGCAACATGTCCACGAGGTTTTCAGAGTCGCGGAAGTAGACGTTGGCGGCGCCGAAGAACAACCCCAGACCGGTTGCAAGCAAGCCAACAATCGCAAAGCCGGCAACGGCCGCAAGAAGCTGGAAGACGTCTGGGTGCCACCCAGCAAAAAGGCAGCCTGCCACCAGCACCACCAGTTGAGGGAAGAAGTGGACGGCCGAGACCCATACGGACGCAACTGGGAATAGCTCGCGCGGAAGATAGATCTTCTTGATCAGGTTGCCATTGTTGACTATCGACCTGGCCGCATTGCCCAACGCCTCAGAGAAAAAATTGATCAGGACGATGCCTGAAAACAGGTAAACGGCGTAGTTGGCCAGGCCCTCAGGGTTCCTCGGACTCCGTTCCAGCCCGAGGAATACACCAAGTGCCACATAGAAAACAATGAACTGCACACCGGGCTTCACGTAGGACCACAGGAGTCCAAGAACAGAACCGCGGTAGCGGACCTTGAGTTCCTTCCGCACCAACAGTTTCAGCAAAAAGCTGGACTGGCGAAGATCGCGCAGGCCGCCGCCCAGTCCGGGCGTCGTTAGTTCCCCGGCACTGGTCCCGCTCACTTGACCTCGTTCTGAGTGTGTTGCTCGAACGTCTTCCTCCAGGACTCAATCGACGTGAGGTCGTTCATTGCGGCCTTGTACTTCCGGCTGAGTTGCGGCCAGTCCTTGAGGAGCTCTGCGTGCAGGCGTGCGCTTTCAGCCAGCATCTTCCGAAGCTGCTTCGGATCCCGCCGGTACCAGGAGGCGCCGGTACCCTCGGCGTTGGACACCACTGCGCTGTCGTACTGGGCCATCCGCCACCAGCGGTTGTCCTGGTGGGCCACAGTCGCCTGCGGCCGCTCGGCATTCGATCCGCTGACTGGAGACGCAAGCTGCCGGATCACGGTCTTGGCTGCCCATGGTAGGAGCGAGAACTTGGACGGCTGTGAGATCCCGTGTCCCCTGCGTGGGGGCTTGGCCATTTTCGGGGCGGGGAACTCGTCCGGGTCGGGGCGGAACACGGAATCTGAGTACCCGGACATCATTTCCCGGATCTGGGGCAGCTTGGACGGGAGCAGGTCCCGTAACGCATCCGGACCCTTCAGGATGTCTTCAAGGGCCCATCCACGGCCTTGCGCGGTGGCGTACTGCATCGACACCAGGTGCTTGACATCGATGTACTGGGATTCCCGGACAACGCGTCCGCCATGTTCATAGGGGCTGTGCAGTAGAGCTGCAACCACCCGGTTACGGGCGTGGAAGTAAGCCTGCCAGCCGACAAGGTCATCCTTGTCGATCCAGGACACGTGCCAGACGGCTGAACCGGGCAGAGAGACCGTGGGGACGCCATGAGCCTTCGCTCGAAGTCCGTATTCTGAATCGTCCCACTTGATGAATAGCGGAAGGGAGAGCCCGATTTCGCGAATCACCTTCGTCGGAATCAGGCACATCCACCAGCCGTTGTAATCCACATCGCAGCGGCGGTGCAGCCAGGACGTCTGCCGCAGGTTTGACGTCATGAAGTCGTGACCCAGGATCATTTCATCACTGGGCAAAGACGGCTGGAACCGGTATGGGTTCACGACTTCGCCGAACGTATGAAGGACTGTCCGGTTGTACAGGTCGAACATGTGTCCGCCGACAATCGTAGGAGTCTTGCAGCGGTCCGCGAACGTCAGCAGCCTTATGATGCTTTCAGGCTCGACGACGACGTCATCATCCATCAGCAGTACGTAATCGCTGCCATTCTCCACAGCTTCGAACATCCCCCGGGCAAAACCTCCGGAGCCTCCGAGGTTGGACTGGTTGATAATCCGCAGTTTCCCCTGCAGGGAATCCCGGACCTCCGCAAAGCCTTCCGCATCCGCAACCTTCTGGGATCCCTGGTCGACGATCAGGATTTCGTGGACGTGTTCCAGCGCCTCGACGCTGTCAGCGAGAAGCCGCAAGTTGTTGAGGCAGAAGTCCGTCTTGTTAAGCGTCGTGATCTGCAGCGTCACGGAACCAGGCTGGCTCTCGGCCGCCGGGCCCTGCCATTCCGCGTCCAGCATGACGAGCGGTTCAGAGCCGGCCACGAGATCGAACCAGTACCAGCCGCCGTCGCCGAACGGTGCCAGGGACAGATCGAAGAAGTTCTCCGAAATTCCCTCCACCCGGCGGGTGTCCACGCGCTGCAGCGAACCGCGCGCATTCGACTTGTAGACGATGACCGATCCGGTTCCCTGCGTGCGCACATGCAGGCGGACGTTCTCAACGGTTGTCCATCGGCGCCAGTAGCTGGCCGGAAAAGCGTTGAAGTAGCTGCCGAAAGAGACGCGCTCCCCGGACCGGACGGACGTCGAGAAACGGGAGAGGAAGTCCTCAACGTGGGCTTCCTTCGTCGGGCTGCTGAAGGCCTGCGGTTTGCTGGCCTTTCCGTCGCGGTCGCCGCCGGTGGGGAGCTGGATACCAGTAGCGGTGCCCATGTCCATGTACAGCGGCACCGTATCCATTTGGCTGGCGCTCGGAAGGATGACGCGCTGCAGCGTGTCCCAGCGCTGTTCGCTGAAATTCAGGCTATCGGTGCCCTTCGGGCTTTGGGTTGAGACACTCATGCGTCTACGCCTCCGCTTTCAAGCTTCGCTCCGCCTTTAAAATGCGGCCGGATCTGGTTGTCGAACATGGTCAGGGCTGAGCCGATGGCCATGTGCATGTCGAGGTACTTGTAAGTGCCAAGGCGTCCGCCGAAGAGCACGTCCTTCTCGGCTGCTGCCAGGTCTCGATACTTCAGCAGGCGTTCCCGGTCCGTGGGCGTGTTGATCGGGTAGTAGGGCTCGTCGCCCTTTTCGGCGGCACGCGAGAATTCGCGCATGACGACGGTCTTTTCCGTCTGGTACTCCCGCTCGGGGTGGAAGTGGCGCGGCTCGATGATTCGCGTGTGCGCCACATCGGCATCGTTGTAGTTGACCACCGACGTTCCCTGGAAATCGCCGACGTCGAGCACTTCCTTCTCGAAGTCGATGGTGCGCCACGAAAGGTCGCCTTCCGCGAAATCGAAGTAACGGTCAACTGGACCCGTATAGATAACGGGGATGTTGCCGACGACCTTGTCCTTGCTGTACTCGTGCGACTCATCGAAGAAGTCGGTGTTGAGCCGGACTTCGATGTTCGGGTGCTCCGCCATCTTTTCGATCCACGCCGTGTAGCCGTTGGTGGGCAGGCCCTCGTACTTGTCATTGAAGTACCGGTTGTCGTAGTTGTAGCGCACCGGGAGCCGGGAGATGATGCCCGCCGGAAGGTCCTTGGGATCGGTCTGCCACTGCTTGCCGGTGTAGTGCTTGATGAACGCCTCGTAGAGCGGCCGCCCGATGAGCTGGATGCCCTTGTCATTCAGGTTCTGCGGATCAGTCCCCGCGAGTTCGCCCGCCTGTTCCTGAATCAGAGCCTGCGCCTGACCTGGTGTCAGGTTGGCGCGGAAGAACTGGTTGATGGTGGCCAGGTTGATGGGCAGTGAGTAGACCTCGCCCTTGTGCACGCCATAGACCTTGTGGACGTAGTTCGTGAAGGTGGTAAACCGGTTGACGTACTCCCACACGCGCTCGTTGGAGGTGTGGAACAGGTGCGCGCCGTAGCGGTGCACTTCGATCCCGGTCTGCTCTTCCTTTTCGCTGTACGCGTTCCCACCGATGTGGTGGCGGCGGTCGAGGACGACCACCTTCAAGCCGAGCTCAGTGGCGGCCTGTTCTGCGATTGTCAGGCCGAAAAAGCCAGACCCTACGATGACGAGGTCAGCGGTCACAAAATCTCCTGGTTCGAAAGCGGGCAGCGCAATGGTGCGCATTGTCTGCTGCACCAGCCTACCCGAGACCCCATCGTGACCTACTAATCCGCCAGCTCAGCCCTTATCCACATACGGCCATCACCCCCACGACACCCGCCTGCCTGATGGCTAGCTTGAAGACAAGCCGACCGTTAGGACTTTCATATTATGCCCATGCACTGCACGCTCGTTCGCAGCCCGGGCGCAGCTCGCCAGGAACCGCCCGTGGAGCTGACCATCGAGGCTCCGGACGGGGCTGCCGGTGCGGAACTGCAGGCCGCGCTGGCGGGCAAATTCGGGACCGGGATTGTGTCCGTCGACAACCTGGATGTCAGTTCGCTCACACTCGGACGGCCTCCGCTGGTCAACGGGGCCACACTCGTCGATGGCGCGGACCTGACGGCACGCAGGTCCAGGCAGCGCGCCTCCGAGGCTCCGGCGTCACTGGCCCTGGCGGTCCATAGCGGTGCCGGCGCAGGGACAGTTGTGCCGCTGCGGCGGGGCACGTACACCATCGGCCGCAGCAATGCCGACATTCTCATCCCCGACGCCGACCTTTCGCGCGCCCACGCACGCCTGGTGGTCACCGAGACTGCCATCACGATTATTGATCTGGACAGTGCCAACGGCACCGACGTGGACGGCGAGCGCGTGCGGAATGCCGTGATTTCCACCGGCTCCACCATTTGTTGCGGAAACTCCACCATGTCGTTGGTGTTCCTTGAGCGTTCCGGCGCCGGCCTGGACGACGCGGGGATGGATGTTCATGAGTCGTTGGTCGTCAACCGCCGCGACGATCCCACGAACCGCGCGGCCCTGCTCCTGACGGCTGTCCTGCCGGTGGTCATCGGCGTGGGCCTTGCCGTTATGACCGGGATGTGGATGTTCCTGGCCTTCACCGCCGTCTCGGCAATCTCCATCCTGGTTCCCGTGATCGGCGGGCGCCGGCAACGCCGCGAACTCGCTGCCGCGGTCAAGACCGCCGTCACCCATGACCAGGAACGACGACGGCGGGCCGCGCCGCCGCTCTCGGACCTGACCATCGGGGGTACTTCAGGTAGGGACCGGGCCTGGCCGGTCACCAACGAGGGCATCTGGCTGCGGCTGGGCCAGGCAATTCAGCCGGCCAACCTCCGGTTCGAGCCGACGGATCCGGGCCGGTCAATTCCTTCAGCCGGCATGATGCCGCTCACGCTCAGTCCTGCCAGGCCCCTCACCACCATCCGCGGGCCCCGCGCCGCCGTCGACGGGCTGGTGCGCTCACTCCTGATGCAGCTCGCCGGCTATCCGCTGGGCCGGAACACCCGGGTGGTCATCCATGGCAAGGCGGAGCATCTCCCCCTCGCCGCACGATATCTGGACGGATTCACGCTTTCCAGTAACTCCAGTAGCGTCGGGACCCTGCTCGAACAAGGCTTCGGACCTACTCATGGACACGGCCTGCTCCTTCTTATGGACGGCACAGAGTCCGCGGCCAGGATCACCGCCACGGCCTTGGAACACGGGTGGCAGGTCATCCATGCCCCGGAAGGCGGGACCGTGCTGACGACAGCCGACGTGGAACTCTGCGAACGCTCTTCCGTGTTCAATCCCGGCGACGAAAGCATCCGCTTCGCCCCTGATCTTGCGCCCGTTGACGTCTTCAACAGGTTTTGCCGTCGTCTGGCGCGGGAGGCCACCAAGCCCGGCGGCGCAGGACGGACCATCCCCACGTCCTGCCCGCTTGCGGACCTGCTCCCCCACGCCACGCACGAAACCACCCGACGGTGGTCAGTGAATAGCAGCCGTCCCGGGCTGGCCGTTCCCATCGGCCGCGGGCTGGACGGTGTCCGTTTGCTCGATCTCCAAACCAACGGCCCGCACCTGCTGGTCGCCGGCACCACCGGCTCGGGAAAGTCCGAACTCTTGCGCACCCTGACCGTAGCCCTGGCCCTCAGCTACGCGCCGGACCGCATCAATTTCCTCTTTGTGGATTTCAAGGGCGGCTCGGGACTCGGACCGCTGACCGGGCTCCCGCACTGTGTGGGAATGCTCACCGACCTGAGCAGCCACGAGCTCGATCGGTCCCTGCAATCCCTCCGCGCTGAAATCAGGTACCGCGAGGAGACCCTCGCAGCAGTTCAGGCGCCGGACCTGACGTCATTCCGGGCGACGTCGGCGGGCAGGGCTTCGCCGCTCCCCCACCTCGTGATTGTCATCGATGAGTTCCGCATGCTGGTGGAGGATGCCCCCGAGTCGCTCAGGGAACTCATGAGGATCGCCGCCATCGGCCGTTCCCTGGGCATCCACCTGATCATGGCCACGCAACGGCCCCAGGGCGCGCTGACTGCCGATATCCGCGCCAACGTCACCACCAGCATCGCGTTGCGCGTCCAGTCGGAAATGGAGTCGGTGGACATCATCAATTCGAAGGCCGCCGCAGGGATCAGCGTGGATACGCCGGGGCGGGCCTACCTGGCGCGCGGAACGGAGACTCCCCTGGAGTTCCAGGCCGGATCCCTGACAGCCGGAGCCATCCGGTCCGAACCGGCCGGAGTCTCGGTATGGTTGGCCGCCGAGTACATTGATGCCCCTGCCGTACCGGAGGGTTCCGGATCCGCCGGCAGCGATCCGACTCCTGCCGAGGCAACCGCCCCGTTGATAGCTTCCATGTCCGGGTTGTGGGAGGCCATGAACCGTCCAGCCATCCGGAAGCCGATTGCTGCACCGCTCCCCTGCCTCCTCCCCGAACCCGCAGGATCGTCTACCCCCGAGGCCGCTGAAGGCGACTCTGACGACGATAGTGCCCGTTATAAAACGAAGGCCGACGGCGGTGGTGCCAGCTGGTCCGTCACGCTCGGCCTGATGGATCTGCCTGCCGAACAGCGAACGGCCCCTTTGACCTGGGAACCTGCCGGCCACGGACACCTGGCGCTGGTCGGCGGAGCGGAATCAGGAGTGCCCGAGGCCATCCGGCTGGCAGTCCTCGGCTTGGCATCCCACTCCCGGGAATCGCACTTGTATGTGCTGGACTCGGACAGTTCGTTCGCGGGGTTGGCTTCCCACTGCCGGGTGGGCGCCAGGGCAGGACTGCACGAGCTTCGCCGCGCCGTACGCATCTTGGAGCGTCTGGCACGGGAGCAGTCACTCCGGCTTGGACGTCCCGCCGCTGACGATGACATACCGCTCGTGTTGGTGATCGCCGGCTGGGGATCCTGGCTCTCGGCCTTCCGTGCCGGGCCGTTGGCGTGGGCCGAGGACGTTCTCCATGACCTTGTCCGTGACGGAAGCCGGGCCGGTATCACGGTGATCATCTCCGGACAGCGGGAACTGGTCACTTCCAGGTTTTTCGCCGCCGTTCCCAACCGCGTGTATTTCCCGACCGGATCAAGCGACGCCAGCCGGATTGCCTGGCCGAAACTGCCTCCGACAGCGCCCGTGGTGGGAAGGGGCGTGGCAGTGGGTGCACTTTCGGGCGGAAGAACGGCAGTTTGCCAGTTCTACACGGCTGCCGGCGCTGAAGCGGTGGATGCGCGGATAACCCAAGCGCAGGATGTGCCCCTAACGAGTCGGCCATTCCGCGTGGAGCCCCTGCCGGCCGTCGTACCGGCGGCCGGGATCCTGAACCGGGCGGCCCCTCAGGTCCCGAAAGGGCTGAAAGCCAGGGTCCCACTTGGGCAGCGCGTCCTCCGCGTCGGCGTGGGCGGCGACGAACTTGAACCGGTATCCGTCCGGGTACCGGCGGGCGGTGTGCTGGCCGTGCTGGGCGGCCCGGCGTCGGGCAAGTCGTCATTTCTCCAGCTCCTGCCGAGGCTCAACCCTGAAGCCGGACCGTGGCTTATGCCGGAGCAGGACACCGAACCGGGAGCCTACTGGTCCGGGATCCTGCGCCAAGCGACATCCGGCGGTCTGGAACGGAACTCGGTGGCCTTGGTTGACGATGCGGACCTGTTGCCGCAGGACGTCAACCGCGACCTTGCCGACCTCAACACGCTCGGAATCACGGTGGTAATGACGGCCGGGTACAGCCCTATACTCCCCCAGCGGGTTCCGCTGGCCCTCCAGGCGCGCAACCTGGGCTGCGGCATCCTGATCGCGCCCCGGACCTTCATGGACGGCGACCTCCTAGGCGTCCGCTTCGAGGCGGAACCCAACCCGCCACCGGGACGGAGCGTCCTCATCCAGAACGGCCGCGCCACCGCCATCCAGCTGGGCTGGGTACCGCCGGATCGGTCGCTGGACGGAGTGGCCGCCTAAATGGCCGGTAATACACCTAGAGTGCCGGGGGCAACCCGCCGGTCCGGGACGCATAGCTGATGACGCGTTTGTCGAACAGGAGCACTATGGCCGCAAGTGCCGGCACCACCATGGCAATCCCTGCCCAGATAACGCCGCCCGTGAGGGTGGGGACGCCGATGGTAAGGACGAACAACTGGGCCACCAGCGCCGCTGCCCGCGTCCACCGGCGCCCACGGAAAAGGAAGTGCCCCACCGAATAGAGCCAGGCCGAGAAAGCGAGCAGCAGGCCCAGGGTAAAAACGGCACCCCAAAAAGACAGGACCGGCGCACCAGTCAGGAGTTCGTAGCCATACCAGGCGGCGGCAATCAACAGCGCAGTGGCCTCGGCGGCAACAACCAGCGCTATCGCCACAACCCCGCGCGGGCGGGCAGAAGGCGACGGATCAGCAGGGTTCATGGGGGGTCTTGACACACTGGCACCCTACCGGAGATAGTCGGACAGTGGCGGGGGTCGCCAATGCCCGTGTGATGTATCGCTCAGCTATCCGGGGATTTCAAGCCCTATTACCCCTTGTTTACACAGCGTTAACATGACAGGCTTGACTGAGATGACCAAGGGGGCCCCTGAGGGCCCTTTTCCTTTGTAGCTACTAGTGAATTATTTCACAAACGGCTTATCCCAGAATTGGAGCAACTGATCAGCATGGATTGGCGTAACCGCGCGGCTTGCCTCGACAAGGACCCGGAACTGTTTTTCCCCGTAGGAAACACAGGGCCTGCCCTCCTCCAGATTGAGGAAGCCAAAAGCGTTTGCCGCCGCTGCCCCGTCGTTGACACGTGCCTCCAGTGGGCTCTCGAGTCCGGCCAGGACGCCGGCGTCTGGGGCGGCATGAGCGAAGACGAACGCCGCGCCCTTAAGCGCCGCGCCGCACGCGCCCGCCGCGCTTCGTAGGCCCAAACACCAAGAGCATTCAGTGGCGATGGCCGCGACCCTTCCGGGTCGCGGCCATCGCCAGTTAAGTCGCCGGTTCGGCCAGCCGCCTACCTGGCCGCCAGGCTGAGGCGGATCTGGACAGCCGTTCCGCCGCCGTCGCGCGGGTGCCACTGGATTGAGCCGCCCAGCTCACTGGTGACCAGTGTGCGGACAATCTGCAGCCCCAGTCCCTCGACGTGCGGCGTATCCGGCAGTCCCACTCCGTCGTCGGCAATGGTGACGGTCAGCAGTTCCTCGCCGTCCTCTTCCTCCGAACGGTCGGCGATAAGCCACACGGTGCCCGTGCGTCCTTCGAGGCCATGCTCGACGGCGTTGGTCACCAGTTCATTGATGACCAGTGCCAGCGGGGTGGCGAAGTCGCTGGGCAGTTCCCCAAAAAGTCCGGACTTCTCGGTCTTGACCTGCTGCGAGGGCGACGCGACCTCAGCGGACAGCCTGAACTGGCGGCCGATCAGCTCGTCGAAGTCAACGCTCTGCGCCAGGCCCTGCGAAAGTGTCTCGTGGACCAGCGCGATGGTGGCCACGCGCCGCATCGCCTGCTCCAGGCCCTGCTTGGCCTCGTCGCTGACCATCCGGCGGGACTGCATGCGCAGCAGGGCAGCCACGGTCTGCAGGTTGTTTTTCACCCGGTGATGGATCTCGCGGATGGTTGCATCCTTGGTGACGAGTTCCATCTCCCGGCGCCGCAGCTCCGAGACGTCCCGGCACAGCACCAGCGCACCAAAGCGCTGCTGCTCATCCCGCAGCGGGATGGCCCGCAGTGACAGGCTCACACCACGGGATTCAATCTCACTGCGCCACGGCATCCGACCCGTCACCACCAGCGGCAGCGTCTCGTCCACCAGCCGCCGGTCCTTCAGTAGCCCAGCGGTCACCTCGGCCAGGGAACGGCCTTCCAGCGACTCGCCGTCGCCCAGCCGCCGGAAGGCCGATACTCCGTTGGGACTTGCGTACTGCACAATTCCTTCGGCATCGAGCCTGATCAGCCCGTCCCCCACACGAGGCGCGCCGCGGCGCGAACCGGTGGGCGAGGCGAAATCGGGCCACAGTCCCAGCGTTCCCATCCGGAGGAGATCGTAGGCGCACTGCCGGTACGTCAGTTCCAGCCGGGACGGCATCCTGGAACTGGACAGGTCCATGTGAGTGGTCACCACAGCCAGGGTCCGGCCGTTGCGGACCATCGGCACAGCCTCCACCCGCAACGCCATGTCCGTGCTCCAGTTGGTCTCACTGGACCGTTCGATGGCGCGGCTGCTCCAGGCCTTGTCCACCAGCGGCTGCAGGTCCTGCCGGATGGGCTCGCCCACAAAGTCGCCGTGGAACACGGTGTGCGTGGTGGACGGCCTGACATGCGCCAGCGCCACATAACCGTGATCCGGGTGCGGGAACCACAACGCCAGGTCAGCGAACGCCAAGTCAGCGACCATCTGCCAGTCGCCCACCAGGAGGTGCAGCCATTCGGCATCGCCCGGCCCGAAATCAGCGTGTTCCCTGATGGGGTCCGTAAAGATTGCCACTGCACCTCCAGTTACGACGCCGGGATTCCTAGCGTCGGACGATTGACCTCAAGAGCCTCAATGCTACCGAGAGTGAGGCCATATCGTCGGCCTCGAGCGAGTTGACCTCGTCAAACATGCTCTTCGCCCTGCCCAGCTGCTCGGCATTCTGGCGTTCCCAGTCCTTCAGCCTGTCCTCGGCAGAGTCCCCGGACGCTGTCGACTCGAGTACCGCCGTCGTCATGTCCGAGACGGTGGAATAGAGGTCATCCCGGAGTGCGGCCCTGGCCAGTGCCTGCCACCTGTCCTGGCGCGGCAGGCTGCTGATCCGTTCCAGCAGCCTGTCAGCGTGGAAGCGGTTGAACACGGTGTAGTAAACCGCCGCAATCTCCTCCACCGGTTCCTTACGGGCATGCACGATCTTGGCGATGTCCAGCAGGGCAAAGCTCTCGAAGAGCTCCGCCCACCGGAAGGCAAGCCCATCCGGAAGTTCCCACCCGTGCGCGGTCTCCAGCCAACTGACAACGCGGTCACGGTCATCACCACGGAGATAATCCAGCAGCCGCGCGCGCATCGGGTCCAGGAGCGGCTTGAATTCGGCCACGGTCTCCGCGATGGGCCGGGACGTGCCGCCCTGGGCCAGCAGCCACCGGACGGCGCGGTCCAGCAGGCGGCGGATGTCCAGGTGGACGGTGCTCCAGTGTTCGGTGGGGAACGACGCCGGCAGGCTGTTCAGCTCCCCCACCATGGTGTTCAGGTCGAAGATCTCGCGGAGCGCCACGAAGGCCTTGGCCACGGCCACCTCCGTGGCGGAGGTTTCCTCCATGGTGCGGAATGCGAACGTGATACCGCCCATGTTGATCATGTCGTTTGCCACCACCGTGGCAATAATCTCGCGTCGCAGCGGATGGGTGTCCAGTTCGGCGTCGAACCGTTCGCGCAACTGCTGCGGGAAATACGCGCGCAGCGTCCCGCGGAACCACGGATCGTCGGCGAGGTCGCTGTCACGCAGCGCCGACGCCAGCTCGATCTTCGCGTAGGCCGCCAGCACCGACAGCTCCGGTGACGTCAGCCCCTGCCCCTGCCCCAGCCGCTCCCGCAGTGTTTCGGTGCTGGGCAGCGCTTCCAGGTCGCGCTTCAGGTCGGCAGACTTCTCCAGCCAGTCCATGAGGCGCTCATAGCTGGGGCTCCACTCGGCAACCCGCATCCGGTCGTTCAGGAGCAGGATATTCTGGTCCACGTTGTCCTCGAGGACCAGCCGCCCCACCTCGTCCGTCATGGAGGCGAGGAAGCCTGCCCGTTCCTCCGGGGTCAGTTTGTCCGCAGCCACCATCCGGTCCACAAAGATCTTGATGTTCACTTCATGGTCGGAGCAGTCGACGCCGGCCGAGTTGTCGATCGCGTCGGTGTTCAGGATGACCCCCTGCAGGGCCGCTTCAATGCGGCCGCGCTGCGTCATGCCCAGGTTTCCGCCTTCGCCCACCACCTTGACCCGCAGGTCCTTGCCGTCCACGCGGATGGCGTCGTTGGCCTTGTCACCCACGGAGGCGTTGGACTCGGTGCTGGCCTTGACGTACGTTCCGATCCCGCCGTTGTAAAGCAGATCGGCGGGGGCGAGCAGAATGGCGCGGAGAAGCTCCGGCGGGCTCAGCTCGGTGGTCGCCTCGGGCAGACCCAGCGCCGCCCGGACCTGCGGCGAGACCGGAATGGACTTGGCCTGGCGGGCGTACACGCCGCCGCCTTCGCTGATGAGGGATTTGTCGTAGTCGTCCCACGAGGACCGCGGCAGTTCGAACAGCCTCCGCCGCTCCACGAACGACGATTCCGCTTCCGGCGCGGGGTCAAGGAAGATGTGCCGGTGGTCGAAGGCTGCAAGCAGCCGGATGTGCCGGGACAGGAGCATGCCGTTGCCGAACACATCGCCGGACATGTCCCCCACGCCCACCACGCTGAACGGCTGGGTCTGGGTGTCCACGTCCAGCTCGCTGAAGTGGCGCTTGACAGACTCCCAGGCCCCGCGGGCCGTGATGCCCATGGCCTTGTGGTCATAGCCCACCGAACCTCCGGAGGCGAACGCGTCACCAAGCCAGAACCCGTATTCAGCCGCCAGCCCGTTGGCGATGTCCGAGAACGTGGCCGTCCCCTTGTCCGCCGCCACCACAAGGTAGGAGTCGTCGTCGTCGTGCCTTACAACGTCCGACGGCGGCACTACAGTTTCGCCCTCAGCTCCCGCGACGAGGTTGTCAGTGAGGTCCAACAGACCCCGGATGAACGTCTTGTAGCTCTCAACACCCTCAGCCATCCACGCCGCACGGTCCGCGGCGGGGTCGGGCAGCCGCTTGGCGAAGAAACCGCCTTTGGCGCCGGTGGGAACGATAACGGCGTTCTTGACGGTCTGCGCCTTCACCAGGCCAAGGATCTCCGTCCGGAAATCCTCGCGCCGGTCAGACCAGCGCAAGCCGCCGCGGGCCACCTTGCCGAAGCGGAGGTGGACGCCCTCGACCCGCGGGGAATAGACCCAGATTTCGAACATCGGCCGCGGGAACGGCAGACCCTCAATCCGGGCAGGATCGAGCTTGAAGCTCAGGTGTTTCTTGTACTGGTAGTAGTTGGTGCGGAGGGTCGCCTCGATCAGGTTCGCCAAGGTCCGCAGCACACGGTCGGCGTCGAGCGTTGCCACCTCTTCAATGGCAGCTGACAAGTCGCCGCGGACCTTCTCCTGCGCCGCAAGGCGCTCGGTCCCACTCAGGGCGGGATCGAACCGGGCCGCGAAAAGAGCCGTCAGGGCCTTGGTGACGTCGGGATTAGCGAGCAGAGTGTCCGCCATGAAGCCCACCGAGTTGGTGTTCCCCATCTGCCGCATATACCGGGCATAAGCCCGCAAGACCGTGATCTGGCGCCACTGCATCCCCTCACGCAGCACCAGCCGGTCAAAACTGTCCGACTCAACGGCGCCGGATACGGCCGCACCGAACGAGTCAGCCAGCAGCTGTCCCGTAGCCAGCGGATCAATCCCGGCAGGGTATTTCAGCCCGAGGTCGTAGAGGAAGAAGTCCCGCTGGTCAGCCGTCTCGATCTCAAAGGGCCGCTCATCCAGCACCTCGAGTCCCAGATTGTGGAAGAACGGCAGGATCTGGCTCAGGCTCTTGGGCTCCAGCATGTACAGCTTGACGCGGGCATCCTCTTCCAGGACTTCACCGGCGCCCTTGGGCAAGTACACGTGGACGCCCGGCCGTTCCTGCCTGGCACCGGCTGCGCGCTCGGCTTCAGCCCCGTATTTCTCGAAACGGGCGATGTCCTCCAGTGCATCTTCAACTTCGTAATCCACCCTGTAGCCGGCCGGAAAAGCCTCCGACCAGATCGCGGCGAGCTGCTTCGCCTCCTCATCAGCGCCGCGTTCCCGCAGGACTTCAACGATGCCCTCACTCCACGAACGGGCCGCCCGGACCAGTCGCGCTTCAAGCTCATCAGCGTTGACGTGGCTGACCTCGGAGCCCTTGGGCAGGCGGATCCGGAAGAACAGGCGTGCGAGGGCCGATTCGGTCATCCGCGCCTCGTAGTCGATGGACTCGGCCTGGAACGTGGTCCGCAGTTCCTCCTCGATGCGGAGCCGGACATTGGTGGTGTACCGGTCACGCGGAAGGTAGACCACCGCGGACATAAAACGGCCGTAGATGTCCGGCCGGAGGAACAGACGGGTTCGTCGCCGCTCCTGCAATCTCTGGATGCCGGTTGCGGTGGCCGCCAGGTCCTCGGTCTCGATCTGGAACAGCTCGTCGCGGGGGTACGTCTCCAGGATCCCCAAAAGGTCCTTGCCGGAGTGTGAGTCCGGCGGGAAGCCGGCATTGCCCAGCACGGCGTCCACTTTCTCGCGCACTATGGGGATGTTCCGGACAGATCCGGCGTAGGCACTGGTCGCGAACAGTCCGATGAAGCGGCGCTCGCCGTTGACATTGCCTGCCGCATCAAAACTCTTCACGCCGATGTAGTCAAGGTACGCGGGACGGTGGACCGTGGACCGTGAGTTTGCCTTGGTGATTACCAGCGCCCGTTTTTCCCGTGCCTTTTTTCGTCCGGCGTCGGTGAGGTGCTGCATATGCGGAGCGCCCGGCTTCGCCCGGAGCAGTCCGAGACCACTGTCTTCACGCAGTTCCAGTACATCTTCACCGTCGACGTTGACGAGGTCGTACTCGCGGTATCCGAGGAAAGTGAAGTTGCCGTCGTCGAGCCAGCGCAGAAGGTCCTGCGCCTGCCGCAGTTCGGCAATCTGGGCCCGGTGGGACACCTGGTCCAGGCTCGCGGCAATCTGTTGGGCCTTGTTGCGCATCTTGGGCCAGTCTTCGACGGCGGCGCGCACGTCTCCCAGGATGCGGTCCAGCCCGTCCAGCAACGACGCCTTTGCCTCGTCGGAGACGCGGCTGATTTCCACGGCGATCCACGACTCCATGTGGGAGGCGTTTTCGCCCTGCGCGATGAGGTGCGACAGCATGGGCATCGCCGCCGTATCACCGCTGGAGAGACCGATATGCGACGGGACGCGGTCAACTTTAACCAGCTGTCCCGTTTCCTGGTTCCGGGTCACCACGAACAGGGGATGAAGGACAAGTCCGATGGCGGCGTTCTGGCGCACAAGCTCGGCGTTAACCGAGTCAACAAGGAAAGGCATATCGTCCGTCACAACATAGACGACACTGCTGTCCTCCTCGTTGACGATCGAAACCTGAGCCTGGCCCGGCAGCCGGTTCGCGGCGACACCGCGGTGGGTTTCCGCCCGGCTGACCAGCACCTCCGGGGAATAAGTCCGGGCATCCTCTTCGGCAAGATGCTGGTAATAATCCGCCAGGAATCCCTCCCGGTCACCAATAGCCAAGGCTTGATCCTCCACGCTGGATCCAGACGACATCGACAAACGCCTCCATCACAAGTTTGATGCTGCACCGTTGCAGCTCCTACGGTGAGCCTAGCCCTTTCACTGAAGCCTCGGTGTGGAAGAAAATACAGAGGATCGGGAAGATCGCTGGACAGGTGCACAAACCAATTCGGCGATCGCCTGCCTGAGCCTGGAATCCGGCGCCGTTTCGAGCAGCAGTGAGCCGCCGAGCAGCGCCGCGTCAGCTGCGGGGCTGTCCGCCGGCAGGAAGGACGCGATCTGCGACGACGGGCCATACCGCCCCCACGCATCCTTCAGCTGGCGTTCCGGGGATCTCCCCACCGCCGCCGCCCGGACCTTGTTCATCACCACAACGGGTGACACGTGCGGTACCGCCAACTCGAGCTCCGCGAGTCCGCGGACCAGCCGGGGAACCCCCACCGGATCGGCGGCCCCCACGGCATAGACGGTGTCCGCCAGTTCCAGGCTCCGCAGGGTCGCGGCATTCCGACGCGGAGCCATCGTGTCGAAGCTGAGTTCTTCGTCCGCCTCCAGGCAGAAGCCGGTGTCCACAACCACGACGTCGGCAACCTCCTTCGCGCGTTCCAGCACCAGCGACAGGGCTGCTGCCCGCAATTCGGTCCACCTGTCCGCCCGCGTGATCCCGGTCAGTACCCGGAAAGTCCCACGCTTGGTGGTGACCGGTGTGGCCACCTTCAGCAACGCATCGGCGTCGAGCAGTCCCTGGTCGGCAAGCCGGCAGGCCTGCGCGATCCCCGCAGATTCGTCCAGCAGGCCCAGGACTGCCGCGATGCTGGCCCCGTAACTGTCGGCGTCGACGAGGAGCACAGACTTCCCATCCGCAGCCAGCTCGCCCGCGATGTTGGCCGCAACGAAGGTCCGGCCGGGTGAACCGGCGGGACCCCATACGGCAATGATCTTGCCCGCCCCGGAGGCCGGTGGCACGTCCGTTTGGTCGGCGGGACGCTGACGCAGCGCGGCACTGGTGTCCCCCAGCCCGCTCCCGAACGTCGTATCTTTGGCCGTGCCGGTCAGCTGGGCAACCGCCTCGGCAATCCTGCCGGCCAGGGCGGCAGACTCCACTCCGGTCAGCGCGGACGCGACGCCGATCCCGCGCAGCCTGGCGGCCTCGTCGGCGTCATCCGTGAGGGCGATGATCGCCACGCCCACGGCGCCGAGCCGGTCAACGAGCGAAGCAGTCAGGCCCTCGCAGCCATCGGCCACAACCGCCGCCCGCGCCAGTCCGCTCTGGCAGGCGGCCAGCAGTTCAGTCAGTTCGGCGCAGCGCCGGACCACCGTGACGGGACCGTGGAGCCGCTCCAACCCGCCCACCACGTCCTCGCGGGCCTGGCCCACGGTGACCACGGGGATGCTCATGAGGCCCCGCCGCCCGGGTTCCACACCACTGAAATTTTGGCTTGGTTCGCCTGCGCGCCGAGGATGGCCGGCATCTGGCTGTCGGCAACCAGCACCATCAACACCGTGTTGCGGGAGGACCCCAAGGCAGTGGAGCCAGCGGTCACCTGTGCAATTTCCGCGCCGGGCAGCAGGAGCTTCGGCTCACCGAAACCGTTGCGCGCATCGGGCAAGGCAACCCAGACATCCACCCGGGTCCCGGCCACCGCCTGCGGCGGCAGTGCTTCATCAATGGTCACGGCCACGGGCTTGCGGTCCAACGCATCCACAGTGGCCAGACTTTCCTTTGGCACCAACTGGTTCCTGCCGATTCTTTGGACTGCCACCAGCCCGCCGGGGAGCCCTGCTGCAACGGTGACGTAGTGCTGTTCGGTCTCACCCAGGCGGACCTTGGCCCGGACCACATTGTCCGCGGTCAGCTTCTCACCCACCGCAATGGAGTCCCGGGCGGCGTAAACCTCGGTGGTCTGGTCAGCGCTGCCAACCAGGGAGATCACTCCCACCACCGATGCCAGGACCAGCAGTACGCCAACCAGCAGGCGGGGATCCTTCCACGACGGCGGTTTCAGCCTGGCACCTGTAGTAGCTGCATCGTGACTCATGCTCTTCTCCCCCTAGCTCCGGTCCAGACGGTTGGCTGCGCCCGGACACCTCATTGTTACGGCATGGGCTCCGGAACAAAAGTCAAAAGACCAAACAACATCAAAGTGTGGATAACCGCACTAGATGGCACCTTCAATGGCAAAATGGAAGTATGCCCAGATTCCTCACTCTCGCCGACGTTGCTGAACAGCTGCAGATCAACTCGCCGGCGGCCTATGCCCTGGTCCGCAGCGGAGAGCTGAAAGCCATCCAGGTGGGTGGCCGCGGGCAGTGGCGCGTCGAGGAAAAGATGCTGGAGCAATACATCGAAGAGCGTTACGCCGAGACCAGCCGCATGATCCAGGAAGCCAAAGCCAAGCAAGGCTGATCCAGGCCCGGGCGTCCGCCGCCGCTACCCCCACGGTCCGCTGAGTTTTTGTCCAGATCGCCTCAAACGGGCCGGAAATCTCGATTATCTGGACAAAAACTCTGGCCCACAGCTACAGATCCCATGCACTCCATGACCGGAGGGCACCCAGCGCCGCAAAGGGAATCGTGGCAACCTCCCGGACCTGCGATGCCCGCCGGGACTCCCCGGGACTGACCAGCGCCAGGTCCAAAAAGTCACTGCCCACCCTGTCAATGACTCCGGCCAGCCCGGCGTCCCTTTCCGGCACGTGGCGCAGAGTAACTGCAAGTTCGGCCCGGTCCCGCGCGAGGCCCCGCAGCGCATGTGCCAATCCGATCCGGCGCCGCACCTGCGAAGTCTCGGCCACGGACACGCGCCCCAGGCCCGCGTAGCGCGTCACCGCGCGATACGGGATCAGGACCTGGTGACGCAACTCGTTCAGGACCAGGGCGTCGGCGCCGGCATGGCTCAGGGTTCCTTCGAAGACGCGACCACACGCCAGGTGCACGGCCACGTGGCTGTTCAGGGAACCCCGCAAGCGGTCAGCCAGGGCCAGGGATGCTGTTTCAGCTCTTGCCCGCTCGGAGATCTCGGCATCGAAGGCCAGCCGCTCGCCCTCGGCGAACTGTGCCTCCATATCACTGAACAGAGCATCCCAACGCATGGGGCCAAGCGTAGGGTGCGGCTTCATTCGCGGTCAATCACCAACAACTTCACTCCAGTCTCTGGACAAATCCCACAAAGCTACGTCAAACTGATTCTACATTTATTAAACTGCATCAAACTGCATCAAACATAAGATAGGAACACCATGACGGCAGGTACAGCACGTGGTCTCCGCGCAGACGCCGTCATGGCAGCGTCCATCTTCCTGTTGGGATTCTTTCTCTGCGTTGCCGGCGGGGGCATGGTGGATCGGTGGCAAGTGTCCACAGCCCGCCGGCAAGGCCCGGACGTCGATGACCTTCTTGGTGCCGTGGCTGTCGCCGCGGGGCTGGCTATCGTGGCGTGGTGGATCTTCTCGATGATTTTGGCGTCAACGGCTGCCGTCCTGGACAGGTGCGGCAATCGGCGGGCAGCCGACAGGGCAGGCAAGTGCTGCCCGGCATTTATGCGGCGGCTCGCTGTGGCCGCACTGTCGGTGCAACTGCTGTCGGCACCGTTGGCTCACGCGGCCGTACCGCCGGCCGGACCCGCATGGGTACCTACGCAGAAAGTGGCCATCCAGGATGCACCGGTTCTCGGCGTTGCCGTCCAGGCCCAATGGTCCCCCTCAAACGGCCACGGGCAGACCCCGGAAGCAGAGAGCACAGCTCCCGGGGACCCAGAAGAACAGGTCACCCAAGCTCCTGCGGCTGCGGTCCGGCCCGACTGGCGTCCCAGCCCCCCGGTCCCGGACCCCGGCCTGATGGCGGCCCAGCCCGTCCGAGCGGAACAGGGCACACCCCCGGCATTGAGTGAAGTTACGGTGCTGGCAGGCGACACGCTGTGGGACATCGCATCCCGCCATCTGGGCCCGTCGGCCTCGGATGTCGATGTCGCCCTCCACTGGCCTCGCTGGTACGAGGCCAACAAATCCCAGATCGGCGAAAGCCCGCACGTCCTGCTGCCAGGGCAGATTTTGAAAGTACCTTCCACGGCCTAGCCGACGTTCCGATATTCATCAGCTCACGACTAAGGGGAATCACATGTACGCAGTTACGCCAATCCGCTCCGCCACGGCCAACCCGGGCCGCGCGGCAGCAGTCCGACAGGTTCCTCTGCGCACCACTACCGCACCGGTCGCGCCGCTGCGTGCCGCAGACGAGAACTCCGAAATCCTGGCGATCACACGCGGTACCGTGCAGGCGGCCATGGAAGTCCTCGCCGGCATCCGGCCGATCCACCAGCTCGCCCGCCGCATGGATCCACGCTGCCTCGCCGTACTGCAGCACCGCGCGGCCCTGATCCGCCGCGAACAGGCCCGGTCCGCCTCGCCATCCCTGGCCCGGCTGCACAGGAACTCCATTGTGCGCTCAGTCCGCGCCTGCGAGGTCGCCCCGGGTATTTATGAGGCAAGCGCCGTGGTGGTTGACGATGTCCGCGCCCGAGCTGTGGCGGTCCGGCTTGAACGCAGCAAGCAGGTCTGGCGCGTGACTGAGTTTTTGGTCGGCTGACCGGTTGCCCACAATTGACGGGAACTGGTCACAGACGAAGAAGTGCCCGGAGCTAATTGCTCCGGGCACTTCTTGTGTCCAGCTACGGCCCTGCAGTTTGTCCTGGAAACTGTGGCTGGATCAGCGGCGCTTTTTCTTGGCCGGACGCTTGGTGGCGTCCTGTGCTGCAGCCTTGGCGGGGTTGCCCGACTTGGATGAGGAGCGCGCCTCCACCCGGGTCTGGGATGCGCCGTCCTCACCGGGTGCCGTGTACTGAAGCTGGGCGGGCTTCTCCGGCGCTTCCAGGCCGGCCGCGTGGATCTGCGGCTCAACGTGCTCGGTGTGGCCACCTGCTGCGTCCGGAACCACCACATCCTGGGCCGGCGTGACCTCAACTTCAAGGTTGAACAGGAAACCGACGCTTTCCTCGCGGATGGCCTCCATCATGCTCTGGAACATGGTGAAGCCCTCGCGCTGGTATTCCACCAGCGGGTCACGCTGTGCCATGGCGCGCAGGCCAATGCCTTCCTTGAGGTAGTCCATCTCGTAGAGGTGTTCCTGCCACTTACGCCCGATGACCGACAGCACCACGCGGCGTTCCAGCTCGCGCATGCTTTCGGAACCGATGGTCTCTTCCCGGGTCTGGTAGACCACGCGGGCGTCGGAGAGCAGTTCTTCCTTGAGGAATTCAACAGTGAGCTTGGACTTGCCCCCGGCTTCCTCGATGATCTCTTCCGGTGTGACGCTGACGGGGTAAAGCGTCTTCAGGTTGGTCCACAGCTGCGTGTAGTCCCAGTCGTCGCCATTGCCTTCGGCCGTGGCGGAGTCGATCAGGGCGATGATGGTGTCCTCCACGAAGAACTGGACTTTCTCGTGCAGGTCGTCACCTTCGAGGATCCGGCGGCGGTCACCGTAGATGGCTTCGCGCTGGCGGTTCAGGACGTCGTCGTACTTGAGGACATTCTTGCGCTGCTCGGCGTTGCGGCCTTCAACCTGGCCCTGCGCAGACGCGATGGCCCGGGAAACCAGTTTCGATTCCAACGCCACATCATCCGGGACGGAACTGTTCATCAGCCGTTCGGCCGCGCCGGAGTTAAAGAGCCGCATCAGGTCATCGGTCAGGGAGAGGTAGAAGCGTGATTCGCCGGGGTCGCCCTGGCGGCCGGAACGGCCACGGAGCTGGTTGTCGATACGGCGGGATTCGTGACGCTCAGTTCCCAGGACATACAGCCCGCCGAGGTTCAGTACTTCCTCGTGTTCGTCCTTCACGGACTGCTTGGCCGTCTCCAGGGCGGCCGGCCAGGCGGCCTCGTACTCCTCGGAATTCTCTTCCGGGTCCAGCGCGCGCTTGGCCAGGTCGGCCACCGCGGTGAATTCGGCGTTGCCGCCGAGCATGATGTCAGTGCCTCGGCCGGCCATGTTGGTGGCCACGGTGACAGCACCCTTGCGTCCGGCCTGCGCAACGATGGCCGCTTCACGGGCGTGGTTCTTGGCGTTCAGGACTTCGTGCCTGATGCCTTCCTTGGCGAGAAGCCCGGAGAGGTATTCGCTTTTTTCCACGCTCGTGGTGCCCACAAGGACCGGCTGGCCCTCTTCGTGACGCTCGGCAATGTCCTTCACCACGGCGTCGAACTTCACCTTTTCGTTCTTGAACACCAGGTCCGACTGGTCGAGTCGCTGCATGTCCCGGTTGGTGGGGATGGCCACCACGCCGAGCTTGTACGTGCCCATGAACTCGGCGGCCTCAGTCTCGGCCGTGCCGGTCATGCCTGCCAGCTTGGAGTACATCCGGAAGTAATTCTGGAGCGTCACCGTGGCCAGGGTCTGGTTTTCGGCCTTGATCTCCACGGCTTCCTTGGCCTCGATGGCCTGGTGCATACCCTCGTTGTAGCGGCGCCCGGCCAGGATCCGGCCAGTGTGTTCGTCAACGATCAGCACTTCGCCGTCGAGGATGACGTAGTCCTTATCCCGCTTGAACAGTTCCTTGGCCTTGATGGCGTTGTTCAGGAACCCGATGAGCGGAGTGTTTGCGGATTCGTAGAGGTTCTGGATGCCCAGGTAGTCCTCCACCTTTTCTATGCCGCTCTCCAGGACGCCGACGGTGCGCTTCTTCTCGTCCGCCTCGTAGTCCTCGCCGGCCTTCAGACGCTGCACCACCTTGGCAAATTCGCTGTACCACCGGTTGGTGTCGCCCTGGGCAGGGCCGGAAATGATCAGCGGCGTGCGGGCCTCATCGATGAGGATGGAGTCGACCTCATCAACGATGGCGAAGTTGTGGCCGCGCTGGACCAGTTCTGATTGGTCCCACGCCATGTTGTCGCGCAGGTAGTCGAAGCCGAATTCGTTGTTGGTGCCATAGGTGATGTCCGCGGCGTACTGCTGCCGGCGCACGGCGGGATCCTGGTTGGACAGGATGCAACCGCTGGTCAGGCCAAGAAAGCGGTAGACCCGGCCCATGAGGTCTGACTGGTATTCGGCAAGGTAGTCGTTCACCGTGATGACGTGGACGCCATTGCCGGTGAGGGCATTAAGGTAAGCGGGCGCGGTGGCCACGAGGGTCTTGCCTTCGCCGGTCTTCATTTCGGCGATATTGCCCAGGTGGAGTGCCGCGCCACCCATAAGCTGGACGTCAAAGTGACGCATGCCCAGGGTGCGGGATGAGGCCTCGCGCACGGCGGCGAAGGCCTCCGGGAGGAGATCGTCCAGTTGCTCGCCGTCCTGGTGGCGGGCGCGGAGGTGGTCAGTTTCCTCGCGGAGCTCAGCATCCGTGAAGGTTTTGAACGAGTCTTCGAGGGCATTGATGGAGTCGGCATAGTTCCGCAGTTGCCGCAGGGTTTTTTTGTCACCCGTGCGGAGAAGTTTTTCGATAAGTGATGCCACGTGAAGATACTCCCAGTCTTATGCTGCCGAATTCTGGCGTTTTTAGTCTACGGGAGAGACACAGGCCACGCGGCCGGTGTTCCCTGAGAGCGCAGCGGACCCGCGGAGACGCAGGGCGCCCGCGAGGGACTCCGCCAGGTCCCCGGCCGGGCTGACCACAATGTCCCCCAGCTCCAGCCACTCAGCCATCAGTTCCAGCTCGGCTGCGAGTTCGACGGCGGTCCCTGGCGGTGCGTCCGGCTCACCGTAGGCGGACCTGACCAGCAGTTTTCCTGCCGCACGGTCCGCTTTAAGATCCACCCGCGCCACGATGGTGTCGCCCAGGAGAAAGGGCAGGACGTAGTACCCGAAGCGCCGGAGGTGCGCGGGCGTGTAAATCTCGATCCGGTAGCGGAACCCGAAGAGCTCCTCCAGCCGGCGGCGCTCGAAGACGAGGGAGTCAAAGGGACTGAGCAGGGCCCGCCCTGCCACCCGCCGCGGCCTTGTGGCACCGGCGTGGAGGTATACCTTCCGGTCCCAGCCTGCGACTGTCACCGGCTCTAGCCTCCCTGTGCTGACCAGATGGTCCACCGACGCGGCAGCCGCCTTGACCGGTGTACGGAAGTAGTCCGCGAAACACTTCACGGTTCCGATGCCATGGGCTTGCGCAGCCGCATCGATGAGCCGATGCATCGCCTCAACAGGGTCCGGGGTGGCTTCGAGGGACAGCCGCCGCGGCAGCACTTTGGCCGTCAGCGTGTACTTTCGCTCGAACTGTTCGGTTCTTGACGCCGCGGAAATGATACCGGCCTCGAACAGGTCTTCAAGCACGCGTTTGACGGCGTTCCAGTTCCATCCCCAGTTGTCGTCCCGCCGCTCCTCCACGTGCCCAATGTTCGCCGTCAGTTCCACCGCTGTCATGGGCCGCCCGGCGGCGAGGGCGCCGAGGATCTTTCCGGCCACCGCGTCGCGCAGCTCCGGGTCCATGGCGGACGCACCCACCCACGTGCGTTTCTGCCACAAGAGGAGGTCCTGGAAGTGCTCGGGCCGGATGAAGCTGGCCTCGTGCGCCCAGTACTCCATCATTCGTCTCGGCGGCGAGCTGGCCATCCGCTGAAGAATGGTGCGGTCGTAGTTGCCGAGCCTTGAAAAGAAGGGCAGAAAGTGACTGCGTGACAACACGTTGACGGAATCGATCTGGACAAGCTGGATCCGGGCAAAGGCACGGCCCACCGTCCGTGAGGTCACGGGGCCGGCGGGCCGTCCTTTGTCGAGTCCCTGAGCTGCCAGGGCGATCCGCCGGGCCTGGTTAAGGCTCAGCGTCGCTGGCACATCGGTCCTTTCATTGAGGGGCGTAAACCGCCCTAGATTTTTGCAGCCTCGTCATCGGAGCGGTAGGCGAGGATCTTTTCTTCGACGGGGGTGTCCCCCGGTTCGCATTCGTGGTCCAGGGTGATCACCCCGTATGTCCATCCACGGCGCCGGTAGACGACCGAGGGTGTGTTGGTGGCTTTGTCCACAAACAGGTAGAAATCATGGCCCACGAGCTCCATGTTGTCCACAGCATCGTCAAGGGTGAGGGAGGCCGCAGGGAAAACTTTGCGCCGGATCAGCACCGGGGAGTCCCCTGCCGGAATGTCGTTCTCGACCTCGTAGGGCGATCGTTCAACGGGCGGCGCCTGGGGTTCGCTGCGATGGCTCGCCTCGACGTATATGGGTTCACTGGCACTTGCGGGCTCCAGTGCCGCGGTGGCCTCACGTACTGCCTTGGGTGTGTGGCGCCCGTGGTGGACCTTCTTGCGGTCCTTGGCGCGGCGGAGGCGTTCAAGCAGTTTGGTGTACGCGAGATCGAATGCGGCGAATTTGTCTGCGGCGCTGGCTTCGGCACGGATTACGGGTCCCCGGCCCAGGACTGTCACTTCAACGGTGAGCTGGTCGCCGGTCTGGCGTGCATTCGTTTCCTTGGAAACCTTCGCGTCAACCCGTTGGACCTTGTCGCCAAGTGACTCGATCTTCGAGATCTTCTCACCGGCGTATTCGCGGAAGCGGTCTGAGACCGTCAGATTTCGTCCGCTAATCATAAACTCCATGGTGCCCTCCAAATGACTTCGGTGACACGACGGCGGCACATCCCAAGGCCGATCTGCTTGACAGTCAAGCCCCTTTCCGAGCCGCCATCGAAAGGTACAACTTGTTCTTGGTACCCACAACCGACGTTAGTTCATAGCCACCTGTTATTCATCCTTTCTTCGTTTATTTTTTTCTAAGACGGGCAGCTTTCCGCCAGCTCCCGGGCCGGGCGATTCGCCGCCAGCTGAATCCGGCGGGCGTGTCGCGGCGAGGACCACCGCCCCCACCACCACGGCGCCGCTGAGGTGGAGCGCGCGGGCTGCTTCCGCCAGCGTGGCCCCCGTGGTGAGGACGTCGTCGACAATGATGCAGCGGCGTCCTGCCACCCGCGCGCCCTGGCGTCCCGGGACCTTCATGGACCCCCTGACCCGGCTCGCCCGGGCACCGCGGCCGAGTCCCTTTTGGCCTCCAGGCAGCCGCTCCAGGGCGGCGCGGCGCCGGGATTTCCGGATCACGTCAACCACCGGCGCTCCGGGAATGGTGGTCCCCCGCCGCAACTCTGCAAGCAGGAGGTGGACCGGGCTGAACCCCCTCTTGACGTAGCCGGCCGTACTGCTGGGCACCGGCACCAGGCAGACGTCGTCGACGCCGGCCAGGGCCGCGTCAATACCCTGCCCCAGCCCCCGCGCCAGGACTGACGTGAGCTGGTGCTGGCCATGGCTCTTGAACGACAGCACGGCCTGCGCCAACTCCTCGCGGTACACCCCGGCCGCCACCACGGGAAGGATCAGTCCGCCGTCGACGTTCATCAGGGCCGGCGCCTGCTCCTCTGCCCGGAACGGGAGCCTGGTCAGCAGTCGGATCTGGCGTTCGCACGCGACGCACAAGGCAAGGTCCTCCGCACCGCAGCAGACGCAGTCCACAGGAATGGCAAGTGCCAGCAGTTCCGCGGCCGCGGCGCCCATCTGGTCGGCGACCCGCAGCCACCGGCTGCGGTGGCCGCCGCGATGCTTGGCGGACTGCAGCGGAGGCGGCAGCAGGTCCGGATCCAGGCTTGCCATACTTCTGGCAGGACGGCCCCCGGCGCGACGCTCAGCACGGCCCTCGGAGCGGCGCGCAGGAGGGTGGCGCGCAGGAGGACGTGCGGGCTGAGCTTCGGTCACACCCCATGGTGGCTTCCCGGCCGCGGCCCCGGAACCCTCAGGCCTCGCTATGTGGATAGCACGCTAGCCGGGGAATGAGGGGTCGATGGGACCCTTAAGCTGGGGCGACCAGCCGTTGCCCAGCCGCTGGAAAATGCCCTCGGCCGACTGTCCGTAGATTTCCTCCACCCCGTTGCCGGCGCTGAGCCACACCAGTCCGGGCCAGGGCGCCAACTGCTGGGGTTGTCCGGACGTGAGGGACAGCAGCTCCGGCGTGACGTTCGAGCCTACCGATGCTTTCATCACGGCAACCGTTGTGTCGTTCACCCAGACTCCCTGGTCCGGATCACCGGAAGCCACCAGGGTGATCGGGGCAGTCAGTTCCCGGGGAGTCCCGTCGGCGTTCCGGATGATCCCGGCAACCTGGACCTTGGTTTTGCCGTTCTGATCCGAAATGACCAGCGCCCGGACACCCTCACGGGAAATCCTCAGCTCCTTGACCGTCCGTCCGGCCAGCCACGACGGAGTGAGCGTAACGGTGGGAACAGCGGCACCTTCGGCCACACCGATGGGCCGGTAGGCGACCACCTCCGTACCGCCGGTAGCTCCCGGCCCTGCGGCCCACACCCAGTCATAAATACTGAAGGACGGGTGCGTGATAGTGCTGCGCGTTGTCAGCGCCCGGGCGGGGTGTCCCGGCACCATGCTGTAGAGCGTCGTCCGGCTTTCGTTGAGGAAGGCAACGGTCTGGGACACCGGGGATTCCGCCGGGTAGCGGGGCCCGAGCGAGGAAACCGGCTGCATATCCGGCAGCGGGGACACCCTGTTGTTCTCGTAGCGAACCAGCTCATTGCCGCTGACGGCGATCTCGCGGACCGGCACGTTTTTGTCCTGCACCGGGGGCAGCACCGAGCCGTTGTCTTCGACCCGGACCAGGTCCTGGTTGGCATGCAACTCCACATTAACGACGTCGGGCTGGCTGCGGAACGTGAGCGAAAGCTGCGTCTGCATCCGGAGCCTGTCCTCCGTGGACGCCTCGGTGAGTTCCTTGGCGGTGAGGTCCACCTGCGCGGCTCCGGACACCACGGGAACGGATTCGCGGGCGAGTTTAATACCGGACGGGAAGGCGCTCACCACCGCGCCCCGAAGGTAAGGCGCGGGGCCGGCAAGAAGGGCGCTGGTCATGGCTTTGACGGTCTTGTTCTTGATGAACCAGCGGACGTCAGGCACGGCATACGTGAAGCTGGGATCGTAGAAGTAGATGGGGTAGGCGCCGTAGATGACCTTAAAGGTTTCCTCCGGGATCGCTGTTCCGTCCGGCATGGCCGAGATCCGCCATTCGCCGTCCACCTGGGTGAGCGTGGCCGGGATGTTCTCGATGGTGCCTTCGGGCATCTGGGTGGCGATGCCGTCAACATCCACGCTGTAGGCAACGTCCAGCTGGTAGTTGTAGACGTTGTCGACGCCGGTGCCCACCACTTTCGCTTCGCGGTACACCAGCGCGCGCTGGTCGGGTTTCCAGGACACTGACGCAGCCTGCGTCAGGTATTCGCGGGCCACCGCGTAGTCCCCTTCGTATCCGGTACCGGCACGGTAGAAGTAATCAATGATGTTTTCCGGAGTAGCGCCGGGCTGGGGCGCGGCCGGGAGGAACACCGGTGCGTTGACGTTTCCGGCGCTGCCTTCCGCGCTCTTCCCGACCGGCCCTGCGGTGGGAATCCGCGCGCAGGAGGCCAGCAGCAGGACAACAACGAGCAGCACAACGCTCCGCTTCAGCATTGCCCGAATTCTTAGTCCCATCATGAAGACTCCTTCGGTGTCGGGGCCGTCCCGGACGGGGCGCGTCCGGCGCCCTGGCCACGCCCGCCAGCGGTGGAATCAGATCCCCCAGTGGGGCCGGGACCCAGGACGAGCACGTTGTTCGCGTGTGGCACGTCTGGGAGGATGATGTCCTCCGGCTCAAGCTGCACGGGTGAGCGGTCGATCTCCTCGCCCTGGCGCAACGGAATAGTCAGCCGGAAGTTGGCCCCCCGGCCCTTGTTTCCCCATGCCTGCAGCCAGCCGTTATGGAGCTTGGTGTCCTCCATCGCGATGGACAGGCCCAGGCCGCTGCCTCCGGTGGTGCGGGCCCGCGCCGGATCCGCACGCCAGAACCGGTCAAAGACCCGGGCGGCTTCGGCCGGGGTCATGCCGATCCCCTGGTCCCGGACAGCAACTCCCACCGCTGACTGGTTGGCCGCGACAGTTACGGTGACCGGCCTGCCTTCACCGTGCTCCACAGCGTTCAGGATGAGGTTCCGCAGGATCCTGTCGATCCTCCTGGCGTCCATTTCCGCGACAATCCCCTCCGCGGGCGCCCGGAGGATGATCTCCGAGCCGTATTCGGCCGCGACGGGCGCCGCCCCGTCAATGACGTGGTTGATCACCTGCAGGATGTCCTCGGGCTCGGCGTCGAGCATGGCCACGCCGGCGTCGAAACGGGAGATCTCAAGCAGGTCGGCCAGCAGGGACTGGAACCTCTCCACCTGGTTGTACAGGAGTTCGGCGGAGCGCTTGTTGATGGGGTCGAAGTCGTGGCGGGCGTCATACAACACTTCCGCGGCCATCCGGACGGTGGTCAGGGGCGTGCGGAGCTCGTGGGAGACATCGGAGACAAACCGCTGTTGCATCTGGGACAACATGGCGAGCTGGGTGATCTGCTCCTGGAGGCTGGCGGCCATGTGGTTGAACGATGCCCCGAGGCGGGCCACCTCGTCCTCGCCTTTGACCACCATGCGCTCCTGCAATTGGCCGGCCGCGAGCTTCTCCGATACCAGGGCAGCGTGGCTGACGGGGCTGACGACATTGCGGGTGACGTACCACGCGATGGCGCCGATCATCAGCACCAGCACCGCGCCGCCGGCCAGGAGGACACCCTGGATTTCGTCGAGCGTCTGCTGGGCCGTGTTGACGTCATAAATCAGGTAAAGCTCGTACACGGTCCCGTTGAATGTAACCAGGTTGCCTACGGCGATGCCCGGCCTGTCCTCGGTACCTACCGGAATCACGGTGGATGCCCAGTACTGGTCCTTGCCTGATTCCTGGACCGCCGTACGGAGTTCAGGCGGGATGACGCTGACGGTCAGCTGGTCCGACGCCCGCGACTCCACCCAGCGGTTCCTGGGTTTGGTCTGCTCGGGCTTGGCTTCGAAAACGTAGCGGCGCTGGATGACAGAGCCGCGGCCCTCCACGACGTTCAGGGTGTCGTAGACCAGGGTGATGACGCTGGACTGGTCGGTGACCTGGGCGCCGTCGAACGTTTCCTGGACCTGTTTGACGTAGTAGCGGGTTTCGGATTCGGCCTGGGTGAGGCGCTCCTGGAACAGGTTGTTGGCGATCTGGTTGGACAAGTAAGCGCCCACGGCGCCAAAGGATGTCACTGCCAACAGCAGCGTGGTGAGGACGGTCCGGAACTGCAGGGACCGACGCCAGCGCCGCCGCAGGGACCGCCCGGCAAAGCGGACCGCAGGGAAGAAACGGGTCACACCGATCCGGACCAGGCGGCCCACCCGTAGCCCCACGATTACTCCACGGCGCCGCCAGATCCGCGCCCGGAACGGCAGCGTTGCCAGCTCCGCCGGCAGTGCATCCGTGTGCTCCGGGCCCTTGGCTGCGGGAAGGTCCGGGGCGCGGTGCGCTTCTGGTCCTGAGGGCTCAGGACCCTGCTTTGTAGCCGACACCACGAACCGTCAATACAACTTCGGGAGCTTCCGGATCCCGTTCAATTTTTGACCGGAGGCGCTGGACGTGGACGTTGACCAGCCGGGTGTCCGCCGCGTGGCGGTAGCCCCAGACCTGCTCCAGCAGCAGCTCGCGGGTGAACACCTGCCAAGGCTTCCGCGCCAGGGCCACGAGGAGATCAAACTCCAGGGGTGTCAGGGAAATCCGCTCATCGGCACGCTTCACAGTGTGGCCGGCCACGTCGATGGTGATGTCTGCGATCCGCAGCGTTTCAGGCGCCTTCTGGTCGCCGGGCCGCAGGCGGGCACGTACGCGTGCCACCAGTTCGGCGGGTTTGAAAGGCTTGGGCACGTAGTCGTCTGCGCCGGACTCAAGGCCGCGGACGACGTCGGACGTATCCGACTTGGCGGTGAGCATCACGATGGGCACGTCCGATTCGGAGCGGATCTGCCGGCAGACCTCGATGCCGTCCACGCCGGGAAGCATCAGGTCAAGCAGCACGAGGTCCGGCTTCGATGAACGGAAAATATCCAGCGCCTGGCCGCCGTCGGCGCAAAAGACCGGCTCAAAGCCGTCATTGCGCAGAACAATCCCAATCATTTCGGCCAGCGCTTCGTCATCGTCAACTACCAGAATGCGTGCCTTCATAGTTATATATTCCCTTATTGAACAGGGTTTGTCCTGTTGAATGGCCTTACGGCATGGCGTCACGCTATGACGCCCGACGCCGGAACTATAGGCTGGCACGACGCGGACAGTCCCGCACGGGGGAAGGAACAGGGTGCCACACCAGGATCCGAACATGCAGCAGCCGCATCCTGCCAGCGAGGCTGGGAGGGGCCAGTCTCCGGGGAGCCAACCTCTGTGGAGTCAGGCTCCGAGGGACCAGCCTCCGTGGGGGCCGCAGCCCGGCCCGGCACAGCCGCCTTGGGGCGGCCAGCCGGTGTGGGGCCCACCTCCGGGTGGTCCGCCAGTGTGGGGCCAACCTCCGCACAACCCCGACGGCGCTCCGCCGCCCTACCAGCAGCCCCGTTATGTGGCCCCGCCCAAACCAGGCATCATTCCCCTGCGCCCGCTGATGTTCGGCGAGATCCTGGACGGCTCCTTCCAGGCGATCCGGCGCAATGCCAAGGCCATGCTGGGCGCCGCACTGCTGGCGCAGACGCTCGCCGCAGTGCTCACGGCAGTCCTCACGGCATTTTCCGCCACGTCCGCGGCGTCGCTGGAGACTTGGGCGGCAGGCCTGACGGAGCAGGACTTGGTCCCGGTGGTGCTCACCTTCGCGTCCGGCATCCTGCTCGTCTCGGTGCTGACCGTTTTTCTCTCGGCGGTGCTGCAGGGCGCCATGGTGGTGCCGGTAGCCAGGTCTGTCCTCAACCGCCCTACTGGCTTCAGGCAGATGTGGTCCCTGGCACGGTCCCGCGCGGGGGCACTGATCCGCCTCGCGGCGCTGCTGGTAGGCGGCGGGCTCCTCGTGGCGCTGCTGTTTGTGGCACTGGCAGTACTGCTGGTCAGCACGGTGGGTGGAGTGGGTGCCCTGATCCTGATCCCGCTGGGGCTGGTGTGCTTTGTGCTGTACGTGTGGATCTACATCAAGCTCATGGTGGCGCCGGCCGCCGTGGTGGTGGAGGAGCTCGGGGCGCTGGCCGGCATACGCCGCTCCTGGGAACTCACGAGCAACAACTGGTGGCGGCTCCTGGGCATCACGCTGGTGGTAGGCATCATGGTGGGGGTCATCGCCCAGATCGTCACCATTCCGGTCTCGCTGCTCTCCGGCTTTTACACCGGTGTGGTCTCACCTCACGGCGGAGCCGAGCAGGCGATCACGGCCGCCGTAGTGGCGGGCGTTGCCACCGCCGTTGTCGGTGCGGTGGTCGGAGCGGTGGGGTTCGCCTTCCAGACCTCCGTGATGGCGCTGCTCTACCTTGACCTCAGGATGCGCCGGGACGGCCTGGATATCGCGCTGCTCCGGCTACTGGAATCCGGCGCAGATCCCGACGGCGTCCCGGGCCGCGGCGTCCCGGTCTACCGGGCAGGACCCGGCCAGAATCCGCGTCCGCCCTACGGGGCACCGCCCGGCGGGGCATGGCCCGATGACCGCTGAACCACCGGTCCTCCCTGGCCGCGACGAGGCCAGCCGCTGGGCCGAAGAAGAACTTGCCAAGCCGGAATACCGTGACGCGGCCCCCGGCTGGCTGGACAGCATGTGGGCGGACATCCTGGACTGGCTGCGGTCCCTGGACGGCGGCTCCGGCCCGGACAGCACCGTGGCGGCACCGTGGATCGGTGTGGCCATCGCCGTGCTGATCGGCGCCGCCGTCATCCTGGCCCGCCCGAGCCTCAACGCGAAGGCCAAGCGGGCCGGAGACGTGTTCGACGCCGACGCAACAGTCAGTGCCGCGACTTACCGCGGGCGCGCGGCGGCCGCAGCCGCAGCAGGCAACTGGAGTGCCGCCGTCGTGGACTGTTTCCGTGCACTGGTGCGCACTGCCGAGGACAGAGCGGTGCTCGACGCGCGGCTGGGCCGGACCGCCGACGAGGTGGCGTATGAACTGGCCACACCGTTTCCGTCCGAGGCCGGCCGTCTGACGGAAGCTGCGCGGACTTTCGACGGGATCCGCTACGGAAATGAGTCCGCCGGCCAGGCTGACTATGCCGCGGTGCGCGAACTGGACAGTGCCCTGCAGTCGCTCACGCCCGCGAGCGCAGCGCTGCCCTCTGAACGTGGCGAACCGGCAGTTCCGCGATGATGCACAGTGCAACGACGCCGGATCGTCTAACGCCCAATCTTCTGACGCAGGGTGGACCGGAGTCGCAGCCGGTTTCCGCAGCTGCCATCGGGTCCGGGGCCGGGTCCCGTGCCGGGTCCTGGCTCCGGCGGCACCGCGGCAGGGCAGCGATCAGTGGGGCCGCCGCCGTCGGACTGGCGGTGGTCATTTCCACCCAACTCGCGCCAAAAGGCGATTCCGTACCCCTCTCCGTCCACAACGCCGGGCCGGACGGCGCCAGGGCGGTCAGCGAGATACTTGGCCGCCACGGAGTCGCGGTCAAGGATGTTGAATCCTTCGACGCGGCCGCTGCGGCACTCTCGGACCGGCCAGGTGCCACCCTCCTCATGTACGACCGGAGCGGGTTCCTGGACCAATCCCGGCTGGACGAACTGACCGCAAGCGCGGGACGGGTGGTGCTGGTGACGCCGCGACTGGGCACGCTGACGGCCCTCGCTACCGGCATCAGCCAGGCCGGCGTGGTGCCGGAGTCAACGGCGCTCCTGGAACCGGGCTGCGGTCTCAGCGGTCCCGCGGCTGCAGGTGCCGTCTCCGGAACCGGCGGATTCCTGTACGACGGCGGCACGGTGTGCTACCACCCGCCGGGAAGCGCCGCCGGGCTACTTGTCGGCACGGACGACGGCGGCCTGACGGTCCTGGGCAGCGCCGCTCTCCTCAACAACGGCGGGCTTGCCGAACACGGCCATGCCGCGCTGGCCCTGCGGACGTTGGGCAGCTCAGGGGACCTTGTCTGGTACCTCCCCGGGCTCGGCGACGCGGCCGCTGCGGATTCAACGCAGACACTGGATGACCTCGCCCCTGACTGGGCGGCTTTTCTGGGGCCATGGCTGGTTTTTGTGGCCGTGCTGACCATCGTATGGCGGGGGCGCCGCCTCGGCCCGCTCGTCTTTGAACCGCTCCCCGTGGTGGTCAAGGCCGTGGAGACCGCCGAAGGCCGTGCCCGCCTCTATCAGGATTCCCACGCACTGGACCGGGCGCGGGACAACCTTCGGGCGGGCACCCTGGTTCGTCTGGCGCAGGCCCTTCGACTGGGATCCGAGGCCACTGCCGACGACGTCGTGCAGGCAGCGGCCCGGCACCTGGGCCGGCCGGCTACGGATATCAGCGGCCTGATCCAGGAACGCCCCGGGACCGCAACCAGGCTGGTGCACTGGTCACAGGAACTGGACAAACTAGAGAACGAGGTCAGGACCCGATGAACGAACCGTACGGCGCCCCGCAGATCATGGAATCTTCCCCGCAGACGCTGGATCCTGCCCGGCAGGCACTCCTGGACGTCCGCCACGAGGTTGCCAAGGCTGTGGTGGGCCAGGATGCCACCGTCACGGGACTCCTGATTGCGCTGCTCTCCCAGGGCCATGTGCTCCTCGAAGGCGTGCCCGGGGTCGCCAAAACACTCTTGGTGCGGGCGCTGTCCGCCGCGCTGAGCCTGGACACCAAACGCGTACAGTTCACCCCTGACCTGATGCCCGGCGACATCACCGGCTCCCTGGTCTACGACTCGCACACCTCGGAATTTAGTTTCCGCGAGGGGCCGGTTTTCACCAACATCCTGCTCGCCGACGAAATCAACCGGACACCGCCGAAAACGCAGGCCTCGCTGTTGGAGGCCATGGAAGAGCGGCAGGTCTCGGTGGACGGAGTGTCCAGGCCGCTGCCGGCAAACTTCCTGGTGGCGGCAACCCAGAACCCCGTCGAGTACGAGGGAACCTATCCCCTGCCCGAAGCCCAGCTGGACCGGTTCCTGCTTAAGCTCACCATGCCGCTGCCCGGCCGGGCTGACGAGGTGGAGGTGATCCGGCGGCACGCGGCCGGCTTTAATCCACGCGATCTCGCTGCCGCCGGAGTCCGGGCCGTGGCCGGCGCAGAGGACCTCGAGCGGGCGCGGCAGGCTGTGGCCACCGTCGCCGTCGAACCGGAAATCATCGGCTACATCGTGGACCTGGTACGCGCAACCCGGCAGGCGCCGTCGTTCCAGCTGGGTGTTTCGCCCCGCGGCGCGACTGCCCTGCTTAACACCTCCCGCGCCTGGGCCTGGCTGTCCGGCCGCGGCTTCGTCACCCCCGACGACGTCAAGGCACTGGCGCTGCCGTGCCTGCGCCACCGGGTGGCCCTGCAGCCTGATGCCCAGATGGACGGAGTCCGCGTGGACGATGTCCTGGGCAGCATCCTGGCGTCCGTCCCCGTCCCCCGCTGATCCGCTTGCACATGGCACTCTCCGGACGTTTCGTCGTGCTGGCACTGCTGGGCCTGGTGCCGGTGCTGCTGTTTCCCGGCTGGGGCACGGTCCTGGGCGTGGTCGTGGCACTCGCCGCGCTCCTTGGCCTGGACCTTGGCCTGGCCGCTTCTCCGCGGTCCATCAACATCGCGCGCGCAGAGCCCGGCAATGTGACGCTGCACGGCACGGCAGCTTCGGTCCTTACGCTGCGCAACAGTGGCCGGCGACGCCTGCGCGCCACTGTCCGGGACGCGTGGCAGCCGTCTGCCGGGGCCGTGAATCCAGTCCAGGACCTGGACATCCCCGCCCTGGAAAGCCGCCGGATGACCGTCCGTTTACAGCCGGTCCGTCGTGGCGACGTGGGCGCCCGGCACGTCACTGTGCGCTCCCATGGTCCCCTTCGGCTTGCGGCACGCCAGCGCACGTTTGACTGTGCCGGCCTCCTGCGGGTCCTGCCGCCGTTCCATTCCCGCCGGCACCTGCCGTCGAAGCTCAGGAAACTCCGCGAACTCGACGGCAAGGCCGCCGTGCAGATCCGGGGCGCCGGCACCGAATTCGACTCGCTGCGGGACTACGTCCGCGGGGACGATGTCCGGTCCATCGACTGGCGCGCAACCGCCCGCCGGTCCGCCGTCGTCGTCCGCACGTGGCGCCCGGAACGCGACCGGCGCGTGGTGATCATGCTGGATACGTCGCGCACGTCAGCGGCGAGGATCGAGGACGAACCCCGGCTGGATACCGGCATCGAAGCGGCGCTCCTGTTGGCGGTGCTGGCCGAGCGTGGCGGTGACAGGGTGGACTTCCTGGCTTACGACCGCCGTCCGCGCGCCAGGGCCGGCTCCGCCACCACCGGCAACCTCCTGGGGCAGCTGGTGCAGGCGATGGCGCCCCTCGAGGCCGAACTGATTGAGCTTGACTGGTCCAGCCTCCCCGGCCAGATCCGGGCGGTCTCCGCCCACCGGTCCCTGGTGGTGCTGCTGACGGCGTTGGACGGCGGGGCTTCGGAGGAGGGGCTCATTCCCGTGGCCGCGCAGCTCGCCCAGCAGCACGTTGTGGTGGTGGCAGCCGTCCGTGATCCGATGCTGGGGCAGATGCTGCGGGAGCGTGAGAACGCCGCCGGCGTATTCCGGGCGGCAGCGGCTGAACGCGTACTCCTTGAACGGGCGGCGGTAAGCGCCGAGCTCCGGCACCACGGGGTGGAAGTGGTGGATGCGGAGCCACACCAGCTACCGCCGCAGCTTGCCGACATGTACATCCGACTCAAGGCGGCCGGTAGATTGTGAATCACTGCAGCGCCACTGACGCTACCGGCCAGGAGGTCACCATGAACGTCCCTATTTACCAGCAGGCCCTGGGCGAGGACTTCCACCGGCTGCAGCCAGAACTGCAGGAGTACTTTTCCCTGACGCCCGGCTCGGGACACTACGGCGTCGGGGAAGGCGTCTTCGACGTTGTGGGCTGCCGGCAGGCGTGGCTGCGGCCGCTGCTGAAGCTCACCTCCGGGGAGGACGCGTTCTTCCCGGATTACGGGGAAGGCATCCCCTTCCGGATTGAAAACCATGCACACCAGGATCCGTTCGGCCGCCCCAGCCTGACCGCCCGGCGGGAAATCCGCTTCCCCGGGCACCTGCGGATTTTCCAGGACACCACGAGCCTCGTGGATTCCGACGGCGGCCCGCGGCTGGTGGACTACCTGGGCCGTTTCCGGCGGATGGTGACCGACCTCAAGCTCAGCGTGACGGAGGAGGGCAGGCTGCGCGGCGTTTCCGAAGCGTCCCGGCTCTTCCTGGGCCCCTTCCGCCTGCCGCTGCCGGCCACTGTGGATGCCAGGGCCTACGCCGAGCAGTGGTGGGACGGCGCCGCCGGCGAGCATGGACAGCACCGGATCCAGGTCAAGGTCATCCAGCCGCAGATCGGGCTGGTCCTGGTCTATGCGGGCGGTTTCGATTACCGCCTGCGACCCTATGTTGGCGGCAGCTCGGCGCAGAGTTTCCTGCCCCGCTACGCCCGGCCGGACCGTTGGGAAAACCGGACGTAGAAGTCTTGCCCTTAGGTCCGCTCAGCGGTGGGCCTGCTCAGCCGTGCGCGCGCTGGTTCAGGCCGTCCGCCACCTGGGTGAGCCGGCCCAGCACCGCTGTGGCGGTGGCCGGCGTGTGGCCGGCGAGTCCAGCCGAGGGGGTGACCCGGATACTGCCCAGGGACGACGCCTGCAGCCCCAGCTGGTGCCACGGCCGCCAGACGGACTCAACGACGTCGGCTACCTGGGGCAGCGTGCCGCGGCTGACGTCCAGGGCGCCGGCCCAGATCCGCTTGCCTGCCTCCACTGCGGTGGCCAACTGCTCCCACTGCCGTGTGGTCAAGGCCCTCAGCGGCACGGCCACGCCGTCGGCGCCGGCGGCAATGATCTGGTCGATCGGGGCCTCAATTTCAGGCACCGAGACAACAATTTCAGCGGCACCCGCGGCGCGCAGCGCCTCGATCACCACCTGCCAGGACTCGGTGACCTCCTGGCCACCCACTGCCCGCAGCGTGCGGTAACCGCTCGACGTCGGAATGGAGCCGGCGAGTACGGCGGCGATGTCAGGCTCGTCGACCTGAACCACCAGCCGCGCGCCCGGGACCGCGCTGGAAATCCGGGACAGGTAGCCGCCAACCCCTGTGGCCAGCGAGTCGGCAATGTCCCGGCGTGCGCCGTAGTCGACCAGTGCCCGTTCGCCGTTGTGCAGGTGCAGGCCGGCGGCAATGCTCAGCGGACCAACCAGCTGGAGCTTAATTTCAGGGGCGGGCGTGTCTTCGGCGCCGGCAACGTCTGCCAGGACGTTGATGTCGGTGGACAGTGCCGACGCGGCCCGGCGGAAATCCTTGCCGGGACGGTCCACCAGCCGCCAGCCGTACGGCTGGACGTCCACGGCCATTTCAACCAAGAGTGCGGCAGTGCGTCCCAAGGTGTCGGAGCCGACGCCGCGGTCCGGAAGTTCTGCCAGGAACGGCAGGTGCGGGCTGCCGAGCTCGCCGCGGATAATGTGGGCAGCTTCCACGGGGTCCTCCCCCGGCCAGGGCCCAAGCCCGGTCGCGGTTACTTCCACTCTGCAGCGGCCTGGTGGTCCTCGGCGATGGCTTCATGATGGCGGATGACCTCGCCGATGATGAAATTCAGGAACTTCTCCGCAAACGCGGGATCGAGGTGTGCATCTTCGGCCAGCCGCCGGAGACGGGCGATCTGGGCGGATTCCCGGCCCGGATCCCCGGCGGGGAGCCGGTGCGCGGCCTTGAGGAAGCCCACTTTCTGGGTGGCCTTGAACCGCTCGGCCAGGAGGTACACCAGGGTCGCATCAATGTTGTCAATGCTGGAGCGGATGGACAGCAGTTCCGCCATCACCGAGTTGTCCACCTGGCCTGCCAGCGAACTCGCGGCGGCATCGTAGGTGTCGGTGTCGGGAACATCATGGTTTTGCTGCGTCATGGTCCAAGTCTATGGGCAGCCGCGGAAATCCCTCCGGTGTTAAGCGGCGGACGGACACCCCGCCTGGTGGGGCGGGATGTCCGTCCGGTGGTGCCGCGACCGTGGGGCCGCTGGCGGTGTCGCTGCTGGTGACTACTGGGCCAGCAGCGCCCGGTGCGCTTCCCGGCGTCGAGCCTGTTCGTCCGGATCAGGGACCGGCAGCGAGGCAATCAGCCGTTTGGTGTAATCATGCTGCGGTGCGCCCATCACCTGGCTGCCGATGCCCTGCTCCACCAGCTTGCCCTTGTACAGGACGCCCACCCACTGCGACAGGATGTCCACCACCGCGAGGTCGTGGCTGATGAACAGCGCCGCAAACCCGAACTCGGCCTGGATTTCCTTGAAGAGTTCCAAGACCTTTGCCTGCACTGAAACGTCCAGGGCCGACGTCGGCTCGTCAGCGATGAGCAGCCGCGGGTTCAGGATCAGCGCCCTCGCCAGCGACGCCCGCTGGCGCTGCCCTCCGGACAGCTCGTGCGGGTACCTTTCAGCGTACGACGCCGGCAGCTGCACCGATTCGAGCAGCTCGGCAACGCGTTTGCGCGCCTGCGCCGGGCTCGGGTTGGTGTGGATGATCATGGGTTCCGCTACGCAGTCGCCGATGGTCAGCTGGGGGTTGAAGGAGGCGGCGGGATCCTGGAACACAAAGCCAATATCCTTCCGGAGGGGCTTGAAGGTCCGCTCTTTGAGGTTCAGCATCTCGTAGCCAAGTACCTTCAGGCTGCCGCCCGTGGTCCGGTTCAGGCCGGCGATGGCCCGGCCGATGGTGGTTTTTCCTGAGCCGGATTCGCCCACCAGTCCAAAGACTTCGCCCTGGGACACGGTGAAGCTGACCCCGTCCACGGCTTTGAAGGCCGGAGTTCCCAGCCTGCCGGGGTATTCGATGGTCAGGTTCGTTGCCTCCACCAGCACCGGCGAGCCCTGGTGGGCGCGTTCCCGGAGGCCCTCCGACGCCGAGTTCCGGCCCAGGTGGGGCACGGCGGCCAGCAGCTTCTTGGTGTAGTCCTGTTTGGGTTCAGCGAACAGCACCCGCGCCGGCGCCTCCTCCACCACATCCCCCTGGTACATCACCACAACGCGGTCCGCGAGGTCGGCCACCACTCCCATGTTGTGGGTGATCAGCACGATCGAGGTGCCGTACTTGTCCCGAAGGTCCCGGAGCAGCTCCAGGATTTCGGCTTGGACGGTGACATCCAGGGCCGTGGTGGGTTCATCGGCCACAATCAGTCCCGGGTTCAGGGCAAGCGCGGCGGCGATCACCACGCGTTGCTTCTGGCCGCCGGAGAACTGGTGAGGATAGTAGTTGACCCGGTGTTCCGGATCCGGGATCCCCACTTTGCGCAGCGCCTCAATGGCACGGGCCTTGGCATCCCTGGCCGAGACGCGCTTCCCGCCGGGACCGCCGGCGTGGGCACGGATGCCCTCGGCAATCTGCCAGCCCACGGTGAAGACCGGGTTCAGGGCCGTGGAGGGCTCCTGGAACACCATGGCCACATCGCGGCCGCGGATCTGCCTCAGCTTCGAGGCGCTGACGCTGATCACGTTGTTCCCGTTGATCAGGACGGCGCCCCCACTGGTAGCGGTCTCCGGCAGCAGCCCAAGGATGGTTTTCGCGGTCACAGTCTTCCCGGAGCCGGATTCGCCCACGATGGCCAGGACTTCGCCGGAGCGGACATCCAGGCTCACGTCCTTTACGGCGTAGACGTCTCCGCCGTCGGTGGCGAAGGTGACTTTGAGGTGGTCGATTTCCAGGACGGGCTGGTCCGCCGGCCTGGACTGGTCAGATACCGAACCAATATTGATGGTCACAGTCCTCTCACATCCGCTGAGATGGCGGCCTGCGCGGCGGCCGGCGAGTCCGGCTTGCCCTTGCTGCCCGCTGCCTTGCGTCCGCGCAGGCGCGGATCGTTCAGGTCATTGATGCTTTCACCCACGAGGGTGAGGCCAACCACCGTCAGGACGATGGCTATGCCTGGGAAGACGCCGGTCCACCAGATGCCGGAGGAGGCATCGGACATCGCCTTATTCAGGTCGAAACCCCATTCAGCGGCCGAGCTGGGCTCGATGCCGAAGCCCAGGAAGCCCAGGCCTGCCAAGGTGAGGATGGCTTCTGAGGCGTTGAGCGTGAAAATCAGTGGTAGTGTCCGCGTCGCGTTGGCGAAAATGTGCCGGCTGATGATCCTGGCGCTCGAGGCGCCAACAACCTGGGCTGATTCCACAAACGGTTCAGCCTTGAGCCGTATGGTTTCAGCGCGGATCACGCGGAAGTACTGCGGCACAAACACTGCAGTGATGGCGAACCCGCAGGCGAGGATTCCGCCCCAGAATCCAGACTGTCCCTTGTTGATTGCAATCGACATGACGATGGCCACAAGGAGTGTCGGGAAGGCGTAAATTGCGTCAGCAATGACCACCAGCACGCGATCCAACCAGCCGCCGACGTAGCCGCTCACCAGTCCGAGGAATACCCCGAGGAAGATGGACATCAGCACGGCTGCAACAATCACCGCCATGGCTGTCTGCGATCCCCAGATCACCCGGGACAGGACGTCGTAGCCGCCCACTGTTGTTCCCAATAGATGCTTGCCACCGGGTTCGGCCTGCGCCGGGAACGAACCGGCGTCGTCGGAAATCTGGGAATAGCCGTAGGGTGCCAGCAACGGCGCGAAGACGGCCGCCACCACAAAAACAGCGCAAAGCACGACGCCGATCAGCAGCATGGTGCGCTGCACGCCAACGCTTTGGCGGATGTGGGAGGAGACCGGGAGCCTGTCCAGCAAGGACTTCTTTTTCGGTTCCAATGTTGTGGTGGCCATCAGTACCTCACCCGCGGATCAATCAGGGCAGCGGCAATATCCACTGCGAAATTGGTGACCGCCACAATGACGGCCAGCAGCATAACGATTCCTTGGACGGCCACAAAGTCACGTGCAGTGAGGTACTGCGCCAACTGATAGCCCAGGCCCTTCCACTCGAAGGTGCTTTCGGTCAGCACCGCACCGCCGAGCAGCAGTGCAATCTGCAGACCCATCACCGTGATGATGGGGATCAGTGCCGGCTTGTAGGCATGCTTTGTCACCAGGCGGTATTCGCTGACTCCGCGGGACCGGCCTGCCTCAACATAGTCCTTGCCCAGCGTGCCGATCACGTTGGTGCGGACCAGGCGGAGGAAGACGCCGGCCGTCAGAAGACCCAGCGCGACGGCCGGAAGGACTGCATGGTGGACGACGTCGCCAAAGGCTGCCAGATTGCCGCTGCGAAGGGCGTCCAGCCAGTAGACGCCAGTGGGCGCTGCCAGCCTGCCCATCGCCAATTCCGTAGTAGTGGAAGCACGGCCGGCCACCGGGAACCAACCCAGGCCCACAGAAAAAGTCAGCTTCAACAGCAATCCGGCAAAGAAGACAGGGGTGGCATAGCAAAGGATGGCGAACATGCGCAGGAAAGCGTCTGGAACCTTGTCGCGTTTGTGGGCTGCAAACATTCCCAGCGGAATGCCTACCAGCAGCGCCACCACAAGGGCGTTGATGCTCAGTTCCAAGGTGGCGGCACCAAATTTGGCAAGCATCTCGACAACGGGCCGGCCATCTGAAATGGTCCGGCCGAAGTTGCCGGTGGCGATGTTGCCAAGGTACTCGATGTACTGAATGAAGAGGTTCCGGTCGTAGCCTGCCTGGTGTACCAAGGCGTCAATTTGTTCTTGCGGGAGGCGTCCGCCCTGCGCCGCCGTAATGGGATCACCGGTGATCCTCATCAGAAAGAAGACCAGGGTAACGAGGATGAAAATTGTCGGGAAAATGAGCAGGAAGCGAATCAGGATGTACTTCCCGAGGCCACCTCCCGCGGACTTGGATGTGGGGGCCGCAACCGTAGGCGGCGGCGCATCAATCAATGTGGCCATGCTGTCCCTGCTTGGTTTGATCTAGAAATTGTGGAGCCAACACGTAGGAGGCAGGGCCGTCCGGCCCTACCTCCTCACGCGGGTTAGTTCGGTGTTGCTTGGAACCAGGTCGCTACTTGGAAACGGTGCCGAGCCGGAACTTGAACGACGCATCCAGGGTGGAATCCACGCCCTTCACATTGGTCCCTGAAACGGCCACCTGGGCACCCTGCAGCAACGGCAGAGTGGAGATGTCCTTGGCAAGCAGGTTCTGGACCTCTTGGATTGTCTTCTCACGTTCAGCCTTGTCTGCGGTGACCAGCTGCTTGGCGACAAGCGTTTCGACCTCAGGGTTTGAGTAGTGGTTGTTCATGAAGCCACCGCCCACAAAGAAGGGTGTCAGGTAGTTGTCCGCGTCGCTGAAGTCCGGGAACCAGCCAAGCTGGAAGACGGGGTAGCTGTCCTTCTTGGACGCCGAGTTATACGTGACCCACTCGGTGGACTGCAGATCCACCGTGAACAGTCCGCTCTTCTCCAACTGGTCCTTGACCATGGCGTATTCGTCACCGGATGACTTGCCGTAGTGGTCGGGGTTGTACTGCAGCTTGATGGTCACGGGGCCTGTGATACCGGCGTCGGCCATGACCTTCTTGGCCTTGTCCACGCTGGGTTTGCCGGAGCCATCCCCGTACGCCAGCTTGAAGGATTCGTTGGCGCCTACGAAACCGGAGGGTACGTTGGACCACATCGGCAAGTAGGTGCCCTTGTAGACCTGGTCCGAAATGGCTTGGCGGTCGATGACGTTGGCAGCGGCCTGCCGGACGGCAAGCGCCTTCTTCGGGTCAGCTTCCGGAGCCTTGGCGCCGTACGGCATGGTGTCGAAATTGAAGACGATGTACCGCATCTCGCCGCCGGGACCGACGTGGACCTTGACGTTGGAGTCCTTCTTGAGGTCGTCGATGTCCGTGGCGCTCAGGCTGCGGTTGGCAACATCGATCTGGCCGCCCTTGACCTCCAACTTCATGTTGGTCTGGTCGGTGTAGTACTTGATGGTGGCCCCTGCGTTGGCCGGCTTGCCTAGTACGCCCTTGTAGTCGGGCCATGCCTTCAGGCTGACCAGTGTGTTCTTGCTGAAGGAGTCAATGACGTATTGGCCGTGGAAGGCGTTGGCCTTGACAATTTCCTCGTCACTGAGGAGCTTGTCTGCCGGGAAGACTTCATCGTCAACGATCGGAGCGGCCGGGCTGGTCAGAATCTGCGGGAACGTTTGGTCGTTCGCCTTCTTCAGTGTGAAAACCACAGTGCTGGCATCAGGGGTAGCAATGGACTCGATGTTGGTCAGCAATGATGCCGGTCCGTTGGGATCGTTGATGGCAACCTGGCGATCAAAGGAGAACTTGACGTCTTTGGAATCAAGCACGTGTCCATTGGCCCATTTGAGGTCGCTCTTAAGCTTGACCGTGAATTCGGTGGGCTTGGTGAACGAGGACGATTCGGCCAGGTCCGGCACGGGATCGGCGCCACCAGGTTTGGAGTTCAACAAGAACGAGTAAATCTGGTTCATCACCATAAACGAACCGTTATCGTACGAGCCCGCCGGGTCCAGTGCGGTGACTTTGTCTGTGGTTCCGTACGCAATGACGCTGCTTGCATTCTCCGATGCTGTACTGCCACCGCCGCCACCGGTTGGGCCCGTGCAGGCCGTCAATGCGAAGGTGGAAACGCCTGCGAGCGCGATTGCGTTCCGCAGGGCTTTAGTGCTCTTGGTCATCTGTGAACTTTCTGTTCGATGAGTACGCGCTCGCCGCCCGCTAATGGGTGTCTTGGCTTGAGCGGGCAGCGCGCTGTCCTGATGCCTAGATTCAACCAGACGCCGGACTCATCAACCGGCTGTTTTGTGAGTTGAGACACAAAATTTACCTGACCAGGGTAAATTTGCTCCGCCTCAGAGCTCCGCGCGCTGCAACGACCGGGCAGCGTCGATGGTGGCCTGGCCCAGGACGCGGCTCCCCTGGTAGAGGACCACCGTCTGGCCGGGCGCCACACCGCGCAGCGGATCGATCAAGGTGACTAGCAGCTGGGGTGCATCCTCGCCGGGCAGCATGCGCGCGGTTGCCGGCACGGGGTCCCCGTGGGCGCGGACCTGGGCGTAGCAGTCAAACTCGGCGCCCGTTTCGATTTCCGCGATGGGCAGGCCGGCCCACGAGACCTTGATGCCGCGGATCTCGTCAATTGCCAGCAGTGCCTGCGGCCCTACCACCACCTTGTTTTCCTTGGGCCGGATCTCCAGGACGAACCTGGGCTTGCCGTCCGCTGCGGGCGTGCCGAGCTTCAGGCCGCGGCGCTGGCCCACGGTGAACGCGTTGGCTCCCGGGTGCTCCCCCACCTTCGTGCCGGTCTCATCCACGATGTCGCCGGTGGTCATGTCGATCTTCTCGGCGAGCCAGCCTGCAGTGTCGCCGTCGGGAATGAAGCAGATGTCGTGGCTGTCGGGCTTGTTGGCCACCGACAGCCCCCGGCGCTCAGCCTCGGCCCGCACCTCAGCTTTGGAAGGCGTGTCCGCCAGCGGGAACATGGAGTGCTTGAGCTGCTCGTGGGTCAGGACGCCCAGAACATAGCTCTGGTCCTTGGCCCAGTCCGCGGCCCGGTGAAGTTCGGGGTTGCCGTCGGCGTCCATGATGACCTTGGCGTAATGCCCGGTGCAGACCGCGTCAAAGCCCAGGGCGATGGCCTTCTCCAGCAGGGCAGCAAATTTGATCCGCTCATTGCAGCGCATGCAGGGGTTGGGGGTTCGGCCGGCAGCATACTCATCGATGAAGTCCTGGACCACGTCTTCCTTGAAGCGCTCCGAGAAATCCCAGACGTAATACGGAATACCCAGCACATCGCAAGCCCGCCACGCATCGCGCGAGTCCTCGATGGTGCAGCAGCCGCGGCTGCCCGTCCGCAGGGTGCCGGGCATCCTGGACAGCGCAAGGTGAACGCCGACGACGTCGTGCCCGGCTTCAACGGCACGTGCTGCGGCAACGGCGGAGTCGACGCCACCGCTCATGGCTGCTAGAACTCGCATGCTGGCTTTCTTTAGGGTTCGGGGGATGCCGGCAGGGGGCGGCTGCCATTCAACCGGCGGCCGCAGGAATAGCACAATGCCTGCCGCACCATTGTATCGCCACGCCGAATCCTCCCCAAAAGACCCTTGACCGCGCCGGCCGTCCACTCTAAAGTCAGGATTAACGGTTTTAGACTTCGAGCACGCACCAGCGGGAATCAGGCGGACATGGCTGAGGACATTGCTAACGCGGGGGACATCGTGATTGCCGGCGGCGGACTGGCCGGGGCCACCGCTGCCAGGACCCTGCGGGCGGAAGGGTTCGCCGGCCCGGTGACGATCATCGGCGCAGAGCGCCATCATCCCTATCTGCGCCCGCCGCTGTCCAAGGAGTATCTGCTGGGCAAGGCCGCAGAGGACGACGTTCCGGTGGTGCCGCCAGGCTGGTACGCGGAGAACGACGTCGGCCTCCGCCTGGGTGCCCGCGTCACGGGCATCCGGCCGGACGCCAGGACGGTGGAGCTGGACGACGGCAGCACGCTGGCATACGGTTCCCTGCTGCTCGCCACCGGGGCGACGCCCCGCACCCTGCGCCTACCCGGAAGCGACCTGGCGGGCGTGTCAACGTTCCGCACGCTGGATGACAGCCGGCGGCTGCGCAGCCGCCTCGCGGCGGGTGGCATGAACGTGGTGATGATCGGCTCCGGCTGGATCGGCATGGAACTTGCTGCGGCTGCCGCCACGTACGGCAACAACGTCACCCTCCTCGGCCTGGAAGACATCCCTTTGGCTTCGGCCATCGGTCCTGACCTCGGACGGTTTTTCCGCGGACTCCACGAAGCCAACGGTGTGAGCTTCCGGCTTCCGGCCTCAGCGCGGGAACTCACCGGCGCCGGCGGGGCTGTCACCGGGGTGATCACCGACTCCGGGGAAGTGCTCCCGGCGGACATCGTGGTCATCGCCGTTGGTGTGGTTCCCGAGACCGGTCTCGCCCAGGCGGCCGGCCTGGCCCTGGACAACGGCATCCTTACGGACGCCTCCCTGCGGACCAGCGCGCCCGGCATTTTTGCCGCCGGCGACATCGCCAACGCCCTGCACCCCTTCACCGGCCAGCACCACCGCAGCGAGCACTGGTCCAACGCCCTGAACGGCGGAAAGGTGGCCGCCAGGGCCATGCTCGGGCAGGACGCCGTCCTGAGCACTATCCCCTATTTCTACACCGACCAGTACGACGTCAGCATGGAGTACTCCGGCTTCCCGGCGCTGGCGGCGGGCGCTGAGCCGGTGATCCGGGGGTCGCTGGAGGACAAGGAGTTCATCGCGTTCTGGCAGCAGGATTCCAGGGTGGTGGCCGGGATGAGCGTCAGCTGGCCGCGAAAGCCACAGCCCGGCGCGCAGAAGACCATCAAGGCCCTCATTTCGGCCAGAACGCCCGTCTCAGCGGAGCGTCTGGCTGACAGCTCCGCTGGACTTGATCAGCTCCTGCCGGAGGACGTCTGACGCGCTACCGTTCCCGCAGTTTGGATCGAGGATTCATGCCCGGCCATCCCTGCCTGGCGGGCGCGCTGGTACGCGCCGGGGAGGGCCGCCAGCAAAGCATCCACGTCCGCGTCGGTTGAGGCGTGTCCCAGGGTGAAGCGCTGCGCGCCGCGGGCTGTGGCCTCATCCAGCCCCATGGCCAGCAGCACGTGGGACGGGCGCGGGACACCGGCTGTGCAGGCTGATCCCGTGGAGGATTCCACCCCCGCCAGGTCCAAGAGGAACAGCAGCGAATCACCTTCGCAGCCAGGGAACGTGAAATGCGCATTGCCGGGCAGCCGTCCGTCCCCCGAGGCGCCGCGGAGCATAGCTTCGGGCACCCGCTCAATGACGCCGTCGATGAGCCTGTCCCGCAGTGCCGCGATCCTCGCGGACTCGGCCGCAAGATGTGTTGTGGCGGCTTCCGCGGCCGCTGCGAAGGCGGCGATGGAAGCCGTGTCCAGCGTCCCGGAGCGCACGTCGCGTTCCTGGCCGCCACCGTGCTGCACCGGGGTCAGCTTGACGGCCCGCCCCAACAGGAGGGCGCCGACACCCACCGGCCCGCCGATCTTGTGCCCGGAAACGGACATGGCGTCCAGTCCAGAGGCCTTGAAATCCACCGGCAACGAGCCGAACGCCTGCACCGCATCCGAATGAACTGGCACCCCGATGGCGTGCGCCAGCTCCACAATCCTGGGCACCGGCTGGATGGTGCCCACCTCGTTGTTGGCCCATATAACCGTCACGAGCGCAATGGTCCCAGGGTCCCGGGCAAGCTCTTCGGCGAGGACGTCCAGGTCCACCACGCCCTCACTGTCCACGGGAAGCCACGTGACGGCGGCGCCCTCGTGCCGCTCCAGCCATGCCACTGTGTCCAGCACGGCATGATGCTCGACCGCGGAGCAGAGGATGCGTCGCCGTGCCGGGTCCTCGCCGGAACGGGCCCAGTACAGGCCCTTGACGGCAAGGTTGTCCGACTCAGTGCCGCCGGACGTAAAGATGACCTCGGAGGGATGGGCGCCAGCCGCCGTCGCGATGGTCTCCCTGGCGTCCTCCACGGAGCGGCGGGCACGGCGGCCCGAGCCGTGCAGGGACGACGGGTTGCCGGTGCGGGACAGTTCCCGGGTCAGGGCTGCCAGCGCCTCGGCAGAGAGTGGCGTGGTGGCTGCATGATCGAGGTAGACGGGCACGCCTCAATTCTAGCGGCGCCCACGGGTGCGCATCCGCGGCCCTGGCTCATCAGGCGTCAGGGCGGGGTGATCCTGGCACAGCACTGGCCCCGCACGCTGTTTGGCGCCACGCGCTCCTCCGGCTCACCGCACGCCGCTGCCGCGCCCTGCAGAAATGACCCGTTCATGGCGCAGACCACGTCCGGGTGCTCTTCCGAGAGCCGACGGAACGGGCAGTTCACCAGCACGAAGCCGCCCGCACCGTCGGGCCGGGGCTCGTAGCCTTCTCCAGCAAGGAAGTCCGCCAGGCTTGCGGCGCCGGAGGCCAGCACCTGGCCCTTGCCGTACGACGTGGCCAGCAGGGAATCGCCCACCGCGCCGCCGGTCGCTGCGGAATGCTCGATCACTGCGACCAACAGCTCAGCGGCGAGATCATAGTTGCGGTCAGGCACGGAGGCGCCGACCTCGCTTGCTGCCTGCCGGTACATTTTCGCCGGCCTACCGGAGCCCGGACCCGACTTCCCGGCAGCCTTGTGGAATTCCACCGCCAGGAGTCCGTCCTGGACCAGCCTGTCGAGGTGAAAGGATGCCGTGCTCCGTGGCAGACCGAGGGCCAGCGCGGCGTCATCGCGCCCGACTGCCGCATCCGAGGCGGCAATCAGCTCAAAGAGCTGCCGGCGCTTCTCGTCGCCCAATGACGCGACGGCCGCCATGCGGCGGCCCCACGGAGGTCTGCGCACCCAGTGCCCCTCACTCTAAAAACAACATCCATTGCTTAATGGTGCCGATCTTTCTAAAATAATGATAGCTACTTTTAGAAGGAGTCCACCATGACAACCAACGCGAAAATCAACGCAGGCGGTCGGTTTCAGGCAACGGCACCGGACCGGCAGGCGTTCTTCCTGCTGCGCACCGTCTTCACCGTCGCACCGATTCTCTTCGGTCTGGACAAGTTCACCAACATCCTGGCCGACTGAACCATCTACCTCGCGCCGGTTGCCAGCTCCGTGGTGCCGGTGTCGGCGCAGACCTTTATGTACATCGTCGGTGTCGTGGAGATCATCGCCGGCATTGCGGTAGCGGTCCGTCCCCGGTTCGATTCCCTGCTGCGCGCTTGCCCTTAACCGCCTTTCCCCCGCCGGGTCCTGGCGCAGGCACGTGGTAACTGGCGCGGCTAATTCGACGGCGGGACCACCAGGAGGCGTTCTGCGACGTCGGCCCGGGCGGCAGCCAGTGTGGCGTCGTCCGGGCAGGCCACGGAAATGTAGACCGATGATGCGGCGGCACCGAACACCCGGGCCATAAGGGCCGTGGACCTGACGCCCGGTTGGCCGGGTCTCTCCAGCACCAGCACTTCGGCCAACGGCCCCGGCTTGCCAGGCTCACCGCCCCACCGCAGCGTCGCGGTCTTCAGATATCCGGGCAGGATGCTTGGATCCAGGTACGTGAAGAGGCCAACAGTTGACTCCTTGTCGTCCTGGAGCGCCAGCGGGGTCTGGTTTGTGCGGACCTTGGCCGCCACCAGGCAGCCGTCGGCCTTCAGGTACTGGCTCTCACCGGCCACGTTCTGCTTGACCTGCTGCCAGCCGGGTGCTTCCTTGAGACCGTCGGAGATCCCCACGGGCACCCCGGCGGCCAGTGAACCGCCAGCGGAGAAGGCCATATCCTTGGCCGCCACCGCTTCTGCGTCGTGGCCGGGGGTGATGGTGGGGGTGGCGAGTGCGGTGACGGTTGGCACTACTTTTAGGGCGGCCGGATCGGGCACGCCAACACTGCAGCCTCCCAGTACTGTGACGCCAAGCAGCGCCCCCGCCACGAGTACAGCCGCCGCCTGTGCCTTCACGTCCACCCCAATATGCTCGCCCCGGACGGCCAGCCTGCCGTCACCTCAAAAGAGTCTAGACGCCGGCCACGGGAACCACTGAGGCCTGCGCAGACGTTGTGTGGGCAGGCCGTAAACTGGGGCCCACCGGGCTGCCTGCCATGGACTGGCCAGACGACAAAAAGGATGAGTGCTTGACCGAGAGCAGCAGCTCCTACTACGAGGTGCTCCGTGTCGCCGTGACAGCCACCGACAAGGAGATCAAGGTGGCCTACCGCCGGGCCGCGCGAAAGGCCCATCCTGACCATGGCGGGGACGCCGCTGCCTTCCGGCAGGTGACGGCAGCATACGAAACCCTGAGAGACCCCACGCGCCGGAAGGCCTACGACCGCTCGTATGCCACAGGGACTGCCCGCAACACCGACGATTCCGCCGCGGGACCGCATTTTGATGCGCCAGCGGCGGGCAGCCATGCCTCGGCCACCGTGCACAGGACCACCACGCCCCGGAATACCGCCGGCGACCCGCCCCTGTACGTCCCGCCCTACGATGCTGCGGCCTTCGAGGCGTCCGGAACGGTGCCGCTCATCCCGTTCGCCCAGGCTGGCCAGCAGGTCCACGGGATGCCGCGAAAACGGGGTATTTTTGGCGCCGAGGCCCGGATCCAGCGCGAACTGCGCACCGTGCAGCTCATCACCCGCCAGGTCCTCCCCGCGATTCCCGCGGCCCGGCTGGTAAATGGCCTGCAGTCCCCCGCCGATAGCAGCCACATCGACCACGCACTCCTGTCCGGCTACCGGCTGGCGCTGATCGGGTCCATGCTGTTGCCAAAGGGCGCCTACGCCTGGGACGGACAGACGCTGAACCACGGCGGACGTTCCATCGCGCCGCCGCAACTGGCCCACGTGGTCCGGGCCATGCAGGACATCTTCCCGGAACTGAACGTCACCGGCTGGACAGTCATCCACAGCGCCGACGGCAACCTCCACGAACCCGTCATCGACCGCCACCGGCGAATAGCTGGCACCTCCGACACCCTCCAGGTGGTGAACGCGGCAGGCCTGGTCCGGGGCCTCAAGCACTTCCTCTCCTCCGGCCCCGCGCCCAACACCGTCAATGTGTCCGTGCTGGCCAGGCTGCTTCGCGGCATGCACTGAGCTGTTGCGTGCGCTGAGCTGCCGGCGCATGGGTTGCATGCACTGAACCGTCAGCCCGGATTGGTTGACTAGGATTGGACGGTGTTCCGAATCCTCTTCCACGCCCCCGAAATCCCCGGCAACACCGGCAATGCGATCAGGCTGGCAGCCATTACCGGCGCCGAACTGCACCTGGTTGAACCCCTCGGCTTTGATTTCTCCGACGCCAAGCTCCGGCGCGCCGGCCTGGACTACCACGACCTCGCCGTCGTCACCGTCCACAAAAGCATCGAGGATGCCTGGCGCGAACTGCAGCCGGAGCGTGTGTACGCGTTCACCTCGGACGGCACCGCCAGCTATGCGGACATCGCCTACCGCCCCGGCGATGTGCTGATGTTCGGACGGGAATCAGTAGGCCTGCCTGAACACCTCAAGAGCGATCCGCATGTCACGGCCACCGTGCGGCTTCCCATGCTGCCGTCCCTGCGTTCGCTGAACCTGGCCAATGCGGCGTCCATTGCTGTCTACGAGGCCTGGCGCCAGCAGGGTTTTTCCGGCGCCCAGATCTGAGCGCCCGCGGCCCATCCGCAGGGCTGCCCGCACCGAATCACTCCTGACAGCAATTCCAGGGCGAGGAAGGAGCGGCAGGTGACACTGCTAGCGACGAGGCGGCCGGCGGCGCCGGCTTCCCCCTCTACCAGGGACAGCACCGGCCGCGATGCTCAGGTTTCACCGCCCGGCGACCTATGCTGGGTAGTGATGGAAACTCCCAACGTGCCAAACTCCGAGGCCCCGGCCGCAGACACAGCCTCACCGGCGGATCTCAGCCATCGCTTGGCCGGGCTGCTCGCCCGCATAGCCGGCGGCGACCAGGCCGCGTTTGCCGAGTTCTACCAATTGACATCGCGCAGGGTGTTCGGCATGGCGCGGCGAGTGCTCGTCGATCCCGAACTCAGTGAAGACACGACGCAGGAGGTTTTCCTCCAGGTATGGCAGAACGCCGCGAAGTTCAACCCGGAAGCAGGCAGTCCGCTCTCGTGGCTGATGACCATTTCGCACCGCCGGGCCGTGGACAAGGTCCGTTCCTCACAATCGGCCACCGACCGTGAGGCCAAGTACGGCGCCAGCAGCCAGGACGTGGACCACGACTCCGTCTCCGCCGAGGTTGACAGCAAGCTCGAGGCCGAGGCGGTGGTCCGGTGCCTGGAAACGCTGACCGATACACAACAGGAATCCGTGCGGCTGGCCTACTACGGCGGCCTCACCTACCGCGAAGTCGCGGAAAAGCTAAACGCAGCAGTACCCACCATCAAGTCCCGCATCCGCGACGGACTGATCCGCTTGAAGACCTGTCTGGGGGTGAGTTGAGATGACAGAAATGAATAGTCAGGGAGGCACCCGCCGTCCCGGCTCGTTCGGAACTGAGATCGCCGCCGATCTGGATTCCGGGCGGGCCGTAGACCTCGCCGAGCTCTATGCGCTGGACGCGATCAGCGATGCCGAACGCGCCGCCATTGACCGCTACATCTCCGCCGCGTCCGACGCCGAGCGCACGTCCTTCCTTGAGCGTGTCCGCCAGGCCAGGGAGACCCTCGCGACGTCCTTTACGGCTGAGGCGGAGCCGCCGGCGGATCTTTTCGCCCGCGTCGTGTCGCAGTTGCCGTTTCTCACGCAGCTGCCAGCCGGTGGGCCCACCGAAGTCATGGCTGCGCCTGCCGCGCCGGCCGCACAGCCGCCGGCAGAAGCCCTGGATGAGCTCGCCGCGGCCAGGGTCCGCAGGGAAGAACGACGCCGCCCTACCGGCGCCCGCCGCTGGCTCACCGCAGTGGCAGCCGCCGCCGTGATTGCCCTCGGTGGCGTTGGCGTGGGCGCCTACATCACCGACCAGAACGATCCCCTGAACCAAGTGGTCCGGGCCGACGACGTCCGTGAGGCCTCCGTTCCCGTCTCCGCCGGCGGCACCGCCACAGTGCTGATTTCGTCATCGAAGGATGCCGTGGTGGTCAAGATGAACGGTGTACCCGCGCCGCCCGCCGGCAAGGTCTACCAGATGTGGCTGATCCCGAAGGACGGCTCGGCACCGGTTTCCCAAGGCCTGATGGACGAAGCAGCCCTGTCGAAGCCTGCCGTGGTGAAGGGCATTGCGTCCGCTGCGGCGCTCGGCATTACCGTGGAGCCGGTTGGCGGTTCGGCCACCCCAACGTTCCCCACCGTGGCTGCCGCACCTTTGGGCGCCTGAGTGAACCCCTCGAGTTTTTGCCCCGTTCCCCGGAGTTCTTGTCCAGATAATGTGCTTCAAACGGCGTTTAGGGCACGTTATTGGGACAAAAACTCACGGGGGCAGGCTCAGAGAAGCCTGACGTCCTAGAAGCCGGCGATGGTCCCGGCACCGTTGACGGCGACCACGTGGAAGGCTTCGGCGCTGCGGCCCTCGGAAAAGCCCGCACGCCGTGCATTCACGTGCAAGCCGTTCCGCACCGCTGCTTCCATGGCCGTGACGTCAGGATGCTGGCTCACGTGCACGTGGATCGCGTCGAGCTTGGCGTCGACGTGTTCGGTGACATCCACAAAGTGGTTCTCCCGCTCCTCCGGCCCGGCATAGAGCCACAGCCACGGCAGCTTGTACGCCGCGAGTCCTGCCTCAGCCAACTCCGGATAGGCGAACGGGTTTTCGACTGCAGGGTAGACAGCCCGGGTCACAGCCTCCCCCACGGCAAGGTGGTCCGGGTGGCTCTTCTGGAGGCGGCTCCAGTTCCGCTCCGGATGCATGGCAAGCACGACGTCGGGACGGATTTCCCGGATCAGCTTCACCACACCTTTCATCACCTCGTGCGTCGATTCCAGGTAGCCGTCGCGCTCATGGAGGTAGTGGATGTCAGTCACACCCACGAGTTCGGCGGCCCTGCGCTGCTCGGCCGCCCTGAGGGCGATGATCTCCGCCCGGTGCGCCGGGTCGAAGCCGCCCGCGTCGCCGTCGGTCATGATGCAGTAGCTGACCGGGATTCCCGCGGCCGTCCAGGCGGCGATGGTGCCGGCCGCACCGAAGTCGATGTCGTCCGGGTGGGCGGCGAAACAGAGCACCCGCCCAATCCGGTGGATGTCCGGGTTGAACGGGCTCTGTGCTGCAGCAGCGGAGTGGGCCAAGGTCAGCCTTTTCGCTTCTTGATTTCTTCGGTGGCCTGCGGAAGGACGTCGAAGAGGTCCCCGATGATGCCAAAATCGGCGATGTCGAAGATCGGCGACTCGGCGTCTTTGTTCACGGCCACGATGACTTTGGCTGTCTGCATCCCGGCTTTCTGCTGGATGGCACCGGAAATACCGGCGGAGATGTAGAGCTGGGGGGATACGGTCTTGCCGGTCTGGCCCACCTGGGCATCGTGGCTGATCCAGCCGGCGTCCGTGGCTGCACGGGAGGCGCCGACGGCAGCACCGAGGGCGTCCGCAAGCTGCTCCACGGGGCCGAAGTCGCCGTCCACTCCGCGTCCGCCGGCCACCACGATGCGGGCGTCCGACAGATCAGGGCGGCCGCTGGCCACCTTCTGCTCGCGGGCGGTGATGCGGGCCGCCGTGGCCGTGCCGTCCGCCGGCACTTCGACGGTTGACGTCTCCGGGGCGGAAGCAACGGATGCCGGCTCCGGAGTGACATTGTTGGCCTTCACCGTCAGCACGGAAACCGCCGTAGTGGTCCTGGCAGCGGTGGTGTAGGAACCCGCGAGGACCGACTTGTGCGCTGTACCGTCGGCGTCGACCGCCACAACGTCAGTGATGACGCCGGCATTGAGCCGGATGCCGAGCCGCGCCGCGATCTCTTTGCCCTCGGGCGAGTTGTCCAGAAGGACCGTGCCGGCACCGGCGGCACCGGCGGCGGCCGCGAGATAAGCTGCCTTCGCCGAGACAAGGTAGTCATCCAGGTCCTGGGCGGAGGGCCGGAAAACGGCGCTGACGCCGTATTCGGCGAGCGTGGCCGAAACATCCTGATGCAGATCGCCGTTCAGGGCAACAGCGGTCTCTCCGAGGGAACGTCCCAGGGTGAGCAGTTCGAGAATGCTCTTCTTCAGGGCATCGCCGGGGTTGTCAATGAATACGAGTACGTTTGCCATGTCTGTGATCCCTCTTAGAGCATCTTCTGGGCGGCCAGGAAGTCGACGAGCTTGATGCCGGCATCGCCTTCGTCGGTGATGATGGTTCCGGCGGTGCGCGGCGGGCGTTCCTCGGCTGCGGTCACAGTGGTCCAGGAGCCGGCGTGGCCCACGTGCGCGGGATCAACTCCGATGTCTGACAGCGACAGCGTGGTGATGCTCTTGCGCTTGGCCGCGATAATGCCCTTGAAGTTGGGGTAGCGCGGTTCGTTGATCTGGTCCGTCACGGATACCACCGCGGGCAGCGAAGCCTCGACGGTCTCCGAGTAGGTGTCGGCGTCGCGGCGCGCGGTGAGCCGCCCGCCGTCGACCGTCAGCGAGGACGCAAAGGTGACCTGCGGCAGGCCGAGGCGCTCGGCGAGCTGGGCCGGGACCAGTGACGTTTCGCCGTCGGTGGATGCCATACCGGTGAGGACAAGGTCCACCGGAGCGCCGGTGCCGAGGTGGCGGATGGCGGCTGCGAGCGCGAGCGAGGTGGCGGCGGCGTCTGAGCCGGCCAGCGCACTGTCCGTGAGGTGCACTCCTTCGGTGGCGCCCATCTGGAGTGACTTCTTCACCGCGTTCACCGCACCGGAAGCGCCCATGCTCAGCGCAATGACCTGGTTGCCGGCTTTGGCGCCACCGCGGGCCTCCGCCAGCTGCAAAGCGGCCTCCAGCGCGTATTCGTCCAGCTCCGAAAGGATGCTTTCGTCACGGTCCGTGGTGTAACCCTCGCCGGTGAGGTGACGGTCAAACTGTGCGTCCGGTACATGCTTGACCAGGACGATGATCTTCAATGTCTCTTCCACTGTATTTACAGCAGCCTTCCATGCTTGTGGACAGCCAGCCGGATGGGGTCATGGCCTCGGAACGCCCGGGGTACGGGTAGATCCTAGCTAACCATATAGCCGTCCCCCGTTGCCGTCCCGTTAACGCCTGTGTCACGGGCCTGCCCGGCGCGCACGGGAACACGTACGACGGCGGCGATCACCTTTGGTGACCTCCGCCGTCGTCCGCGTTTATGGTTTGCCGTGCGTTCTGCTGATCAAGCCCTACTGGTCCGCTGCGGTGCCGAGCGTGACGTTGAACGTCTGTTCCTGGCCGTTGCGCAGGACCGTGAGCTTGACGGTGGAGCCGCCGGCCTGCTCGCGGACGGCCGCGGTCAGCTGGTTGGGCTCGCTGATGACCAGGTCATTGAACTTGGTCACCACATCGCCCACCTTGATGCCTGCCTTGGCCGCCGCTGAGTTTGCCTCGACCGTGGCCACGTCAGCCCCGACGGAGAACCCTGACGTCGTCCCGCTGGAGGACTTGTCCTTGACGCTGACACCCAGCTGGCCGTGGGACGCCTTGCCCGTGTCGATGATCTCCTGCGCCACGCGCTTGGCGTGGTTGATGGGGATGCTGAAGCCCACACCGATGTTGCCGCTCGACGCGGAATCGGAGCCGGCGGACGCGATGGCCACGTTGACGCCGATGATTTCGCCCTTGCTGTTGACCAGGGCACCACCGGAGTTGCCGGGGTTGATGGCGGCATCCGTCTGGATCACGTTGATGGAGATGGACCCCTGGTTCGCGGTGCTTTGGCCCTGGCCACCGTTGGGCGGGGCGAACTGGAAGCCCTGATCTCCGTCCTGGGAAGTGTCGCCTTCCTTGGGTGCTGCCGATGAGGCAACACTGATGGTCCGGTTCAGCGTTGAGACGATGCCGTCGGTGACGGTGCCTGTGAGGCCAAGCGGGGAGCCGATCGCGATGGCCGTGTCACCCACGTTGAGTTTGCCGGAGTCTCCGAGGATGGCAGGGGTGAGCCCGGAAGCGTCGTCCACCTTGATGACCGCCAGGTCAGAAAGGGGGTCGGTGCCCACCAGTGTGGCCTTGAGGACCTTGCCCGCACTGGTGCGGACCTCCAGGGCTGCGTTGGCGCTCTGGCCATCCAGGGTCACCACGTGGGTATTGGTCAGGATGTGGCCCTGGTCGTCCAGGACGATGCCCGAGCCGGTCCCGCCGGAGCTACCGCTGGAAGCGCTGATGGTCACGACGCTGGGGGAAGCCTTCAGTGCGGCCGCCGTGATGGCGTTGACATCGTCCTTGTTGTTAACAATCACGGTCTCAGGCTGGCTGTTGCTGCTCGCCGCCGACGGCGAGCCGTCGTTGAAGAGGTTGCCCGAACCGACTGTCGCTACGCCGCCACCCACGAGGCCGGCGGCAAGGATGCTGGCCACCAGGGTGCCGACGCCGAACGAGGCTTTCCGGCGGGGCGCGTCGGCCGGGTGCGGGGCAGCGTTGTACTGGCCCGAAGCGTACGGGCCTGTGTTGAACTGGCCCGGGCCGTTCTGGCCCGTGGCGCCGCCGGGCGCGGCCGAATGCGCTCCGCGCTGGGCGTACTGGTGGCCGGGAGCCTGTTGGCCCGGCGACTGCTGGCTCGGTGTCTGCTGGCCGTAGAACGGCTCGCGGGGAGGATAAACCGGTCGGGGTGCACCCGGCAGCGGCTGGGTGGGGTTCTCGGGTGCCACGGAGCGGTCCAGCTGCTCGGTCGGATTAGCCTGACCGACAGCGTCGCTCCGGTCCTCCGCAGAGTTCTGCCCGGCATCCGTGTTCTCATCAGGATGCCGGTTCGCAGGCGCTGCACCCGGCGTTGGGTTCTCAGTCATTGGACTTCCTTTCATCCTCGTCTGCATTAACTATGTACCGTCTGGCTGGAACTGTGGCGAACGTAGGCTGGGAGGTTACTGTGAGACCGAATTCCGCTGCCACCAGGCTCTCCCGAGGGTTTCGCTGGTGGCATATTCGCCGCTGTGGACGCACCAAGAGGTGCACCATAGAATCAAAAGGAAATGCCACAGCGACCTGCGGCTTTACACCACGCGTGGGGGCGCTGCTGCATTCTGAGACGCTCATTCGTCCCGAATCGGTGTCAGGCGTGCTGAAGGGTTGCACATGCGGTCAAAGTTCAAACGTATCCTCGCCGTGATCGGCCTGACCGGGCTGCTCGCGGTTCCTGCCGGCGCGGCCTGGGCTGAAGACCCGGTGACTCTGGACCCGGTGACGAAAATTGTCGATACCGCCGGGGTCCTGGGCGGTGACAAAGCCAAGGTTGAGGCCGCCATCAAGAAGCTGGGGACCGACCACGCCACCGTGCTGCACGTGGTCACCGTCAAGAAGTTCGAAAACCCGACTGATCGGGAGGCCTGGACCGACGAAGTTGCCCAAAAGGCCAGCCTGGGACCCAACGCCTTGATTTTCGCGGTTGCCACCGACACCCGGCAGTACAACCTGAACAAGCCCGGCAACAGTAAGATCACCGCTGCCCAAATCGAAAACATCAAGAGCAGCGCCATCGGCCCGCCGTTGGCGGACAGCAACTACGCCCAGGCGGCAATCAACGCCGCGGCGGCCATCGGCGATGCCGCGGGCGGCGGCAGTGGCAATCTTCCCTCAGAAAACGGAGCGGGCACCGCAGTCCTCGTGGGGACCGGTATTGCAGCCGCCGGTGGAGCCGGCGCTTACCTTTACTTCCGCAACAAGCGCAAGAAGGCAGCCCTGGCGTCCAGCGCCAGCTACGGTCCGCAGGGCGCCGAGCTCGATCCGCTGGCTTCACTCAGCATCGAGGAGCTCCGTCGCAAGAGCGGCTCCCTGATCATCGAGGCCGACGACGCCATCAAGTCCAGCGAACAGGAACTCGGCTTCGCGGAGGCCCAGTACGGCGACGCCGCGGTGGGAAACTTCACCAAGGCCCTGGCCGAAGCCAAAGCCCACATGTCCGAATCCTTCAAGCTCCAGCAGCAGCTTGACGACCACATCCCGGACACGGAAGAACAGCAGCGCAGCTGGCTCGGCGAAATCATCCGCCGTTCAGAGGCGGCGCTCGGCTCGCTCCAGGAGCAGAAGGCCGACTTCGACTCGCTCCGCGAGCTCGAGAAGAACGCCCCGCAGGCACTGGCAGCCATCAGCGCCGGAGCGCAGGAAGCCGATGCCAAGATCGCCAGCGCCGAACAGTCACTGACAGCCTTGCGCGCCAAGTACGCGGACAGCGCGCTGGTGCAGGTCGCTGACAACATCACCCAGGCCAAGGAACGGCTGGCCTTTGTGCAAAATGCCACGGCCACCGCCCAGGAGAAGCTCACCGAAGGCGAGGGCAGCCTCGCCGCGGTCGCCGTGCGGGCGTCTGAAGAGAGCCTGCACCAGACCAACGTTCTGCTGGACGCCATCGCCAAGGTGTCAACCAGCCTGGACGAGGCCCGCAACGGACTGGAGGCGGCCGTCGCCGAAACCTCCCAGGACCTCGCGCAGGCGAAGGCCATGATCCAGTCCGGCGAACACCCCGAACTCGCCGGCCCGGTCGCCGGCGTTGAGGCCGCTCTGGGCCAGGTCAAAGCCGAAATCCAGGGCGGGAAAATCGATCCCATCGCCACCCTGCAGCGCGTCGAAACAGCACACCAGGCACTGGACCAGTCCCTCACCGGCATCCGGAACCAGCAGGACCAGGCCCGCCGCGCGCAGGCGTCGCTGCAGCAGACCATCATGTCGGCGCAGGCGCAGATCAGTGCCACTTCGGACTACATCACCGCCCGTCGTGGCGGCGTAGGCACCGAGGCCCGCACGCGGCTCGCCGAGTCCCAGCGGAACCTCGACTACGCACTGTCCATCTCGCGCAACGATCCCGTCACCGCGCTGACTTACGCCCAGCAGGCCCATGCCCTTGCGGCCCAGGCAGCGCAGCTCGCCCAGGCTGACGTCGACAACTTTGGTGGCTACGCCAACCAGGGCTTCGGCGGCGGGGGCATGTTCGGCGGGCGCGGCGGAGGCGGCGGCGGCCTCGGGGGCGCCATCCTTGGCGGTATCCTCATCAACTCCATCCTCAACGGCGGCAGCGGCGGAGGCTGGGGTGGAGGCCACAGTGACGGCGGCGGCTGGGGCGGTGACTCCGGCGGCGGCGATATGGGCGGCGGCTGGGGCGGCGATTCCGGCGGCGGCGGGGACTTCTGATCCGACAAAGGCTAGACGCCGACAGAACGACCCTGCCGGCGAAAAGAAGCGGTACAACAACTGTTCACTGATCTCAGTGGCCACCATTGAGCAGGACGAAAGGTAACACCATGGTTAAGCAGTCCATTTTCGGCCGGATCGCGCAGCTGGCAAAGGCAAACATCAACACTTTGCTGGACAACGCTGAGGATCCGCAGAAGATGCTGGACCAGATGGTCCGGGACTACACAAACAGCATTGCGGAGGCTGAGTCCGCGGTAGCCCAGACCATCGGCAACCTGCGTATGCTCCAGGATGACTACCGCGAGGACATCAAGAATGCCCAGGACTGGGGCAACAAGGCCCTCGCCGCGTCTCGCAAGGCTGACGAATACCGCAGCGCCGGCGACAGCGTAGACGCCGAGAAGTTCGACAACCTCGCGAAGGTAGCGCTGCAGCGCCAGATGTCCGCGGAAAGCGAGGCCAAGGGTGCTGAGCCGAGCATCGCCTCGCAGACCGAGGTAGTGGACAAGCTCAAGTCAGGCCTGGACCAGATGAAGGGCAAGCTCAACGAGCTGACCAGCAAGCGCAACGAGCTGGTTGCCCGCTCCAAGACAGCGGCGGCACAGTCCCAGGTGCACGATGCCATCAAGAGCATCGACTTCATGGATCCCACCAGCGAGGTTGGCCGCTTCGAAGAGAAGATCCGCCGTGAAGAGGCAAAGGTCCGCGGCCAGCAGGAGCTTTCAGCGTCGAGCCTGGACGCCCAGTTCAACCAGCTGGAAGACCTTGGCGAGCAGGTGGAAATCGAGGCACGCCTGGCGGCCCTGAAGTCCGGCGGCGCCAAACCTGCAATCGGTGCTTCCGGTGCGTCAGCCAGGTCTGAGTCCACGGTCGACGAAGCCGACTTCGACAAGCTGTAGCCAGCCGCGGCCGCCGCTGAGCGGGCCAGCCGGGGCCGGGGTTCATCACGAACCCCGGCCCTTGCCATGCCCGGACAGAACCCGCAACCGGCCGTGCGGATGCTGTCGCGGATGTGTAGCGTGGAGGCCATGGTCTCCCCCGCCGCATCCTCCATCGTCTGGCTCCGTGATGACCTTCGACTGGACGATAACCCCGCGCTGTCCCGCGCCGTCGAACTCGGCCTGCCGCTCACGCTGGTCTACATCCTCGATGAGGAATCCCCCGGAATCCGTCCCCTGGGAGGCGCGGCCCGCTGGTGGCTGCACCATTCACTGACGTCCCTGGCGGCGGCGCTTGCTGAAGCCGGTTCCACACTCACCCTCAGGCGTGGACCTGCCAGCCGCGTGATCCGGGACCTTGTTGCCGAAACCGGCGCGCAGCACGTGATGTGGAACCGCCGCTACGGCGGTCCCGAGCGGTCCCTGGACGCGGACATCAAGGCCTGGGCTGCGGAGAACGGCATCGAAGCCGCCAGCTTCCAGGCCAACCTGCTGTTCGAGCCGTGGACCATCACCACCGGCAGCGGCGGCCCCTACAGGGTGTTCACTCCCTACTGGCGGGCCTGCACGGCGGCCAGCGAGCCCCGTGAGCCACTGGATGCGCCGGCCGGCTTTCCCTCCCCCGCCATTGCCTGGTCGAAAAACAAGACGGGCAGCGACACGCTGGCCGAGTGGTCATTGCTGCCCGTGTCCCCGGACTGGAGCGGCGGACTGGCTGCAACCTGGGAACCCGGGGAGGCCGGAGCACACAGCAGGCTTGAGGACTTCCTGGACGGGCCCGCACAGGAGTACGGCACCGGGCGCGACATACCCGGGGTGGAAGGCACCTCCAGGCTGTCCCCCCACCTCCGTTTTGGTGAAATCAGCCCGTTCCGCGTCTGGCATGAGCTCCGCCGCCGCTTCCCCCGCGAGGCCACGCCCGACGTCGGGATCTTCCGGTCCGAACTGGGCTGGCGGGAGTTCTGCTGGCAGCTGCTATATGCCAATCCCCAGCTGGCTACCCGAAACTATCGGCCTGACTTCGACCGCTTCGAATGGCAGCAGCCCACCGCTGCGGAACTGGGCGCCTGGCAGCAGGGCCGGACCGGCTATCCGCTGGTGGATGCGGGGATGCGGCAGCTGTGGCAGACAGGCTGGATGCATAACCGGGTCAGGATGGCCGCGGCGTCCTTCCTCGTCAAGAACCTCCTCGCAGATTGGCGTATCGGCGAGGCCTGGTTCTGGGACACCCTGGTGGATGCCGATGCTGCCAGCAACCCCGCCAACTGGCAGTGGGTGGCAGGCTCAGGCGCCGACGCGTCCCCGTACTTCCGGATCTTCAATCCGGTGACGCAGAGCAAGAAGTTCGACGCCGAGGGCCGGTACCTTCGCGAGTTCATTCCGGAACTCGCCCAGTTGGACCGCAAGGCCATCCATGAACCGTGGAAGCAGCCCGATGTCCAGGGCTACCCCGCACCAGTGGTGGGGCTCCCCGAGTCCAGGGAGCGTGCGCTGGCCACCTACCAGAAGCTTCGGGAGGACCAGCAAGGCCAGGACAACGTTCCGGGCCCGGAAATCAGCGGCTGACTTTGCCCATCAGGGAGGCGATGGGACGAAGGAAGAGGGGACGGGCCAAGAACCAGGCTGCCACCATGGCTGCAACGGACGCGACAAAGACCCAGAATCCGAACCAGCCGGCGTCGTCGCTGCCGCCGTACATGTGGTTCAGGTTCCGCAGTGCACCGGTGGCGAGTACCAGGAAGACATGCACCACGATGAACGCCACGAAATAGATCATGACCGGGAAATGGATGGCCCGCGCGAGCTCAATGGGGTAGGCCTTGTTGAGGGCGGTGGCCTTCTTGGGCCAAGCGGAGGACGTCCGGATACCGGAGATAAAGGCGAGGGGTGCGGCGATGAAGACCGTGGCGAAATACGTCAGCAGCTGGAGCGCATTGTAGTTGACCCATCCGTTGTCGGTGGGCCAGTTCAACGAAGCATACTGAAGCGCTGCGGAGAGAGCATTGGGGATAACGTCCCAGCTGGTGGGCACGATCCGCATCCATTGGCCAGTGGCGAACAGCAGGACGGCGAACACCAGGCCGTTGAGGACCCAGAGCGCGTCCAGCGTCAGGTGCAGCCAAAGCTCCAAGGTGATCTTGGTGGGCGCGTTCTTGGTCTTGATCAGGCCCTTGTTGTTGCGCGTCCATTGGCCGCTGGGCCGCGTGGTGGTACGCACCTGCCAGCCGGTCCTGATGATGAGCAGCAGGAAGAAGCCGTTCAGGAAGTGCTGCCAGGCCAGCCACGCCGGGAATCCCACAGGCGCGCCGTCAGGCAGTTCCGAATGGCCCGGATAGTCAGCCAGGAACGAGGCCACCGCCGGAAGGCCGGTCATCCACTTGGCCAGCAGCACCACGAGCGCCAGCACTACGAGAGCGGCAGGAACACCCCAGTAGAGTCTGGACCGCTTGCTCGTCGAGGAGCCGGGCTTCTTCGTGGGTGTGGACATCGAACAACATTCCTCTCGAGAATGACTGACCAGGTGCTCAAATGGCTTTGCGAACGAGAATACTAGGAACCAGGTGTAATCGGGCAAAAGAAGACCCCGGCCGGCGTACTGCCGGTCGGGGTCTTCTACATGGTTGCGGGGACAGGATTTGAACCTGTGACCTCTGGGTTATGAGCCCAGCGAGCTACCGAACTGCTCCACCCCGCGTCGCAAGATCAACACTACCGTACTTTGGAGTAGGTAAAAACCAATCGGGATTGAGGGCCGCAATAACCCCGTTTTAGGGTCCTATAAAGTCCCAGCCTGCCCGGGTAAAGGACAAACTTGCTGGTACACCGATGACAGGCTCCGCAAGGCCTACCGGGCCCTTGGAACGACTCGGCCGAACCGGGACGCTCTTCACGTGTCTGGGCAAACGTACACACCGGACTGGACGTCGCCTCAAGGACCGACCGGATCGAAGGCTGAACGAACACCACCCAACTTATGCTCGTGCTGCGGACGCATCGTGGGATGTGGGTCGGTCCGATTAAACCAAAAAGTCCGGATTCTGTTTCCAGAATCCGGACTTTCCGCCAGTTGCGGGGACAGGATTTGAACCTGTGACCTCTGGGTTATGAGCCCAGCGAGCTACCGAACTGCTCCACCCCGCGTCGCAAGATCAACTCTACCGTTCGGTGAACGGGGGGCCAAATCCTGGTGGCGTGATGTGCGTCTCGCTGGGTCAATCCCCTTAGTTGCTGGCTGCAGGCGAGGGCGTCACCGTCGGCGTAGCCTCGGGCGACGGCGTGGCTTCAGGGGCCGGCGCCGGGATTTTGCCCTCGGAGTCAATTGCCTTCTGCAGGGCCGCAGCCAGTTTCTTCTGCTCTTCCCCATAGGCTGCAAAGTCGCCGGCTGCCAAGGCTGCCTGGCCGGCCTTGATGGCAGCGTTCGCCTCATCCAACGCGGCCTTCAGGTCAGCCTGGGCCCCTGCGCTCACCGGCGGCGTGGTCCCCGGAGCGGGCGGGGTCTGGCCGGTGTTGTCGGAGTCGCCCGCGGCAGCACCGGAGTCACCGCCGAAGAGTTGCTTCAACGCTCCGTCGAGCGTCGGCGCAAAGCCGACCTTGTCACCGAAAGCCACCAGCACACGCTGCAGGGTGGGGTAGGACGTCTCGCCGGTCGACTTGAGGTAAACCGGCTGGACATACAGGATGCCGCCGCCCACAGGCAGTGTCAGCAGGTTGCCGTTGAGGACCTCCGAGGCACCCTGCCGCAGAAGGTTCAGCGCTTGGGACACGGTGGGATCCGAGTTGAACTTGTTCTGGGCCTGGCCCGGCCCCGGAACCTGGATCTCCGGTGGAATCTGGAGCAGCCTCAACTTGCCATAGCTTTCAGCCTTGACGCCCTTCTCCTTGCCGGCGTCAGAGTCAGCGGCAAGGAAGCCATACAGGACGTTCCGGGCAGTGCCGTTGACAATCTGCGGAATGAAGGATGAGGTCAGTTGGAACGCTGACTTGTCCTGGTCCGGCATCTGCAGTGACATGTAGAACGGCGGCTGCTTGACCTCGGTGTCCACGGTGGGATCGTTGGGAACGCTCCAGACATCCTTCGCCTGGTAGAAGCTGCCCGGATCGGTCACGTGGTAACGGCCCAGGAGCTCACGCTGGACCTTGAAGAGGTCCTCCGGGTAACGGACGTGGCTCATGACGTCCCCCGACATCTCCGAGTACGGCTTCAGGGACGTGGGGAAAACCTTCTGCCAGGCCTTCAGGATGGGGTCCTGGTCGTCCCAGGCATACAAGGTAACTGAGCCGTCATAGGCGTCGACGGTGGCCTTGACGGAGTTCCTGATGTAGTTCACCGAGCTGTTCGGCAAGGCAACCGTCCGGCCTGCAGAAGTCTGCGAGTCCGCGGTGGCGGCAGAAAGCTGCTCCGGCTGCGAGTACGGATAGTGCTGGCTGGTGGTGTACCCGTCCACGATCCATTTGACGCGGCCGTCCACAACCGCCGGGTAGGCGTTGCCGTCCACGGTCAGGTACGGGGCAACCTTCTCGACCCGGTCCTGCGGGCTGCGGTCATACAGGATCTGGGATTCTGCATTCACACCGTCAGAGAGGAGCAGGTCCGAGGACTGGAACTTAATGGAGTAGAGCACCTTGTTGAAGAAGCTGCCCACGTTCGGGCCACCGTTGCCGGCGAAGGTGTACTGGTTGTCCCCCTCGCCCTCCTTGCCGGAGGGCCTGTCTTGCTCACGGGGGGCCGCGCCATCCGGCGCGCCGACAATGGAGTACTCCGGGGAATCCTCGCCGAAGTAGATTCGGGGCTCGTAGGTGGAGTCATCGCCAAGGACACCGGTGGACGGGATGCCCGACTGGAGGAACTCCGGCTTGCCGTCGACGGTGAACTTGTTTCCCTTGGCCGCCACCACGCCGTAGCCGTGGGTGTAGACGACGTGCTGGTTGAGCCAACCTTGCTGGTTGGTGGCGACGTTCGCCGGGTTCAGCTCGCGCACGGCGATGACGGTGTCCTGGATCTTGCCGTCCACCTCGTAGCGGTCGACGTTCAGTGCATCCGGGAACTGGTAGTACGGCCGGTACTGCTCCAGTTGGGAGAATGCATCGGAGATCAGGTTGGGGTCCAGGAGCCGGATGTTGGCGGTGGTCTGGGCGTCCGGAGCCAGCGCACCGGTACTGGCCGTGTTGGTGGCGTCGTAGCGGTCCACCTGGATCTGGTCCAGGCCATAGGCTGCCCGGGTCATCTCGATGTTGCGCTGAATGAACTCCTTCTCCAACGTCTGCTCAGAAGGGCGCACCTGGAACTGCTGGATGACCCACGGGTAAACGCCGCCGGCCAGGATTGAGGTGATGATCAGCATGGCCGTGCCGATGACCGGGAGCCGCCAACGGCCGATAACCGCCGCAATGATAAAGAGTATGGCCACGAGCCCCGCCGCCACGGCGAGGATCGCCTTGGTGGGGATCACGGCGTTCACGTCTGTGTACAGTGCACCGGCCCAGCGCCCGCCGTTGCCCTGCAGGGCGGCGTAGCGGTCCAGCCAGAAGTTTGCGCCGAGCAGGATCAGGAAGGCTGCGCCGGTCACGGCTAGGTGGATCTGTGCCGCGCGGCTGGTGAACACGCCGCGTTCCATCAGCCGGATGCTGCCGTAGAGGTAGTGGGTGAGGATTCCGGCGATGCCGGCCACCACAACCACGCTGATCAGGAACCCTGTGACGAATCCCAGGAACGGAAGAGTCATGAGGTAGAAGCTGATGTCCAAGTTGAACTCAGGATCGCTCTGGCCGAACGGTTCCTGGTTGAAGAACAACAGCACTTTCTGCCATTGGCTGGCCGCGGCGCTGCCCGCGAACAGTCCGAACAGGATGGGCAGGCCCACCATAACGACGCGACGGACCGGTTCAAGCTGGGCCTGGTAACGGTTCAGGTTGTCGCGCATCTCGGAGTCCGGCGCGTAGACGGGCCGTGCGTGGTAGGCAACCCGGATGGCAAAAAAGACGGCCACGAACATAAGCGCGAAGCCGGCGAGGAAGATCCCGATTCGGGAGAGGTTTTCCGTCACAAACACTTCGAAGTAGCCGAGCTGCCGGTACCAGAGGACGTCAGTCCACACGTTGGCGAAGAAGATGAAGCCCACCACTGCGATGGCAACAACAATCAGCGTGGGCGTTAGGGCCCCGCGTCGCGAGGGGGGTCTTCCGGGCGGGATGGGGCTGGTAGGACGGGACAAACTCGGTACCTCATAGCTGGTCGTCAGGTTTACATGAGTAGCGTGCGTGCGGTTGACGTCCGGCGCCGGTCAAGCGTGTGGCAACGTCCGTCATATCTGCCACGAGTGGCGGTAAAGCTTAGTTCCTGGCCTCAGTCTAGTTGCTGGCGCAGACCGGCAAAGCGCCCGTGTCCTGCCCGGATCCGGCGAGTTCGACGGCGCGGCGCGCCTCTGCGATGTTCTCCACTTTGAGCACCTGCAGTCCCTCCGGCACATGGCCCACAACTTCGTCGCAGTTTCCTGCCGGGGCGAGGAATACGGTGGCTCCCCCGGCACGCGCCCCCAGCATCTTCTGCCGGATGCCCCCGATGGGGCCAACGGCGCCGTCGGGGGTAATGGTCCCCGTTCCGGCGACATGCTTGCCGCCGGTCAGGTCCCCCTGCGTCACCGTGTCGATGATGCCCAGCGAAAACATCAGCCCTGCGCTCGGTCCGCCAACCTTGTCCAGGGAAATCTTCACGTCAAACGGAAACGTGAACAGGTACTTGAGCATCACTCCGAGAATGTAGCGGCCCGCACCGTTGTCCATGGGGGTGATGGTCTGCGTGACGGATTCCCCTGCGCGCTGCACCACCAGGCTGGCCGGCGCTCCCTGACCGGCGGCAAGTTCCTCCTGCACAACGGCAAGCGATGTGATGGGCTTGCCGTTGATCGATTCGAAGATGTCGCCGTTTTCAATCTTGCCCGCCGACGGCGAACCGTCGGGGAGCCCCGCGGCCTGGAGTTGCTGGCCGAAGGGAATGTCGAGCTCCTTGAGCGCCGATGCCACAGCATTCTCCTGCGACGAAGTCATGGCCACGGAGCTCTGTTCGTCGGCCTCCTCCTTCGTGGTGCCAGTGGGGTAAAGCAGTTCCACCGGCTGAACGGACTTGGACCCGTCCAGCCATGCGGTGAAGGCACCCAGGACGCTCACGGGGCCGTTGGGTCCCCCGTCAACATAGACGGTGGTCAGGTCCAGATTTCCCCTGGCGGGATAGGTTTCGTGGCCCGTGACGCTGATGACAGGGCTGCCCTGGCTCTGGCCGAGGGTGTTGAAGGTGGGTCCGGGTGATTCCACAACATAAGGCACCGGGACGGTGACAGCCGCGATTCCCAGCCCCAGCGCCAGGACGCCGGACAGCATCATCACGGATACCCGGTCCCCCGGCGGGGAGCTGCGGGGGGCGTACTGCCCGGTTGGCAGGGCGCCGGCCACACCCGTTCCGGGTGCTGCGGCACTCGCTGTGGCGCCGGCGTCGAACTCTGGAGCGTGGTCCTCATGCGGATGATCGCCGCGGGTTGTAGTCACTGAATCAACACTACGCGGTGCCGTCCCCCGCCAGCTCTTTGCCTACAGCGAACGTGACGCCTGTCCGGCAGACAGCCGCCCCGGCCCGGGGTACCGTGAAGTTGAACAGTCACACCGACGATCGGCGGGATCATGACCTCCAACCCACTCAATCCATCCAACGGCGACGATACGCCGAAGGATCCGTTGACCGAGATGCTGCAGAACCTGATGGGCGGCAAGGGCATGGAAAACTTCGACCCCGCCGAACTGGCAAAGGCAGCCGGCCTGCCGAACGACCCCACTCTTCTGGCCCAGATGTTCTCTCAGGTCCAGGCCATGATGAGTGCCCCTTCGGAAGGGCCTGTAAACTGGCAGCTCGCGCACGAGAACGCCCGCCGGGTTGCCGCCAGCAGCGCCGACCCGTCCGTCACGTCCCTGCAGACCCGCGAAGTCGATGAGGCCCTGCGGCTGGCGGAACTTTGGCTCGATCCCGTGACCGACCTTCCTGCCACCGGCCTGATCGGCCGTGCGTGGTCCCGCGCCGAGTGGGTTGAGGCCACCCTCGGAACGTGGAAGCGGCTGACCGAGCCCGTCGCCAACAGCATCGCCAACGCGCTCTCCAGTGCCATGACAGAACAGATGCCCGAAGAGATGAAGTCCACGATGGGCGGGGCCTCTTCCATGTTGCAGAACATGGGCGGCGCGATCTTTGGAATGCAGCTCGGGCAGGCGATCGGCGCACTGTCCGCCGAGGTTGTCAGCTCCACCGACATCGGTGTTCCCCTGGCCGACCTGGAAATGGCACTCCTCCCGGCCAACGTGTCGAAGTTTGGCGAGGGCCTGAGCCTGCCGGAAAACGACATCCGGCTGTTCCTGGCCGTCCGCGAGGCAGCCCACGCGCGGCTGTTTGTCCAGGTCCCCTGGCTGCGTGGCCACTTGCTCGGGGCCATCGAGGCCTACGCCCGCGGCATCCATATCGACACTTCCAGGATTGAAGAGCTGGCCCGCGACCTGGACCCCAGCAACCCTGAAGGCATCCAGGAAGCGCTGTCCCAGGGTGTCTTTATGCCGCAGCGGACCCCTGCACAGGAGCAGGCGCTTGAAAAACTGGAGACTGCCCTGGCCCTCGTTGAAGGCTGGGTGGACGAGCTCACCGCTTCGGCCACGGAGAAGCTGCTGCCCTCCGCCGGCGCGCTCCGGGAAACAGTCCGGCGACGTCGTGCCACCGGCGGTCCGGCGGAGCACGCTTTCTCGTCCCTGGTGGGATTGGAACTCCGTCCCCGCCGCCTGCGCGAGGCTGCCACGCTGTGGGCCGCGCTTAAGGACGAGCGGGGCATTGCCGGACGCGATGCCATCTGGCAGCACCCGGACCTCCTCCCCACCGCCGACGACCTCGATGACCCTCAGGGCTTCAGCGGCCGGCGCAAGCTGGCCGAGGCCAGCGACAGCGAAGTGGACGATGCCCTGCAGAAGCTGCTGAGCGGCGGCTTCGACGACGCACCGCAGGATGATTCCGACGCCAGTGACGACGGGGACCAGCCCGCAGCCGATGGTGAGCAGCCCAAGGGTTAGCCAGACCGCAGGTTAGGCTGCCGGCCGGAACATGTCCTGTTCCGCGGATGGAAGGTACGACGGCGGCCACGCCGCCTTTCTCGGCCACTGGAGGTGCTCGAATGCGCAAGACATCGTCTTTAGCGGCGCCAATTTGGCTTCCACCTTCATGCGGCACGGCCTGATCGACGAATTCCGAATTCTGGTCCATCCCGTGGTTCCGGGGCTGGGCCGGCCGCTGTTCGAGGCCCCTGATGTCCGGATGGCCCTCAGGCTCGAGGGGGCACGGACGTTCGGCAACGGCGTGGTACTGCTCAACTACTCGCGCGACGCCCGGCTCGATTAGTCTGAGGTTCGCGTCACGGTCCCCCTGCGAAGCAACCGTTATCAACGGCCCTTCCCGAACACTGGGCGAAGGTTAGAAGACACGCCTTAGTCGGCGTCGCCTGGCTCTGAGTCGTTGCCGCTCGCGGTCAGGCCCCGGGAGGTGGCGAACGAGACGCCTTCCAGGAAGGCCTTGGCCCGCATCGTGTCGGGGTAGGCCTCCAACAGCTTCCAGAACGCGGCGTTGTGCCCGGCAACGAGCAGGTGGGCGAGCTCATGCAAGAGGACATAGTCGATGACCCACTGCGGCATGGGCCGGAGTTTGTCGGAGAGCCGGATGGATCCTTCCGACGGCGTCGCGGAGCCCCAGCGCGAGTTCTGGTTGCTGACCCAGCGGACGGACGTCGGGACTGCGCGTCCGCCGAAGTATTGGGCCGAAAGGTCTGCGGCGTGGGCGGCCAGCGCGGTATCCGTGGCCGGCTGCTTACTTCCTTTGCGGGAGCGCCGCTCCCCCTGACGGTGCAGTTTCTCCAGCATGCGGTGCACCCATTCAGACTCCTGCGCGGCCGTGAACCGGGCCGGAATGGCCACCACTGCCGTCCCGTTTTCCCAGAAGGCAGCCACGGTCCTGGTCCGGCGGGCCGACCGCCGCACCTCAACCGGCGCTCCGTCCGCCGTCGTGAGGGGCAGGTTGCCCCGTCCTGCCGGCTGGCGGGTCACAGGGTGGTGCTTTCGACGAGCACCCGCAGCACGTCTTCGCCGTATCGTTCCAGTTTGGACGGACCCACGCCGGCCAGTGCCGCCAGTTCCTCCAGCGTGGACGGTTTGGCCTCTGCGATGGCCGTCAGCGTGGCATCGGTGAAGACCACAAACGCCGGCACCTCGGCAGCCAGTGCGATTTCCTTCCGCCACTGCCGAAGGGCATCGAACGTCTGTTCTTCGTAACTGGGAGGACAGTCGTTGCAGCGGCCCACTTTGCGTTCGGCGCCGCTGCCCAGCATGCTCCCGCAGACCCTGCAGGTGGCGGGGGCAGCCGATTTCCGGCGCGGCGCCGGCCCTTTTCCGCGGGCACTGGAGCTGGCCACCGAGTTGGGCCGGAGTCCGTCGAGGAAGCGTGAGGGTTTGCGGTTGGCCCGGCCGCCCGGTGTCCGCGCCGTGGACCAGGAAAGGGCCAGGTGCTCGCGCGCACGCGTGATACCGACGTAGAGCAGGCGCCGCTCCTCATCCACGGCTTCCGGTGTGTCGGCGAAGGAAATGGGCATCAGGCCTTCGCAGAGGCCCACCAGGAACACGGCGTCCCATTCGAGGCCCTTCGCGGCGTGCAGCGATGCAAGCGTCACGCCCTGGACCGTCGGGGCATGCTGCGCCAGCGACCGTTCCTGGAGTTCATTAACAAAGTCACCGAGACTGAACTGCTCGCCGCGGACGTGGACCAGCTCGTCCGCGAGCGCCACCAGCGCTGCCAGCGACTCCCAGCGTTCGCGCAATGCGCCGCCGTTATGGGGCGGGGCGTCCGTGTAGCCAAGCGAGGCCACGATATCGCGGACCAGCTGGCCGAGCGGTTCCGGCGTCGCAGTTTCAGCGACCGCCCTGGTTGCCGCGCGCAGCTGAAGGATGGCATCTCGCACTTCCTTGCGGGCGAAGAACCGCTCACCGCCACGGAGCTGGTAGCTGATCCCGGCTGCCGCGAGCGCCTGTTCGTATGCCTGGGACTGCCCGTTCGTGCGGAAAAGGACAGCGACCTGGCTCGCCGGAGTGCCGGCGTCGAGCAGTTCCTGGACCTTGATGGCCACTGTGGCGGCTTCGGCTTCATCGTCGGTGCATTCGGTGAACTGTGGGACGGGCCCTGCCGGGCGCTGGGCCACCAGCTGCAGCGGAGCCGCCCAGGCGGCATCGGCCACAGGTCCGCCGCCGCGCCGTGCGGCAAGGAGATCGTTGGCCAGCTTGACCACCTGCGGCGTGGAACGGTAATCCCGGATCAGTTTCACCACATTGGCTTCCGGGTACTGGGCCTTGAATCCCAGGAGATGCTTGGGCGAAGCGCCGGTAAACGAGTAGATCGTCTGGCTCGCATCGCCCACAACGCACAGCTCGTCCCGCCCGCCCAGCCACAGTTCCAGGAGGCGCTGCTGCAGCGGAGAAACGTCCTGGTACTCATCCACCACAAAGTGCCGGTACTGCTCGCGGACGGTGGCCGCGACTTTCTGGTCCTCCTGCAGGATCCCGACCGTGATCAGGAGTACGTCCTCAAAATCAATGACGTTGCGGTCGGTCTTGACGTCCTCATAGGACTGGAAGACCCGGGCGACGGCGGTGAGGTCGAACCCGCCGGGGGTTCCCCTGCCCTGCGCGTTCTCCAGGTAGTTGGCCGGGGTCAGCATGGAGACCTTGGCCCACTCGATTTCGGAGGCGAGGTCGCGGATGGAAGCGCGGTCAGTGCTGAGCCGCAGGCGGCGGGACGCTTCGGCGATCATCTGCGCCTTGTGGTCCAGCAGGTTGGGCAGGGTGCCGCCTACCGCCTGTGGCCAGAAAAACTGCAGTTGCCGCAGGGCGGCCGCGTGGAACGTGCGCGCCTGCACGTTGCCCACGCCGAGGTCCCGCAGCCTGCTGCGCATTTCCGCTGCGGCCCGGGCAGTGAACGTCACAGCGAGGAGTCGCTGGGGACTGTAAACGCCGGAGTGCACGCCATACGCAATCCGGTGCGTAATGGCCCGGGTCTTGCCGGTGCCGGCACCGGCAAGGACGCACAGCGGGCCGTTGAGCGTGCTGGCAACCTCACGTTGTTCCGCGTCAAGTCCCCCGAGGATTCGTTCCTCAAGGGACTCTGAACTGTCAAAATTCTCTGTGGTCACTTCTGCTGCTCTGTTGTCGCGACTGCCACATGCTGGCGTCTGGCCAATGGTGCCTGTTCCGGGGCTCAGGTGTCCGTGCGGTCGATGATCCGGCCGCCATACCAGTGCTCAATCAGCGAGCGTGCAATGGACAGCCGGCTGGAGATGGTGATTTCACCGGTAAGCACGGCGTCCTGGAGTTCCTCCCGGCTGAACCAGCGCGCACGGGTTACCTCCACGCCGTCGGGTTTTGCCACGGCGTCTGCGGTGATGGCGGTAAATCCAAGCATAAGGGAGGCCGGGAACGGCCACGACTGCGAGCCCAAGTACTGGCAGCCGGTGACCCTGACGCCCACCTCTTCGTGGATTTCCCTGACGACGGCCTGTTCAAGGGATTCGCCAGGTTCGACGAATCCGGCCAGCGTGGAGTAATTTTTCGCGTCAACGGGCCCGCCGCCGCCGAGCAGCAGCCGTCCGTCCGGCCCTACCACCGTGACGATGATGGCCGGATCCGTCCGGGGGTAGTGTTCCGAGCTGTCCTGGGGGCAGCGGCGCACCCAGCCGCCGGCTTCCACGACAGTGTGGGTTCCGCAGCGGGGGCAGTGCGTATGGCCCGCGTGCCAGTTGGCGATGGCGCTGGCTTCGACGAACAACGCCGTGTCGGTGGGGTTCAGCACGGCGGCGATGTCGCGGAAGCCGGCCCACTGCGCGTTGGCCGGGATTACGGCCGTGCCGGGCTCCGCAGGTTCGGGAAGGACAACAAGGACCACTTCGGTGCCGGCGGCAAGGTCCGAGCCGTTCAGCGCGGCGCCAAGATAGATGACCTGCACTGGGACCGAGCCACGGTCCCGCAGGTCAGCCAGCAACTGGGCGGCTGCGGGCAACAGAAGCTGGTTACCCTGCACCAGGGCCTGCCGCCCGGCAAGGACCACTGCCCGCGTGTGCTCGCTGTCCAGCAATTCCTCAACCATGCCTGGCCGGACACGGTCAGCGGAGCCGCGGTCCACGGCAGCCGGGAGAACCGGCAGTACGGTGTCGAACAGGTGGTTGGCCGGCAGCTGGACTGCCTGCGGCTGGTAGGCCGGTGTAGCGGACTCCGCATGACTCATGTGTCCACCGTACTGATTCGGACAGACAATTTACATTCGGCGGGGACATTCGGCGGGGACATGTGGCGTGGACGTCCGGGCGGGGTGCGGAAGCCGACTTTTGCAGCATATCTGGAGACTCGCCGCCGCACATCGTTGTCTTGGACGCCACTCAATCTACCGTGGAACGGTGAGAAGAAAACCGATCGAACTGGCAGCCGTGGCAACCGCGGCAGTCCCCGGGCTGACCCCAACCGCCGTTAGCTCCGCTGCGGACGATCCCGCGGATTTCGACTCCGCGCTGCTGCTGGATTCGGAAGGCAAACAGTGGCGGGTCAGGTCCCCGCGGCATGCGGAAGCCAGCGCCAGGCTCGAGACGGAGTTCCTTGTCCTCCGGGCGTTCGCGCCGGCCATCCGGGCCGAGCTGCCCTTCCTGATGCCCACCGTGGCCGGCAGCGTCCGGCTGGGCAACCTCAGCACGTTTGTCTACTCCCATCTGGCCGGCGGCACGCAGAGTGTGGAAGAACTCACCGCGGGTCCGGCCGCGCTTGCCCGGGAAATCGGGACAGCCCTGGCGGCCATCCACGATCTTCCGCACGCCCTGGTCAGCAATGCCGATCTGCCCAGCTACACGCCCAACGAATTTCGCCAGCGCCGCCTGAACGAGCTCGACCAGGCAGCCACTACCGGAAAAATTCCCGCATCGCTGCTGCTCCGCTGGGAGCATGCCCTTGAAGACGTCTCGCTGTGGCGGTTCAACCCGTGCGTTGTCCACGGTGACCTCCATGAGGACAACCTCCTGGTGGAAAGCGGCCGCGTCACGGCGGTTACGGGCTGGACGGACCTGCGGATCGGGGATCCCGCCGACGACTTCGCCTGGCTGGTTGCCTCGAACGAACAGGATTTTGTGGACGCAGTTCTTGCCAGTTACACCGGCAGCCGCCGCGACGCCCCGGACCAGCATCTGATCCGGCGGGCCGCTTTGTCTGCCGAGTTCGCGTTGGCGCAATACCTGGTCAAGGGCATCGCTGCCGCCGATACCGGGATGGTTGCCGAAGCCGAAGGCATGCTGGAAACGCTCGCGGCCGACGTCGAAGAGCATGGAGGCCAGGCCATCAGTGTCGAGCCGCTGCCGGCCCCGGCTGCCACGGCCGACGACGCCGCCCAGTCCCCTGCGGCCGACTCCGCGGCAGCGGGCCAGTCCCCCGCAGCCCAGTCCCGGGCGGTGAGTGTTGCCGCAACTCCGGCCGTGACCGTCGTTCCCGTGCCCGTCCTGTCGGTGGAGCCGGTTCCAGTTTTGCCCGCAGTGGAAGTCAGCCCTATCCCGGCAGAGCCCCTCCCGTCCGGCGAAGCACCGGCGGACGAAGAGTCCGCGGACGACGAGCCGGCCGACAATCGGTCAGTACACCGGTCCGCCGAGGACACGTCCACCGCGGCCATCAGCATCGTCGAAGTCAGGAAGCACTGACCTCAGGGAGCACCGACGTCGAGGACGGCGGCCACGATCTGTTCCAGCTCCGCAGCGGAGCCCAGATCGTGCGGCCGCACCACCTGGTTGTCCGCAACGTAGAAGAAGGCGGCCCTGACGTCCTCCACTGCCACGCCCTTGAGCCGGGCCCACGCCAGCCGGTACGCGGCGAGCTGCACCGATTTGGCCCTCAGCTGGGCGGCAGAGGGCCGGCGGCCGGTTTTCCAGTCCACCAGGTCCCACCTCCCGTCTGCGTCCTGGAAGACAGCATCTATGCGTCCTCGGACCACCACGTCGCCCACCCGCGTTTCCACCGGCACTTCCACAAATGCCGGTGACCTGCCGGCCCATTCCGAGGTTTTGAAGGTGGCCACCATGGTGTCGAGGTCGTAGGCGGCGTCAATATGATCGTCGGAGCCGGGGGCCTCGCCGAGATCCAGCATGCCGGCTGCGCCGAAGTACTCTTCAACCCAGGCGTGGAATGCTGTCCCCTTCCGCGCCGACATGCCGGGCTCACGCGGAACGGGTCTTCGCAGCCGGCCGACTACCCCTGCCGGGTCCTCGCCAAGGTCCACCAGCGTGGACGCAGAGATGTGGCCGGGCAGGTGAACGTCCTGCCCGGAGGCGCGCCTGGAACGCCGTTCCAGCAGCAAGGCAGCTTCCCTGGCCCAGCCCGCCGCACTGCCCCGGAGCCTTGGCCCGGACTCATTGGCGGAGGCAGGCTCAAGGACAGGCACCGAGTCCTCAGGAATCACCGGCTCCAAGGCTGCCCGGACACGTGCCGCGGCGCTCTCCATGGCCAGCCGCCTGCCGGGAACAACCCGCAGGCGCTCCCCGGTCCGCGCATCCACCGGGCCTTCGAGGGGGTCATAGGGCCATCCGGCCACCTCAGTTTCGGTAGTCAACGGGCTCTTTTCAGGCAAAGAGGCTTCGTCCACTGACGCCGGGTGCACTATGGCGGCACAGATTTCCGGTGCGTCCGCCGGGGCGGTGTTGGGGTCGGAGCCGACAAGCTGTTCCAGTTCAGCGAGGAACGGTGACATCTCGGCACGGCCTGCCCTGGAGCCCACCCATGCTGCGCTGGAGGCCCAGAGGACGTGCTTCGCCCTGGTGTAGGCCACGTATGCCAGTCGGCGTTCCTCTCCCTCACCATGGACCTGGACCGCAGATTTGAAGTCCTTCTCGGCGTCCAGCCACCCCTTCTGGTCCGGCTGGTCGGTGTCCCACTGGGGCAAATCCGACCGGTCCCCCCGCAGCGGCCACGGCAGGGCCGCCGCGCCGCTGCTCCAGCGGGAGTCCTTGTTGCTGGGGAACGCACCGACGTTGAGGCCCGGAACAAAAACGACATCCCATTCCAGGCCCTTTGACGCATGGACGGTCAGCAGCTGCACAGCCTCGCGGTTGATATCCGACGGCGGGGCTTCGAGGCCGTTTTCCTCGGCCGCGGCAGCTTCAAGCCAGGCAAGGAACGCGAGGATGTCCACCCGGTGCGAGGTCCGCAGGAAGCCGGCTGCCGCGTCCTGGAAGGCATCCAGGTTTCGGCGGGCCTGGTGGATGCTGGTTCCCGGGCGCGCTGCCACTTCGATGTCGAGCAACATGGCGCGTTCCACCTCGCCGAGCAGGGTGGTGAGGTCGTCCCCGAGGTAGCCTCGCAGCTGCCTGAGTTCCGTTGAGAGCCTGCCGAGGCGGTCGCGGGCCGGCCCGGTCAACGTCCGGCCGTGGGAAGAGGTCCAGTCTTCGCGTGGCAGCCAGTCCAGCGCTTCAACCAGGCTGGCACCGTCAGTCAGGTCGCTTTCGATGACCGCCTCGTCGGACGCGTCTGCGGGCCCGTCCTCCGGATTGGCAGCGTTAGCCGGGCGGCCGCGGCGGCGTGCGAGCTGGCTGGACCAGTCGCGGAAGGCCATCAGGTCTGCCGGCCCGATGCGCCAGCGTGCGCCAGCCAGGAGGCGCATCAGGGAGTCCGAGCGTCCGGGATCAGCAAGTACCCGGAGCGTGGCCACCAGGTCAACGATTTCGGGGGTGTCGAGCAGCCCGCCGAGCCCCACGATTTCGTAGGCGATCCCCCGCGCTTCGAACTGCCGCCGGATGGTTTCCATCTGGGCGCGGCGCCGGCACAGGACGGCCAGTGCAGGCGGCACCGGTGTGCCGTCGGCCTCACGTTCAAAGTCCGTGACCCGGTACTTTATAACGTCCTCCGCAAGGGCGGCGGCTTCGTCGAGGTCTGTGCCGAAGCGGCCCAGCACCACCCGTCCGTCCACGGCGAAGGGGCTGGGCTGCAGGGGCGGCACATTCGCCGCAGCGGTGGCCGCAGGGGCGCTGCCGGCAGGGGCCTTCTGAGCCTCGGCGCGCCCTAGTGCCTCTGACATGATGTTGGCGGCGGACAGGATGGCACGGCCGTTGCGCCACGCCGTCGTGAGGTACGACGTAGGGGCCGGCACGAAGCGTCCCTGGCCGTCGTCCCCGTCCACGCGGACAGGGAATTCACGGACAAAGTGGAAGAGCTGCCCTGCCGAAGCACCCCGGAAGCCGTAGATCGACTGGTTGGGGTCCCCCACGGCGGTGACCGCGTGGCCCTCGCCGAAAAGCCGCGAAAACAGGACCAGCTGGGCATACGACGTGTCCTGGAACTCGTCGAGGAGCACCACTTTGTAGCGCTGGCGTTCCATGTCCGCAGCAAGCGGGATCTCCCGGGAGACACGGGCCGCAAGTGCCACCAGGTCGCCGAAGTCCAATGCCCCGCGTGACTTCTTGGCGGCGGCGTAGCGGCCCACCATGTCAGCCACGCTGGCCCTGGTGCGCAGCATCGCGGCCAGTTCACCGGCTGCCTGCGGGGCGTTCTTCTTCGCTCCGGCCAGGTAGGGACGTTCTTCGAACTCAGCAAGGCGCTCCATAAGCCAGGCCTCGACGTCGGCCGGTTCCTGCAGGTGTTCTGCGCACTCCCCCGCGAGCTGGATGACTGCCTTGACCAGTGTGGACTTGGCAGCCTTGAAGTGGCTGTAGTCGCCGTCGAACGCTTCCACCACTTCGCTGGCAAGCTGCCAGGCCTGGGCCCCGCCGAGCAGCACAACGTCGCGTTCCACGCCAAGCCGCAGCCCGTAGTCAGAAACAATGCCGCTGGCAAATGAGTGATAGGTGGACACTTTGGGCTCAAGGGCGTCGCTGCTGAGCAGCCCCGCGGGGAACACGTCATGCCGCGTGTCCTGGGCAGCGACCCGCTGCAGTGCGGCCAGTTTGGCCCGGATCCGGGTGGCCAGCTCGCCGGCCGCCTTCCTGGTGAACGTTACGCCCAGGACTTCCTCAGGTCTGACCGAGCCGTTGGCGACGAGCCAGACGACGCGGTCGGCCATGGTCGCGGTCTTGCCGGAGCCCGCTCCCGCGATCACCAGCCGGGGAGCCAGAGGTGAGGAAATGATGGCGGACTGTTCGGGGGTAGGGGTGTTCTTTTCGCCCAGCAGCCTGGACAGCTGCTCGGGGCTGAACAGGGGCTCTGGAACCTCGGGGTGGCTCATTCGGTGACCTGCTTTCCGCGGACACAGAGCGGACAGACCTCAGGGAGCCTGCAGCCGTGCCCCCCGTGGCTGCTTTTTGCGGGGTCATGCCTGGCTTCGAAGCTGTTGCCGGACATTACTGCGGCGGTATCGGTAACCATGTCCAGCGCCCAGTTATCCTGGGCCTCCAGGGGATCCTGTTGCTGGACGCCCGGGCTCTTGGCGCTTGTTCCGAGCTGCGCCAGCACTGCGCCGCCCGGTACTGGTGAGTCCGGCACTGGCGCGCCGGGTTCTGCTGAGCTGGGCAGTCCGGGTACCTCCGCGAAACCGCCCGCCAGGACCGCCGCCTGGTAGGCCCCCAGCTGGGGATGGCGAGACAACTCTGTCTTGCCAGGCTGCCGTTTGCCCGTCTTGAGGTCCACAATGACCAGCCTTCCTTCGGCGTCGATCTCCAGCCGATCAACCTGGCCGCGGAGCACGGCGGCGCGGGCCTCGCCGCCCTGGCCATCGCCCGGTTCCGCCGCCGGCGTCGGCGTCGACCCCATCACCGGCGGAACGTCGGGCAGCCGGACCTCGAAGTCCTGCTCGACGCCCAGCAGGCTCCGGCCCTCGCTCCGCATCAGCAGGACATACTGGGCGAGCTTGCGCACCATTGTTTCGGCACGCTGGAAGTCGAGTTTGCCTTCCCAGTTGTCCTTCATCCCCAGGGTTGGCCACCGGCGGATGAGTTCGGCGACGTACTCGCCCCCGGAGGCTTCCGGCAGGTCCTGCGCGATGGCGTGGACCAGGGTGCCCAGGCTCCGGGCGAAATCGGTGGCGGCTTCTCCCCCAGCGGCCTGCACAAACCAGTCGAGCGGTGATTTCTGCACGGATTCCACCTTCGACGGCGACACGTAGACGGTCCCTCCCGGCGGGACAACCGGCTCCGACGTCGTCAAGGAAGGCAGGCCCCACCAGCTGTCCGGATGCGCTCCCGGGACAGCCGGTTCCACGGCGGCAAGTCCGGCCAGGACCCTGGCGGCCTCGGCGGCTTCGGGCTCATACCTTCCATCCAGCTGCGCGTACTGCCGCAGTTCTGCCACCAGCGCACGAAGGGTCATGGGCCGTTCCACCGGCGTAAACCCCCTGCCCTCGGCGCCCGGCTCAAGCGGCGCCACATAATCAAGGAAGGACGACGGCTGGTCATCCTCGGACGAAACAGCGGTGCAGATCAGGATCTCGCAGGCCCTGGAAACGGCCGTGGAGAAGCTCCGGAGTTCGTCGTAGCGGATTTCCCGCAGCCGGCTCAGCGGGTCCAGCTGTAAGGCGTAGCTGACGCCGTGTTCAACGGCGTCGGCGTACAGGCTGCTGCCCAGAAGCTCACCGCGGAGCCGGGTATTGGGCCAGACGCCTTCCTGCAGCCCCGCCACAATGACCACGGGCCACTGCCGTCCGGCAGCACTGGCCGGGGTCATCAGCTCGACGGCGTCGTCCACCTGGGCCCGCGCGGCCAGAGTATCCATGGGCAGCTCCTGGTTCAGGAGGTACTCGAGGAACTGCTCCGGCCCGGCGCCCGGCATCTGGTCCACGTACCGCTCAGCGGTGTGGAAGAGCGCCATCATGGCATCGAGGTCCCGGTCGGCGCGGGCTCCGTGGGAACCGCCGGAGAGGGCGGATTCGGTCCACGCGTTGGCCAGTCCGGTGGAGTGCCACAGGGCCCAGAGAACGGTCTCCGCATTGGCTCCGGGCTCGGCGGCGGCGCTCCGCCCGGCCTGGATCATGCGCGCGGTCCGGCGCGCGGAACGGCCTTCCAAGCCCAGCGTCGCGAGGGCGCCGGGTTCCGATAATGCTTCAACCAGCAGGGCGTCGCTGGTCCGTCCGCCGCCGCCCAGCAGTTCCTCCCGCCTGAGCGACTGGCGGAGCCGGCGCAGTTCAATGGATGTGGCTCCCCCGATGCGCGATGTCAGCAGCGCGACGGCGGCCTCCGGGGTCAGCAGTTCGGGATCCAGCGCTATGGCGTAGGCGTCCAACAGCGGGCGCACGGCCACTTCATCGCGGACCGCCGATTCGGCCACCGGAACGCGCACGGGGATCCCCTGGCCCGTGAGGTACCGCTGCAGCTCACCGAGCTGGCCGCCGTTACGCACGATCACGGCGATCTCGGCGAGGTCGCGGCCACGGTTGACGTGCTGGTCCAGGATGCGCTGGGCAACGTACCGCAGTTCGTGGACCGGCGACATAACCAGGTGTGCTTCCACCCTTCCGGCGGACTGCGGTTGGGGTTCGACGACGGCGGCGGGGCCGTGCGCGGTTCCTGCCAGGGTTTCGGGTTGCTCGAGCCGCCTGGCCAGCTGGCCGCCCGCACGCTGCGAGATCCGGCCCGCGACGCCGAGCCAGGCCTCGGCGATGGCGGGGGCGTGCCGATGGGTGTGCCACAGCGGCCGCTCGATGACGCCGGCTTCCGCAGAAAGCAGGCGCGGCAGCTCCGCGACCAGGTCGGGCCTGGCCCCGCGGAATCCCTGCACAACGGTATCCGGGGAGAAGGCGACATAGCAGTCCTTGCCGGCGGCGATGTCAGCGAGCAGTTCGAAAACGGCAGGGTTTGCCTCCTGCACATCGTCCACCAGCACCAGCTGGAGACGATCCCGTTCCGCGGCCAGGAAGTCAGGCTCGTCCTGGAAGATCTGCCGTGCCGTGGTGATGATGCCGGCGGGATCGAAGGCCTCCGGCATGCGCAGGTCCAGGACGTCCCGGTACTCGGCGTACAGTGCCGCCGCAGCGATCCAGTCCGGCCGACCGCACTGATGGCCCAGCTTCTCCAGGTCACCGGCGGTCCGGCCGGATTCGATAATCCGGTCGAAGAGTTGGCGTACCTCGTGGCGGAAGCCCCGTGTCTCCAGCGCCGCTTCCAGGTCCGCAGGCCACGGAAGTTCCAGCCCGGGCATCCGGTGGCCCTCCAGGAGTTCGCGGATGATGAGGTCCTGTTCCGGGCCGGACAGGAGCCGCGGGGCGCGCGGAAGCGGAAGGATTCCTTCTGCCTTTGCCCGGCGGATCAGGTCAAACGCATAGGCTGCCCAGGTCCGGGCCGGCGTGGTGCTCAGGCTCCTGTCCAGCCGTGCGGTGAACCGGTCGCGGAGTGAGTCGGCGGCGAGGCGTCCGGGTGCCAGGATGAGAATCCGCTCCGGGTCCACGCCGTCCTGCAGGGCCCGACGGACGGCGGCCTCGATCAGGACCGTTGATTTTCCGGTTCCCGGTGCGCCGGGAACCAGGACCGGCCCGGAGCCGTGGGGCACGTCGACGGCGTCACGCTGGTCTGCAGACAACGCCGGAACGTCGGCGTGCAGCTGCCGCGGCGGAAGAAGACGCAGGCCCGTTCCGCCGGAACGTCCGGCCGCGGACGCGGGCCTGGCTGACGTGCGTGTGGACTCGGCGGGGTCGACATCAGGGATTGTTACGGTCACACAGACATTTCATCATCAGCGACCGACAATTTATGCAGCCGCCGCTCCAGCTGCTCCACAATAGCGTCGATCCGGTCGAAGTCATCCTCGCCCGGTGCCCAGCGTGCTGCCATCAGGTCCACCCGCCACTTGCCTTCGCCGGTGCGCAGGAAAGCAACGTGGTCGCCGAGCAGCGGCGTCCCCTCCTGCAGGTAGCAGCGGAGGGCTTCGGCCTCGTGGCCTTCCGGACCTTGGCCGCTTGCCTTCAGGATGCGCCACCACCCGACCTGGCTGCCGTAGTGGCTCATGACGTGGCCCACCTGCCGGGGACCGCCGGACCCCAGCAGCTCGGCCACATCACCGTAGGCCAGTGCGGTGCCGGGCGGAACCAGCTCGACCAGCGCGAGCACCGCCTCAATGTACTCAGTCCGCATACATCCAGATTACCGTCAGTGGCGCTGCGGGATCCTGTCGGTGCTGGCCGGTAGCGTTGAAGCATGACCACCTGGAACACCCTTCCCCGCGCAGCCTTCGATCTCGAAACCACCGGACGGAATTCGCGTGCCGCGCGCATCGTCACAGCGTCGGTGACAGTGGTGGACCACAAGGGGGACGTGATTACCGAACACGAATGGCTGGCCGATCCTGGCGTCGAAATCCCAACCGAGGCCAGCGATATCCACGGCATCACCACGGAGCAGGCCCGGCGTGAGGGACGGCCGGCCCATGAAGTCACAGGGGAGCTCGCAACCGTCCTGCAGGACCTGTTCGACGCCGGCATTCCGGTTATTGCCTTCAACGCCAGCTACGACTTCACCATCCTGGCCGCTGAGTCCGCCCGCTACGGCGTCCGGCAGTTGAGCCGGTTCCCCGTCCTGGACCCGTTCATCATGAACAAGCAGGTGGACCGATACCGCAAGGGTAAGCGCACATTGACGGCCCTGTGCGAGGAATACGGCATCACGCTGGACAACGCCCATACGTCGGCCGCGGACGCTTTGGCCACGCTCCGGATGCTGGATGCGATGGCCATCAAGTTCCCCAAGCTCAAGATGCCGGCCAGCCAGCTTCACGAACTGCAAAAGGACTGGGCTGTCAGCCAGGCAGCAGACTTCCAGAACTACCTGCGCAAGACCAAGCCCGCCGCCGTGATCGAAGGGGACTGGCCCGTCCTTCCCCCGGAAGACGCCAGCGGCGACTTCTAGCTGAGAGCTAACTCACAATTGGGCCGGAACCGCGGACTGCGGCCGCCGGAACCCTCGGATTCGGCCGCGTCGGCAGCATTCATTCATCAAATGTTCAGAAAGAGTTTCATTCGTTCTTTTATTCGACTCTTCACCCCTTAGGACATGACTTTATTCGTCCGAAGGCGCTGAAAGCCGGAAATGAGATGATTAAGTTCAGCGGTAATCCCGCCCCGGCCGGCGTTGGGGAGCAAAGCGCCAGGCGCCACACGCGTAGCCTTCGGCCCGGTTGAACTTATGACTCTGATGAAAGTGACTTTCTCATGAAGACCAAAGCCATGAAGTGGCTGACCAGCGTTCCTGTCGCGGTTGCCCTTGCTGTCTCGCTGGCCGCCTGCGGCACGGGGACTGCCCAGCCGAGCGGCACGCCCACTGATGCCCTCGCCGGCAGCGACCAGCAGACGCTGGACAAGTACACCACCGCCGATGTCACGCCGCTGGACCAGATCGACAAGACCAAGCTGGGCCTCAACACCGAAGGCAAGCTGGAGGTTGGCACGCTCTCCGACGCGCCGCCGAACATCTTCATCGACCCCGCCGGCAAGTTCACCGGCTACGACAACGAGCTGCTGCGCGCCGTCGCCGGCAAGCTTGGCCTCGAAGTTGAATTCGTCGCCACCGACTTCTCGGCGCTGCTCTCCCAGGTACAGACCAAGCAGTTCGATATGGGATCGTCCTCGATTTCCACCACGGACGCCCGCCGGGCCAACGTGGGCTTCACCAACGGCTACGACTTCGGCTTTATGGCTGTCGTTGCCAAGACCGACAGCGACGTCAAGGGTTTCGCAGGCCTGGATGCCAATGTCCGCATCGGCGTCGTCCAGGGCACTGTCCAGGACGACTACGTCACGAACACCCTGAAGCTTGAGCCGGTCCGCTTCCCGGACTACGCCACCGTGTACGCCAACCTGCGCAACGGCCAGATCGATGCCTGGGTGGCACCCTCGCAGCAGGCAACCGGCCAGGTGAAGGAAGGCGACGGAACTGTCATCGCAGAGTCCGTCGTGAACACGCAGAACTTCACCGCCTACGCAGTGAACAAGGACAACAAGGCCCTGATCGACGCTTTGAACTCCGGGCTGGACGCTGTGATTGCTGACGGTACCTGGTCCAAGCTGACCAAGGAATGGTACCCGGACCGCGAGACCCCCGCCGACTGGAAGCCGGGAAGCAAAGCTGCTCCGGCTCCCCAGAGCTGATCTGGGCCTAACCGCTTATGGATCTCCTGGACCAGCTGGGTGAAACGTTCCTCAACTGGGAGGAAATGGCGAAAGTCGTTCCCTCCCTTCTCACGGTGGGCTTGCCCAACACCCTGATCCTGGCCTTGGCCTCGGGCATCCTCGGCTCCTTCCTGGGGCTGCTGCTCGCACTCATGGGTATTTCCCGGAATCCGGTGGCCCGCTGGGCAGCGAGGATCTACACCGATCTGTTCCGGGGCCTGCCCGCCATCCTGGTGATCCTGGTGATCGGCATTGGACTCAGCCCCATTGCCCGGGAACTCACCGGTAACCGCAATCCGTATCCACTCGGGATCCTGGCTCTGACCCTGATCGCCGGCGCCTACATCGGTGAGATCTTCCGCTCCGGTATCCAGAGCGTGGAGAAAGGCCAGCTGGAAGCTTCCCGTGCTTTGGGGTTCAGCTACGGCAAGTCAATGCGCCTCGTGGTGGTACCACAGGGCATCCGCCGCGTGCTGCCTGCCCTGGTGAACCAGTTCATTTCGCTGCTGAAGGATTCCTCCCTGGTGTTCGTACTGGGCCTGGCTGCCTCCGACCGAGAGATCTTCCGGATCGGAAATGACGCCATGGCCAACACGGGGAACCTTTCCCCGCTGGTGGCCGCCGGCGTTCTGTATCTGATCCTGACTGTTCCGCTGACCCACTTCGTGAACTTCATCGACAACCGGCTCCGTACCGGCCGGCCGGAGAAGAAGGAACCGGACGAGCTGGCGGCACCTATCGGCAAGGGGGCACAGGCATGACGGAATTTACTTCCGGCACCCTGACCGGCAAGAACCTGCACCTTTCGTTCGGGCATAACCATGTGCTCCGCGGCATCGACCTCCACGTGGAGAAGGGCACCACGGCTTCGGTCATTGGTCCGTCCGGCTCCGGAAAGTCGACGCTCCTGCGGGTCATGAACCGGTTGATCGAACCGGACCAGGGGGACATCCTGCTGGATGGCCGGTCGGTCCTGAAGGACAACCCGGACGAACTGCGACAGCGGATCGGCATGGTGTTCCAGCAGTTCAATCTGTTCCCGCATAAGACGGTCCTGGACAACGTCTCGCTCGCGCTGCGCAAGCTCCGGAAGCTCTCCAACGACCAGGCGCGTGCCGAAGCCCTTGAGCAGCTGGACCTGGTGGGCCTCAAGCACAAAGCTGATGCCCGCCCGGCCAACCTCTCCGGCGGCCAGCAGCAGCGCGTTGCGATCGCCCGCGCGTTGGCCATGAAGCCTGAGGTGATGTTCTTTGACGAGGCCACCTCTGCCCTTGACCCTGAGCTGGTGAAGGGCGTCCTGGCGCTGATGACCGACCTCGCCAAGGGCGGCATGACCATGGTGGTGGTGACCCACGAGATGGGCTTCTCCCGCAACGTCTCAGACACCGTCACGTTTATGGACGCCGGCGTGGTGGTCGAATCGGGTCCGCCCGAGCAGATCTTCACAGCGCCCGCAACGGACCGCCTGAAGGGCTTCCTTTCGGACGTGCTGTAGACGTACCAACAGAAAATCCCCGTCTCCCGGACTTTTCCCCACGCATAGTGCGGGGATTCGTCCGGGAGGCGGGGATTTTCTTAGTTAAGCCGTTGACGGCGCGGGACTAACCTTTGGCGGCCGCTGCGGCCTCGGCGGCGGCCGGGAGAGCGTCAAAGATCCGATTCATCGCGGCGTCGTCGTGGGCGGCCGAGAGGAACCAGGCCTCGAAGACCGACGGCGGCAGGTAAACGCCGGATTCCAGCATCGAATGGAAGAACGGCGCGTACCGGAAGGTTTCCTGGGCCTGGGCGTCAGCATAGTTGTGGACGCCGTTGGCGGACGTGCCGAACGCCACGGAGAAGAGGTTTCCGGCGAACTGGATCGAGTGGTCCACGCCGGCACTGTCCAGGGACGCGGACAGCGCCGAGGAGAGCTCCAGCGAGCGGGCGTCCACAAAGGAGTAGACGTCGCGGGTGGCGTGCGTCAGGGTGGCTACGCCGGCTGCCATGGCCACGGGGTTCCCGGAGAGTGTCCCTGCCTGGTACACCGGGCCGAGGGGCGCAAGGAAGTCCATAACGTCGGCACGCCCGCCGAGGGCCGCCGTCGGCATTCCGCCGCCGATGACCTTTCCGAAAGTGAGCAGGTCAGGAGTCCACGGGTCCGCGGCGTCAGCAGCGCCGCCGGTGAGCCCCCAGTAGCCGGAGTAGCCCGTGCGGAAGCCGGTGAGCACTTCGTCCACGATCAGCAGGGCGCCGTGCTCGCGGGTGATGCGGGACAGCCCCAGGTTGAAGCCCTCCCCCGGTGTCACCACGCCCATGTTGGCGGGGGCGGCTTCGGTGATGACGGCCGCGATGTTCGGCCCGTGCGCAGCAAAAGCGGCTTCGACGGCGGAGAGGTCGTTGTAGGGCAGGACCAATGTTTCGGCGGCAGTGGCTTCGGTGACGCCGGCCGAGCCCGGGAGTGCCAGGGTGGCAACACCCGATCCTGCAGCGGCCAGCAGCCCGTCCAGGTGGCCGTGGTAGCAGCCGGCGAACTTGATGATAAGGTTCCGGCCGGTGAAACCTCGGGCCAGCCGGACTGCCGTCATGGTGGCCTCGGTGCCGGTGGAGACCATACGGACGCGCTCGGCGGCCGGAACGCGCTCCTGGACGATGGCTGCCAGGTTGGCCTCGTCCGGGGTGGACGCGCCGAAGGAGAGGCCGCGGTCAACCGCCGCGTGGACCGCCTCCAGGACGGCCGGGTGGGCGTGCCCCAGCAGCGCCGGGCCCCAGGAGCAGACCAGGTCGACGTACTCTTTGCCGTCGGCATCGGTCAGATATGGACCCTTGGCCGACACCATAAACCGCGGGGTTCCACCCACCGAGCCGAAGGCACGGACGGGTGAGTTGACGCCACCGGGCATCAAGGTCTGGGCACGGGCGAAGAGGGCTTCGGAACGAGTCATGCCCCTATTCTTCCATCCCGGGCGGTGGTATCCGGCGCCACGCCAGAAGCGGGCGCCGGATACAGTGGCCGCCTGCCTCAGCGATCCGCGAGCATGTCTGCAAGCTTGTCTGCAACGAGTGGTGCCACCTTGGAACCGAACAGTTCGATGGAGCGCATCATCTGCTCGTGGGGCAGCGTGCCGCTGCTGTACTTCATCTCGAAGCGGTCCGCCCCGAGGGTGCCCTTGAGCCTGGCGACCTTCGCCGCCACCGTTTCCGGCGAACCAATAAACAGGGCACCGTCCTCGTCGGCCGCGGCTTCGAACTCGCCGCGCCCGGCCGGCCCCCAGCCGCGCTCCGCCCCGATCTTGTTCCTGGTGGCGAGCCAATGCGGGTAGTACTCCTCGAGGGCCTGCTCGTCAGTCTCGGCCACATAACCGGGAGAGTGCACGGACAGAGCCTGCGGATCGTGGCCCTTCTCGGCAAGCGTACGGCGGTAGAGGTCGGCGTAGGGACGGAAGCGCTCGGGCTCGCCGCCGATGATGGCCAGGACCATCGGGTAGCCGTAGGTTGCGGTGCGGACCACGGACTGGGGTGATCCGCCCACGCCGATCCAGGTGGGAAGCAGGCGCCCATCCACGTGCGGATAGACCATCTGGCCGCGGAGGCTGGCCCGCGTGCGGCCGTCCCAGTTCACCGGGTTCTGGGACCGTACCCGGTCATAGATGTCCAGCTTCTCCTCGAACAGGGCGTCGTAGTCGCCGAGGTCGTAGCCAAAGAGCGGGAAGGATTCGGTGAACGAACCCCTGCCCAGGATCACCTCGGCGCGGCCGTTGGAGACGGCGTCGAGGGTGGCGAAGCGCTGGAAAACGCGGACAGGATCGTCCGAGCTCAGGACCGTGACCGCACTGCCGAGCCGGATGTTTTCCGTGGCCGTGGCGATGGCTGCCAGCACCACCTCCGGCGCACTGACAGCGAAGTCCCTGCGGTGGTGCTCCCCCACGCCGAAGGAGTGGAGTCCGACGGCGTCGGCCACCTTGGCCTGTTCCACCACCTGGCGCAGCACCTCGGCGTGGTGCTTGGGTGCCCCGTCGGCAGCCAGGTCGACGTCGCCGAAGGTACTGACGCCAAGCAGGATGGTATCCGCAGGGACGGGGGCGGTGGGGTTGCCCGAGGTTGGCGAAGTGGTTACGGAAGGCTCGGTATTTTCATGCATACGCATACAAACCACGGCGCATCCGGAAACATTCCCTGCCGCGTCAGGATTCCTTGAGCCAGCCTGCAACTTCGGAGGCCCAGTAGGTCAGCACGGTGTTGGCGCCGGCCCGTTTGATGCCCAGGATGGATTCCGTGATGGCACCCCGCCGGTCGATCCAGCCGTTGGCGGCAGCGGCCTCGATCATCGCGTATTCACCCGAGATCTGGTAGGCCGAGACAGGCACGGGGCTCATGGCGGCGACGTCGGCCAGGATATCCAGGTAGCTCATGGCCGGCTTCACCATGACCATGTCTGCGCCTTCCTCAAGGTCCAGCTCCACCTCGAGAATGGCTTCGCGGCGGTTGGCGGCGTCCATCTGGTAGGTGCGGCGGTCGCCCTTGAGCTGCGAATCCACGGCTTCCCGGAAGGGACCGTAGAAGGCGGAGGCGTACTTGGCCGCGTATGCCAGGATGACGGTGTTTTTGTGGCCGGATTCCTCGAGGGCCTGGCGGATAACGGCGATCTGGCCGTCCATCATGCCCGAGGGCCCCAGCACGTGGGCGCCGGCATTAGCCTGGGCCACGGCCATCTGGCCGTAGATTTCCAGGGTGGCATCGTTGTCCACGTAGCCGTCGGCATCCAGGACACCGCAGTGGCCGTGATCGGTGAATTCGTCCAGGCAGACGTCGCCCATAATGACCAGATCATCGCCCACCTCGGCGCGGACGTCGCGGATGGCCTTGTTGAGCACGCCGTCCGGGTCCAAAGACGCGGTGCCGCGTGCATCGCGCACGGCGGGAACGCCGAACAGCATGATGCCGCCGACGCCCAGCTCCACGGCTTCCGCGGCGGCACGCTTGAGCGATTCGGTGGTGTGCTGCACAACACCGGGCATGGAGGTGATAGGCGACGGATCGCTGAGGCCTTCACGGATGAACGCCGGCAGGATCAGGTCCGCGGGGGCCAGGCGGTATTCGGCGGTGAGCCGGCGCATGGCGGGTGTGGTGCGGAGGCGGCGCGGCCGGTGGTTCGGAAAGCTCATCGGGTGTTCCCTTCGTTGGCGAATACGGTGCCCAGCGCGGCCACTATGCCGTCCGGGGTGGGGACTTGGGCGGTGGCGGCCACCGGGATTCCGAGGGCGGCAGCCTCCGCCGCCGTCGGGCCTCCGATGGCGATGAAACGGCAGCGGCCCAGTGGCAGGAGGGTCGCGGCGATGCGGCGTGCAGCGCTCGGCGAGGCGGCCACGACGGCGTCGAGCGTCCCCGCGTCGAGCTCCATGCGGGTCTGCGACTGGCTGAGCTCACGGGGAGAGCCAGGGAGGGAGACCCCGACGGCGGACGGCAGTTCCGCCTCCAGGCGGAGTTCCGGCCGGGCCGGGTAATCCACGGTGTGGTAGGCCACAACAGGGGTGACGTCGGCTCCTTTTGCCGCCAGACCATCGCGCAGGGCAGGTGCAGCGATGTCTGCCTGTGGCAACAGCACGCGCGCCGGGGCGTCAGTCCAGAGGTCCACGAGCCCTTCGGCGGATTGGATGTCCGCCGGGGCGAGCGCCACGGCGATGCCGGCGGCCTCGAGGATCCGCCGGGAGGACGGGCCGATCGTGGCCACGCGCGTTCCCGCCGGCACCAGTGCAGCCGGCGTGGTCCCGCGCTCGGCCGCCTTTTCCACGAGCATGCGCACCGTGGTTATGCTGCTGACCACAAGCCAGTCGAAGCTGCTGGCCGCCAGGGCATCCAGGGCGGCATCGAGAGCCGGCTGGTCCGCGGCCCGTTCAAAGTCGATAAGCGGCAGGACCAGCGGTTCGGCCCCCAGGCTACCGAGCAGCGCTGCCAGCGGCCCGGCACGGTCGGCGCTCCGGGTGATCAGGACGCGCCGACCGCCGAGAGTGCCCGCCGGGGAACCTGGTGCATCAGGATGCGGCAAGGTCCGCGATCTCCGCGGCGCCGGCAGCCAGCAGGAGCTCGGCCACCTCGATGCCGAGCAGCGTGGCACCGACTTCAGTGAGACCGTCCGTTGCCTTCTTTTCGCGCACCGTCCTGGTGCCGTCCACGGCGCATACCACCGCCTCGAGGTACAGGATGCTGCCCTTGCGGTAGGCGAAGGCACCCACCGGGGCGGCGCAGCCGGCCTCGAGGCGGGCCAGCACGGCACGCTCGGCGGTCACGGCGAGGCGGGTGTCCTCATCGTTGAGCGCGGCCAGGGCCTGCGCCAAAACACCTTGCGACCCTTCGGTGGAACCTGCCTTGCGGGGGGCGTCGGCCGTCCGGCATTCGATGGCCAGCGAACCCTGCCCTGGCGCCGGCAGCATCACGTCCACCTCGAAGAATTCGCTGACGGCGTCCAAGCGGCCGATGCGTTCCAGGCCGGCGGCGGCCAGTACGACGGCGTCGAGGTCGCCTGGTGCGCCTGCTGCGTTTCCGGGGAGGCCGGGCACGCGGCCCAGGCGGGTATCAACATTGCCGCGGATGTCCTGCACGTCCAGGTCAGGGCGGGCGGCACGCAGCTGCGCAGCGCGGCGCGGAGAGCCGGTTCCCACCTTGGCGCCCAGCGGCAGATCAGCCAGTTTGAGTCCGTCGCGTGCGCACAGGACATCCCGCACGTCGACACGTTTGGGCGTTGCGGCGATGGTGAGGCCCAGTGCGGCGCCCGTGGGGAGGTCCTTGAGCGAGTGCACGGCGACATCGCAGGTGTCCTGCAGCAGGGCATCGCGCAACGCGGCGACAAACACGCCGGTGCCGCCCATCTGGGACAGTGACCCTGTCTTGACGTCGCCTTCGGTGGTGATGTGCACCAGCTCCACCGGGAAGCCTCCGACGGCGGCCAGCTGGTCCGCCGTCTGCTGGGTCTGGGTCAGGGCGAGCTTGCTGGCCCTGGTTCCAATCCGTACGGTCACGGGTTTCCTTCTCTCCCGGCAGCGCCCGCAGATGCGGCCGGATATGCGTCATGTCCGGTGCCGACGGTGGTGTCGGCTCCGGCGATGGTGGGCTTCTCGCCGCGGAAATTCGCGCAACAGCCCGGCCGGCAGACGTCGTACCAGGGGCCCAGGCCGGTCACGGCGGGCCGGTCGCTGATGTTGTTGGCGAGCGTCCGTTCGGAGATGAGGTCCACCAGTCCGTTCACAAACTTCCGGTGAGAGCCCGGGGTGGGTACACGTGTGGCCGCCAGGCCCAGGTTGCGGCAGGTCTCCAGGGCTTCGGTGTCCAGGTCCCAGACGACTTCCATGTGGTCGCTGACGAAGCCCAGCGGGACGATGACAATGCCCTTGACGCCCTGGCCCGAGAGCTCCTCGATGGCATCGTTGATGTCCGGTTCCAGCCACGGCACATGCGGGGCACCAGAGCGGGACTGATAGACGAGGGACCAGGGCGCGGTCAGGCCTGACTCTGCCTCAACCCTCATGATCACGGCCGCCCCCGTTGCCAGATGTTGGGCAACGTAGGCGGAGCCTTCCTCAAATTCTCGCGGCTCAGCCTCGGACCGTCCAGCGGCGTCGGCATCCCGGGTAGGGATGGAGTGGGTGGCAAAGAGGATGTGCACGGGGGCGTCCGGGGTGCCGGCAGCAGCGAGCTGCGCCCGCACGTCCGCCAGCCCGGCCGCGGTTCCCTCAATGAACGGCTCCACAAAGCCGGGGTGGTCGAAGTACTGTCGGACCTTGTCCACCTCGAGCCGGCCGTCCAGCCCGGTCTCCGTCAGCGCCATCCCGATGTCTTCGCGGTACTGGCGGCAGCTGGAGTAACAGGAGTAGGCACTCGTGGTGACCATCAGCAGTCTGCGGTGGCCGGCGTCGTACGCGTCCTGCAGGGTCTGCGGAATGTAGGGGTCCCAGTTGCGGTTCCCCCACAGCACGGGAAGCTCAATGCCGCGGGCGGTGAGCTCCGCTTCGAGGGCAGCCTTGAGCTCCCGGTTTTGCTGGTTGATGGGGCTGATGCCGCCGTTGGCCCGGTAGTGGTGGGAAACCTCTTCGAGCCGCTCGTCCGGGATGCCGCGGCCGCGGGTGACATTGCGCAGAAACGGGATAACGTCGTCCTGGCCCTCGGGCCCGCCAAAGGAGGCCAGCAGGACCCCGTCATAGTTTTTGGGCGCCATCCGGCCGGCTTCGGTGACCGGGTTGATTCCGGTGACCACGGAGCCCGCCGCGGGATCGGGCTGGGTCATGCGAGGACCTCAGCGACTTCTGCTGCGGTGATGCGGCGGCCGGTGTAGAACGGGATTTCCTCCCGTACGTGGTTGCGTGCTTCTGTGGCGCGGAGGTGGCGCATCAGGTCCACGAGGTCCACCAGTTCGGGGGCTTCCAGTCCCAGGATCCACTCCCAGTCGCCCAGGGCGAAGGAGGATACCGTGTTGGAGATGACCTGCGGGAACTCCCGGCCCAGCATGCCGTGGTCGCGCAGCATCTTGCCGCGCTCGTCGTCGGGCAGGATGTACCACTCGTAGGAGCGCACGAACGGGTAGACACAGAGCCATTCGGCGGGGGCGACACCACGTGAGTAAGCAGGGGTGTGGTTCTTGGCGAACTCAGCTTCCCGGTGGACGCCCATGGCGGACCAGACAATTTCGGTTCCGGCGAAAAGCGTGCTGCGGCGGATGTCGCGGATGGCCTGCTGCAGCGCTTCGGGCTTCGGGCCGTGGAGCCACACCATGACATCGGCATCGGCACGCATCGCGGAGACGTCGTAGCTGCCGCGGTGCGTCACGCCGGCCTCGGCCAGGCGGACCAGCAGGGCATCGAAATCGGCGGCAGCGTCAGCGCTGCGAACGAGTTCCTCAGACCGCTTGAAAACAGTCCAGAGAGTGAAGAACTGCTCGGCTGATTCTTCGGTTTTAGGGACAGATTCGGCAGAAGTGTGGCTCATGGTTACCAGTTTGCCCCTTCCATACCGCCAAGTCGAAACCAGCGACTTCTACAAGACGTAGAAGTGCTTAATGTCACAGGTTCGGCGCAGAATGGGACTTGAACCGATTCCGCACCGAGGTCAAATCCGGCGGATCCGGGCAAAGAGGAGGCCTGCAGCTCCGGCGGACCCCACCAGCCCCACACCAAGCCAGACCTTTGCAGGTTCGGCCGCCGCGGCTGCCTCTGTGGCCGACACCATATTCTCCCGGTTAGCGGGCGCGTTTCCGGGGCGCCTTGGGTTGGAGACACTGGTGGCGTTGCTGCTGTGGGCATCCTGCGTGGGCTGGTCCGCAGTGGGATCGTCGTCCTGTCCGGCACCCTGCGTCCCCTCGGCGGGGGCATCGGGTTGGCCGTTCGGCTGCGTGCCTGCCGGCGAACCTGCGGCATCCGGGGATGTGCTGAGCGGCGCCGGAGCGCTCGACGGCGGGACGGCACCTTGGGGAGCCATGCCCTGCGGAGCTGTGCCCTGCGGGGCCGGGCTGGCAGACGTCGTCCGAGCAGACGACGTCGGCGCCGTGGACGTAGGGGCAGGAGACGATGTAGCCGTGGCCGTCGGAGTGGAAGAGGTTGAGGGTGCGGAAGTCGATTCGGGCGAAGCTGTGGAACGTCCGCCGGAACCGCCCAGGAGGCCCTTCAGCAGGCCGTTGACCCCGTCGATGTCTCCGTCGGCTGCAACCTCTGCGGACCCGGTGAGATCTGCACTGCCATCATCCGCCTGGGATGCCGGCACGCCGGCGGACAGAACCAGTACCGCTCCGACGGCAGCCGCTGCAGCGCCACGCCGGAGTCCCCCATGGAGGCTGGTCCGGGAACGGGAAAATTCGGACCTGTAGATAACCATAGTTATCGACCCTAACCACATCAGTGGGTGGATTGAAAACCGGAAACTGTGCCTCGGAGTGGTCTCTTCAACGCCCATATTCCACTGAACAGGGGCGATGGTCAGCTGAGCAGGCTGCGAATTTCTTTTCGCGTATCGGCCACCACGGCGGCGAGTCCGTTGCCGGCCACCCACCCGCCCACAATGCCGAGGCCGGCCTCTGCCGCGCAGAGTTTCCTGACCTCGGCCACCCGGGCCCTGTGTCCCACGGCCGCGAACGGCAACGCCCCTTGCCACCTGACAACATCCCAGCCGACAACGTCGGTCCCCCGCACCGGGACGTCCAGCAGGGCCGAAGCGTCATGCAAGGCAGCAGCCAGGAGTTCTATATCGAGGGCTGGGACGGAGCGGCCGGTTTCCGAGGTCGCGGGTTCCGAGGCCTCCAGTCGGCCGTAGGAGAGCCGCAGCACGTGCGTCCCGGGACCTGCCGCAGCGGCCAGCCAATCCCACTTCGCGGTTGCGTGCGTGAGGGCTTTTGCCTGGATACCGGGTGTCTGGGGGGCTACCAGGATCCCGGTGCCCCGCGGCCTGCGGTCCAGTTCGGGCAGGTCCACCACCAGGGTGACGAGCCTGACGTCCGGACCGCTTTCCGGGTTCCTACCGGCAAGGGCGGGTACGGCCTCCTGTAGCAGCCCCACGGCTGCCGGGCCGGGCAGCGCCAGCACCAGCAGGACGCCGTCGTACGTTGTGTCACCGGCGGTGACCCGCCACCCGTCCGCCGTCCGTTCGACGGCGTCCGCGGCTGTTCCACTCATCAGCGTGACCCCGCGGCTGCGGAGATCGCTGAGCAGGGCCACCACCAAGGTGTGCATCCCGCCTTCCAGGCCGGCGACGGCGGAACCCGCCTTCGCGACGGACGGCTGGGTGGCACCACGCCGCTGGGCGGCCACGGCCGCTGTGAGGGACCCGTGCTCGCGGATTCCGGCTCGGAGGCCGGGGGCCACCATGTCCACGTCCAGGAGACCGGGGTCCGCTGAGTGCACGCCGCCCACCACCGGGGCCACGAGTCGATCCAACACGCGGCGGCCCATCCGGGCGCGCACCAGCGCCGCGACGCTGGTGACGTCCGCCGACGCGCCGATCGATGCCGGCAGGTACTTATCCAAGGACGCCCGGAGCGAGCCCACAAATCCCAACGACCGCCTGACCTCCGGGTCCCAAGGGTTGGCGGGAATGCCCAGGACTCCGGTCTTGGGCAGTTCGCGCGGGCCGTCCGGAAGCTGCACCCAGGCGCCGCCCGGGCGGGGCGCCACAATGTGGCGACCGAGTCCAAGTTCATCAGCAAGGTCAGCCACGGCCGAGGAGCGCGTGGCGAAGGACTCTGCTCCGCTGTCCAGGGTGAGGCCGGCCACCACGTGGCTGCCCACGCAGCCGCCCCAGGATGCTGTGGCTTCCAGGACGGTCACTGTGCGTCCGGCAGCCGCCAGCTCCCGTGCGGCCAGCAGGCCGGAGATGCCGCCGCCCAGGACGAGGGCGGCCTGGGGCGGGGTCACGGAGCTGCCCACGGTCCTACTCCGGGGAAATGGAGTGGATGAGTTCTACAACCCGGGTCAGGACCGTGGGGTCGGTTTCCGGCGGCACCCCGTGGCCAAGGTTGAGCACGTGGCCGGGCGCAGAGGCGCCGGCCGCAATGACCGCACGCACGTGGGCCTCCAGCACGTCCCACGGCGCGGACAGCAGCGCGGGGTCGATGTTGCCCTGCAGCGGCACCGTTCCGCCCAGGCGCCGGTTGGCCTCATCCAGCGGAAGGCGGTAGTCCACGCCCACCACGTCCACGCCGACGTCGCGCATGGCAACCAGCAGTTCTGAGGTTCCGGTACCGAAATGGATCAGCGGTGCGCCGAGGTGGCGGACGTGGTCCAGCGCGCGGGCCGAAGCCGGTGCAACGAACTTGGTGTAGTCGGCCAGGCCAAGCGATCCCGCCCAGGAGTCAAAAAGCTGTCCGGCGGAGGCTCCGGCTTCCAGCTGGGCGCGGAGGAACATTCCCGAGGCGTCGGCGGCCCAGTTGGCCAGCGCTGTCCAGGTTTCCGGGTCCGCGTGCATCATGGTGCGCGGGCCCAGGTGGTCACGGGAGGGTTTGCCCTCCACCATGTAGGCGGCAAGGGTGAACGGGGCGCCGGCAAAACCGATCAGCGGGGTTTTACCCAGCTCGGCGACGGTCAGCCGCACGGCTTCGCGGATGGGTTCCAGCGCTTCCCAGGTCAGCTGCGGCAGGGCGGCAACGTCTTCAGCCGTGCGCACCGGCTTGTCCAGCACGGGGCCCACTCCCGGCACAATATCCACGCCAACGCCGGCGAGCTTCAGCGGAATGACGATGTCGGAGAAGAAAATGGCAGCGTCCACGTCATGACGCCGGACGGGCTGCAGCGTGATTTCGGCCGCGAGCTCGGGGCGCAGGCAGGAATCCAGCATGGCCACGCCTTCGCGCACCTTCAGGTATTCCGGCAGTGAGCGCCCGGCCTGCCGCATGAACCACACCGGCCGCCGCGACGGCTTGCCGCCGCGGTAAGCGGTGATGAGCGGCGAATCTGCGGTGCGGCCGTCCATCAGCGGATGGCCGGCAGCAAGGGCACCGGCAGCAGACATGGCATTGGACACGGCGGAGCTGGAAGTCATGCCTTTGATTGTGCCCAAAATCGGCCCTAAAAGATAACGACAGCCTGTCACCTGCAGCCGCGCCGGACGCACCGTGGCAGGAATCACGGCCCTCCACCGCCCGTGGCCGCTTGGCGGGTTGTTCTACCGGGCTGCGAAAAAGCTATGATTGATCTGCTGTGGTTCTTTTTTCATTGGTGGCTACACACGCCGACATCGATCTTGAGACCGTTGCTCAACTGAGCAACGGTGCTTCCGGGATCGCCACATCCGCACTCTCCGGATCGCCGGCAGTGACGGGTGCGGTGGTGCTTGCCACCTGCAACCGGTACGAAATCTACGGCGAAGCGCCCCACGCTGACGATGTTGAGGCTGCCCGGGCGGCGCTCGTGTCCGAGATCAGCGGCCTCAGCGGACTCAACGAACAGCTCGTGTCCCGCTCCTTCAGCACACGCACCGGCCCCGAAGTCAGCCAGCACCTTTTCGCCGTCAGCGCCGGACTGGACTCCGCTGTCGTGGGTGAACGTGAAATCGCCGGCCAGGTCCGCCGCGCACTCATCACTGCCCAGCACGAGGGCACGGCAAGCTCCGGCCTGGTCCGCCTCTTCCAGGCCGCGTCCAAGACGGCCAAGGATGTCGGGGCACAGACCGCCCTCGGTTCCCGGGGCCTGTCCATCGTTTCAGTGGCACTGGATCTGGCCACCGATCTTTCCGAGAGCCCCGACTGGTCAGCGAAGAAGGTCGTGGTATTCGGCACTGGTGCCTACGCCGGCGCCACCATGGCGCTGCTCCGCGAAAGGGGCTGCACCGACATCTCCGTGTTCTCCTCTTCGGGACGTGCCGAAGCGTTCGTCGCCACCCGCGGCGGAACAGCGCTGGATAGCGATTCCCTGCCTGTAGCCGTGGCCGCAGCCGACGTTATGATCGGCTGCAGCGGCTCCGACACCCGGGTCGAAGCCGGCGAACTTGCCGAGATCCGAGCGGACTCTTCCCAGCCGCTGATCGCGATCGACCTCGCCCTTACCCATGATTTTGACCCGGAAGTCGGCCAGCTCGACGGCGTCGAGCTGCTCACGCTGGAATCCGTGCGTTTGGCGGCACCCCAGGAACAGGCCGAGTCCCTCACCCAGGCCAGTAGCATTGTGTCCGGCGCCGCCCAGGCCTTCGAGCAGGAACGGGAAGCCCGCTCGGTGGATTCCGCCATCGTAGCGCTCCGCCGGCACACCATGAACGCCCTGGACGCGGAAATGGAGCGCGTCCGAGCCCGCCACGGCTGCACGGCTGCCGCCGAGGAAGTGGAATTCGCCCTCCGCCGGATGGTCAAGCAGCTGCTGCACGTGCCCACCGTCCGCGCCCGTGAGCTCGCCGCCAACGGCCAGCAGGACGACTACGTATCGGCACTCGAAACCCTCTACGGCATCACCGTGGAGCAGCCGGCCACGGCAACTCCGGCGGAGTGCCCCGTGGACCACAGGGGCCTCGAAACCGCCTGACACCCGTCAGTAGACCGGCTTCTGCGGCTCCACGTCGCGCACCCATGCCAGGATTCCGCCGTCGAGATGGCTGACCCGCTGGTAGCCGGCCTTCCGCGCAGCCTCCAGCACGTTGGCTGACCGCGTGCCGGCCTTGCAGTGGAACACAATGTCCTTGTCCTGCGGGAGTTCCGCCCAGGCCTCCCCCGCAAGGATCCGGCCCTGCGGGATCAGCACCGAGCCGTCGATGTTCACAATGTCGTGTTCGCCGGTTTCCCTGACGTCCACCAGCTCGAAGTCCTTCAGGCCTGCCTTCCGGGACGCCAGCATGGTGGCCAGCTGGGTTGCCGTCACGGTGTGCTCCGTGTCTGCGGAGACGGCAGGGGTGATGCCGCAGAAAGCTTCGTAGTCCGACAGTTCCGTAATGGGTTCCGCCGCCGGGTCCTTGGACACGCGGATCTCGCGCCAGCTCCCGCCCAGCGCATCAAACAGTGCCACCCGGCCCAGGAGTGAACGCCCGACGCCCGTGATCAGCTTGACTGCCTCCGTCACCATGAGTGATCCCACGGCAGCGCAGAGCATGCCGAAGACGCCACCCTCGCCGCAGGAGGGCACGGATCCGGCCGGCGGGGCCTCGGGATAGAGGTCCCGGTAGGTGGGACCGTGCTCTTCCCAGAACACACTCACCTGGCCGTCGAAGCGGAAGATCGACCCCCACACATAGGGCTTGCCGAGGATGGCGGCGGCATCGTTGACCAGGTAGCGGGTGGCGAAGTTGTCCGCCCCGTCCAGGATCAGGTCGTAGTCCGCGAACAGTTCGAGTGCGTTGGAGGCATCCAGCCTGACGTTATGCAGCCGGACCTCCACGAGCGGGTTCAGTGCGGCGATGGCGTCCCGCGCGGATTCGATCTTGGGCCGTCCTACGTCGGCGACTCCGTGGATCACCTGGCGTTGCAGGTTGCTGAGGTCAACGTCGTCGTCGTCGATGATTCCCAGGGTTCCCACACCCGCTGCCGCCAGGTAGAGCAGCGCGGGCGAACCCAGTCCCCCGGCACCGATGACCAGCACCTTGGCGTTCTTCAGCCGCCGCTGCCCCACCGCTCCGATTTCGGGAATGATGAGGTGCCGCGAGTAGCGTTCCACCTCGGCCGGCGTCAGTTCACCGGCGGGCCCCACCAGCGGCTTAAGCGATACAGAGGAATCATTTGCGGTCAAAGTCGAAGCCATACTTCAATGTATGCCCCGAGATGCCGCACGGTCATATTACCGCGCAGTATTGTGTAGGTAACGGCAAGCGAAAGTAGGGCAACTGTGGTCCATGAAGCACGGGCTGACCGGGCGTCCGGCGGCGAACCGGCCGCACCTCAACGGACCCCGGGCCAGCGGTCCGCCCGGCTTCCCCGGGATGAGCGCCGGGCGCAGCTCCTCGCTGCGGCGCAGGAGGTTTTTGTCGCCAACGGCTACCATGGCGCCGCCATGGATGAAATCGCCGAAACGGCCCATGTCAGCAAACCGGTGCTGTACCAGCACTTCCCGTCCAAACGGGAGCTGTATCTTGCCCTGCTGGACAGCCATCTCGCGTCGCTGACGGACCTGGTGCTCGGTGCCTTGAGCTCCACTACCGACAATAACGAACGTGTCCAGGCGGTGATGCGCGCTTACTACCGCTTCATCGCCAGCGACGACCAAGCCCACCGCTTGGTCTTCGAATCGGACCTCATCAACGATCCCGATGTCAGTTCACGCCTCGAGACATTTAACAAGACGTTCGCGGACGCCGTAGCCCGCGTGATTGCCGAGGACACCAAACTGCCCCAACTGGAGGCGCAGCTTCTGGGGCGCGGCCTGGCCGGCATGGCCCAGGTCAGCGCGCGGTATTGGCTGGAAACGGACGGAAACCTGGACCTCGATGTGGCCAGCGACCTCATTTACCGTTTAGCTTGGCGCGGAATCTCGCGCTTCCCCAAAGAGTCCTAGACTACAAATAAGAGAACCCAAGAAACTTTGATTGGCTGGGAGGCCCCCTTTTGGAAATTAAGATCGGCATTCAGAATATTGGCCGCGAAATCGTCCTGGAATCGGCTCAGGATGCTGACACCGTAGCCACGGTCGTTGAAGAAGCCATCACTAAGGGCACCGAACTCCGCCTCAAGGACGACAAGGGACGCATCATCATCGTTCCCGGCAGCGCCTTGGGCTACGTGGAAATCGGCGCCGAAGAGGCCCGCAAAGTCGGTTTCGGCCAGTTCTAGCACGTCCGCGGCCAGCCGCCTTGGCGGTTGGCCGCTGCTTTCCGAGGAGATTCCATGCTTTCGCTGACCATCGTTGTCCTGGTCACAGTGGCCGCAGGCTTTGTTGTCTGGGCCAATGACAAGCGCCACACCCGGTACGGCACGGGGTTGCCCCCAGGGGTTGCCGTTGTAGTGGGTGCAATCAGCTGGATCATCTTCATTGCGGCAGGTTTTGGCTACCAGCCGGGCCTGACGTGGATTCCCTGGGTCCTGCCCATGGCGCTCGGCGCCGTCGCTGCCATCGGGACGGCCATTTACCTGGGCCGGACGCGCGAAAGCCACGATATGCAGCGGCTGACGCAGGCGCTCAAGCTGTAGGCCCGGGCCCGTTTCCTTACGTACCGGTGACCACCACCCAGCAGGGTGGTGGTCACAATCCGTTAAGTCACCGGTTGGGCAGTGGCGCCGAGCCGGGCGGCAGCGGCGCTCACTGCCAACGCGGCAGCGGCATCCCGCTCAGTGACCTTGCCGCCGGCGTCGTGGGATGTATAGCGGAGATGCACCCTGTTGAAGCGCCAGTCAAGGTCCGGATGGTGGTTCTGCTCTTCCGCCAGGCGTCCGACGGCGGCAATCAGCTCGAGTGCGGCGGCCGCCGTCGGCGTCTTATAGACAGCGACGAGCCCGCCCAGCCGGTACTGCCAGCCGGGCAGCGCGGCGAGGACGGCCTCGATCCGCTCCCGCGTGAGTGTGTCTTGCTTGCCGGCCATGGCGGCCTCCTTGGCTCGTCCTTTGAGCCCGCCCGTGCGGCTGGTCACGGGGCCGGGCCTGGAGAAAACGGCCTACAGAAATTCTGCCCGTCCTTCCATGGCCGATGACGCCAAGGCGTGCTCGCGGCGCGGAATCCTGCCGGCCGCTTTCGCCAGCCTACCGGCGATGACGGCGTGTTTGAAGGCCTCCCCCATAAGTGCCGGGTTCTGCGCACGCGTGACTGCAGTGGCCAGCAGCACGGCATCACAACCAAGCTCCATGGCCAGAGCGGCGTCGGACGCCGTGCCGATGCCGGCGTCCAGCACCACGGGCACCGAGGCGCGCGAGACGATCAGTTCGATATTGTGTGGATTCAGGATTCCCAGGCCGGTGCCGATGGGCGCTCCGAGCGGCATAACCGCGGTGGCACCCAGGGTTTCCAGCCGCAGGGCCAGGACCGGGTCATCGTTGGTGTAGGCGAAGACTTTGAAGCCCCGGTTTACAAGCTGTTCCGTAGCATCCACGAGCTCCACGGCGTCCGGCAGCAGGGTCTGTTCGTCGGCGATGACTTCCAGCTTGATCCAGTCGGTTTCCAGCGCTTCGCGGGCGAGTTCCGCCGTCATGACCGCGTCCCGGGCGGTGAAGCAGCCTGCGGTGTTGGGCAGGATCCGGATCCCGTGGTCCACCAGGAGCTGGAAAAGGGACCCCGATTCAGCGGGCGAATAGCGCCGCATGGCCACCGTGGTCAGTTCGGTTCCGGACGCCAGCAGGGCGGCGCCCAGCCCGTCGAGGCTCGGCGCGCCACCCGTGCCCATGATGAGGCGGGAGCCGAGCTCGACGCCGTCGATGACCAGCCTGTCTGCGGCCACGGGACGGTTTTGTGTGCTGATGTTGCTGGTTACTGTCATGGTGTCAGCCTCCCTGGACTGCGGTGACCAGTTCGACGTCGTCACCTTCGGCGAGGGCCGTGACGAACCACTGGCTGCGGGGTACTACTTCGGAGTTATGGGCGACGGCGACGCCGATTTTCTGCCCGTCTGTCGCCTGGCCGTTGGCTGCGAGCAGGCGGCCCGTGATCTGGCTGATGAGGGTGGTGATGGAGGCGTCATCCGCCACGGAATGGCGCGAGCCGTTGAGGGTGATGTTCATGCTGATTCCTTCTGTGGGTCGAGGTCCTTCGTGCTGCTGATGTCCTTTCGCGGGGACTGTGTGCCGGCTATGTGGTGCTTTCCTGAAAAGCGGGCCGGACTGAGCGCCCCCCATCGCGGGTCCGTCCGGCCGTCCAGCAGGTCCCGGCAGATGGCCGCCGCCGCCGGAGCAAGCAGCACTCCGTGGCGGAAAAACCCGGTGGCAACAATGAGCCCGGCAATGATCCCCGTGTTCCCTGTGCTTGGTGCGGACACCGGTACGCGGCCGAGGAGAGGTGCGTTGTCCGGGGTCGCCGGTCTTGCCCGTGCTGTGCATTCCAGGAGTTCAAGCTCCGAGACGGCCGGCACCAGGACCTGGGCGTCACGCAGCAACTGGTAGACGCCACCGGCCGAGACAGCAGCGTCGTCGCCTGAACCGGCGAGCGCGTCCTCTCGCTGCGTTGCCCCGATCACCACCGTGCCGTCCTGCCGGGGAACGATGTAGACGGGCACGCCATGGACCATCCCGCGGACCGTCGAGGTGAGGAGCGGGCGCAGGTGCTGCGGAACAGCCAGTCGAAGAATGTCACCGTAGACGGGCCGTAGCGGCAGGTGCAGTCCAACCGGCAGGCCATCCAGCGACGCCGCCTGCAATCCGTTGGCCACGATGGTCTCCCCGGCCTGGACACTTCCGCCGTGGGCGAGCTTCACGCCGCTGACGCGGCCGTCCTCCCAGAGAAGGGCAGCGGCCCTTTGGTCAACGGCGAATCCCCGGCGGGCACCTGCCACGGCGGTTCCTGCTCCCGGTTCGTGGACGGCCAGGACTTCCTGGAGGCACGCCAACAGTTTCCGTGGATCCACCTGGTGGTCTGCGGGGATGTCCAGGGCGCAGGATATGGCCGGGCTGAGCAGGGATTCCCTCGTCCTGGCCACACGGACAGTCAGGGGTTCCACCACCAGGCCGCTGGCCTGCTGCACGGCCCGAAGGTCCATCAGCGCCCGGCGGTCCGCAGCGTCCGCGCCGATGGCGAGGGTCGGCGTCGTCAGATATCCGGTATCTCCAGCCCCGGCCAGTGCGAGGTCTGCCGCGAACGCAGGCCACAGGCCGGAGGATGCAAGCATCAGCTCAAGGAGGTCTTCCTCCTGGTAATGCAGCTCGCTCACAGGAGCAAGCATGCCAGCGGCTGCCCAGCTGGCGCCGTTCCCGGGCGCGTCATCGATCAGCACCACGGAACGGCCGGATCGCCGAGCCGCCCAGGCTATGGCGTGGCCGATGACTCCGCCGCCGATGACTGCCACGTCGGCGTGCAGGACTGCGGCCGGGCCGGCTGATGCAGTCTCAGGTGGGCTGCTTATTGCAGGGGGCACGTGGTTCCTTCCCTACGCCGGTACTAGCCGGATCAGGTCAAGCGGTCGGCTCTGACGCCCTCTCAGCCCGGCCGCTTTGTGACGGCTGCAACGGGCTCCCGCAGTACCCGCCCAGTTTAGGGGAATTAGGCTGGTTTCCATGAACTCGCAATCCATCGCCGCTGCAGGCACGTCCTCCGCCAGCTCTTCCACCCCCGCATCTTTGACCGGAACAGACCCCGCTGGCGGCATAGGCACCGGCCTCCCGCACAGCGCCAGGCTGTACCTGTGCACCGAAGCGCGCCGGGACCGCGGGGACTTTGGCGAGTTTGTGGACGCGGCTTTTGCCGGCGGCGTCGACATCATCCAGCTCCGCGACAAGGCGATCGAGGCGGCCGAGGAACTGGAGTTGCTGGCCGTGCTTCAGGCAGCGGCCGAACGCCACGGAAAGCTGTGGGCAGTCAATGACCGTGCCGATATCGCGATGCTGTCCGGCGCCCCTGTCTTCCACATCGGGCAGAAGGACCTGCCGGTTGCTTCCGCCCGCACGCTCCTGGGCGGGCGCACAGCCATCGGGCTTTCCACGCACACCGCCGAACAGATCGAAGGCGCCATCCGGCTGTCCGGTGGGCTGACTGCCCAAGGCGGCCTGGACTACTTCTGCGTCGGACCGGTCTGGGCCACTCCCACCAAACCCGGCCGGGCCGCCGTCGGCCTTGACCTGGTGCGGTACGCGGCCGAAGCAGTCCGCGCTGCCGGTGGCACACAAGCCACGCTGCCCTGGTTTGCCATCGGAGGCATCGATCTCGGCAACGTAGAACAGGTGGTGGACGCCGGTGCCGGCAGGATTGTTGTGGTGCGTGCCATTACCGAAGCCTCCGATCCCGCAGCGGCCGCCGCGGCACTCCTGGCGGCCCTGGACGCGGGCGCATCCTGACAATCCCCGCGTGGCGGGCGGCGGGCGTGCACGATCCGTGGAAATCGGGCTAACCTGACTTTCGTGTCACATCATCGGTTGGCCCCCAATGTCCACGAGCAGACCAACGACCTCGCGGCGGCGCTGAGCGCCCTGCGGACCGAGCTGGAACTGCCGGGACCCTACCCGGCGGAGGCGGTCCGGGACGCGGAGGCGGCAGTGGCCGCACACGAGTTGCCGGGCGCTGACCTGACGGACGTGGACTTCCTCACCATCGATCCGGCATCATCCACTGACCTGGACCAGGCGCTGTTCATCGAGCGCGCGGGCACTGGCTACCGGGTGCTTTACGCCATCGCTGATGTGCCGTCCTTTGTCCGCCCCGGCGGCGGACTGGACGCAGAGACCCGCCGCCGCGGCCAGACGTTCTACGCCCCTGACGGCCGTATCCCGCTGCACCCGGAGGTCATCAGCGAAGGGGCCGGCAGCCTCCTCGCCGGGCAGCTGTGTTCCGCATATGTCTGGGAGTTCGGGCTGAACGACGCCGCGAAAGTCTCCAAGGTGGCTGTCCGAAGGGCCACCATCCGCAGCCGCGCCAAGCTGAGCTACAAGGGAGTCCAGGCCGAGCTCGACGCCGGAACAGCCGGTCCCGTCCTGCAGCTCCTGAAGGAAGTGGGCCTCAAGCGCGTCGAGCTGGAGCGCCGCCGCGGCGGTGCCAGCCTAAACATGCCTGAGCAGGAAATCGTCCAACTGCCCGACGGCGGCTACCGGATTGCCGCGGCGCCGCAGCTTCCGGTGGAGGACTGGAACGCCCAGATCTCCCTGATGACGGGAATGGCGGCGGCAAACCTGATGTTGGCAGGAAAAGTGGGCATCCTGCGCACCATGCCCGCCCCGGACGAGCGCTCCCTGCGTCACTTCCGCCTCCAGTCCGAGGCGTTGGGCAAGCCGTGGGACGGCAAAATCAGCTACGGCGAATACCTCCGCAGCCTTGATCCGACAGAGCCCCGGCAACTGGCCATCCTGCACTCCGCCGGCATGCTGTTCCGCGGCGCCAGCTACACGGCGTTCGACGGCACAGTGCCGGACGACGCCATCCAGTCCGCCATCGGCGCCGCCTATGCCCACACCACAGCACCGCTCCGGCGTCTTATCGACCGCTTTGTCCTGGTGATCTGCGAAGCCCTGAGCAACGGCAAGCCGGTACCGGACTGGGCGCGGGAAGCCCTGCCGTCCCTGCCGGAGATCATGGCCGGATCCGACCAGCTGGCATCGCGGATGGAACGCATGGCCCTGGACACCGTGGAGGCCGCACTCCTGGTCAACCATGTGGGCCAGGACTTCGATGCGATCGTGATTTCCGGCTCCAAGCCACAAAAAGACAACGGAAACGGCAACGGGAAAAACGGCAACGGCACCAAGATTGGCGCTGCGAAAAACGGGAGCGGTCCCTCGGGGATCATCCAGATCGCCGAACCCGCCGTGACGGCCCGCTGCGCTGGCGACCTGGAATCCGGCACCAAGGTGCGGGTCCGCCTGATCTCCTCCGATATTGCCGCGCGCGAGGTCCACTTCGAGCTCCTTGCCTGAACGATTAGCGCCCTGCCTGTTCGGCCCAAAGCCGGGATTCCGGGTCCGTACGGCTAGACTGAAGAAGTAGATATGGATGCCCGGTCGTTGATTTCCTTGATTTTGAATTCAACAAGCCCGCCCCTACGCGATCTTGAGATGCACCCGTTGGTCACCAGTGCCAGCATTTTGATAGCCCGCGATCGGCTTCCACTGGATTTGCTTGCGCGCCAGAGCGTGCTCCGGAACGGCCACGTTGGCCGGCCCGTTGAGCAGGCAGCGCCAATGCCCAAATGAATAAGGAAACTCCCCTGTGAGTGAATTGCATACCCACCAGATCCTGACTGATGACTCCGGCATCGAGACGATCGAACCCGAAGAAACCATCATCTCGGACGAGAAGCCGCACGAGATTGAGGAGAAATCCTTCGCTGACTACAACGTCCGCGCCGACATCGTGGAGTCCCTCGCCGACGCCGGGATCACCCACCCCTTCCCCATCCAGGCCATGACCCTGCCGGTGGCGCTTTCGGGCCACGACATCATCGGGCAGGCCAAGACCGGCACCGGCAAGACCCTCGGTTTCGGCATTCCCGCCCTGCAGCGCGTGGTAGGTCCGGACGACGCCGGCTATGACAAGCTCGCCGTTCCCGGCGCACCGCAGGCCCTGGTCATTGTGCCCACCCGCGAGCTGGCCGTTCAGGTGGCCAACGATCTCCAGAACGCGTCCCGGAAGCGCAACGCCCGCATCACCACCATCTACGGCGGCCGTGCCTACGAGCCCCAGGTGGAGGCCCTGCAGAACGGCGTCGAGGTTGTCGTTGGTACTCCCGGCCGCCTCATCGACCTCTACAAGCAGAAGCACCTCGTCCTGAAGAACGTCAAGATGGTCATCCTTGACGAGGCCGACGAAATGCTGGACCTCGGCTTCCTCCCGGACGTGGAAACGCTCATCGCCGGTACCCCTGCGGTCCGCCAGACCCTGCTGTTCTCCGCCACCATGCCCGGCCCGGTCATCGCCATGGCCCGCCGGTACATGACGCAGCCCACCCACATCCGGGCCGCTGATCCGGACGACGAGGGCCTCACCAAGCGCGATATCCGCCAGCTCATCTACCGTGCCCACAGCATGGACAAGATCGAAGTTGTTGCCCGCATCCTGCAGGCCCGCGGCCGCGGGCGGACCATCATCTTCACCAAGACCAAGCGCACTGCCGCGAAGGTTTCCGAGGAACTCGTGGACCGCGGCTTCGCCGCTGCCGCCATCCACGGTGACCTCGGCCAGGGCGCCCGCGAGCAGGCTCTCCGCGCCTTCCGCAACAACAAGGTGGACGTCCTGGTGGCCACCGACGTCGCCGCCCGCGGCATCGACGTCGACGACGTCACGCACGTTATCAACTACCAGTGCGTTGAGGACGAAAAGATCTACCTGCACCGTGTGGGCCGCACCGGCCGCGCGGGCAACAAGGGCACCGCCGTGACCTTCGTTGACTGGGACGACATGCCGCGCTGGGGCCTGATCAACAAGGCTCTGGGACTCAGCGTCCCCGAGCCCGTGGAAACGTACTCCTCCTCGCCGCACCTTTACGAAGAGCTGGACATCCCGGAAGGCACCAAGGGCCGCCTGCCCCGCAACAAGCGCGTGCTGGCCGGGGTCGACGCCGAGGTCCTCGAGGACCTGGGCGAGACCGGCAAAAAGAACACCCGCCCCAGCGGTGGCCGTGACGGCGGCCGCGATGGCGGCCGCGATGGCGGCCGCGACAGCAACCGTGACGCCGGCCGCTCCACCAGCCGCCGCACCGGCGAGCCCGGCGGACGCTCCGGTGACCGCCGTCGTCGTACGTCTGATGCGGCGACGGCCGGCACCAGCCCCGCCCCGGAACCGGCTACAGCGGCTCCGGCCGACGGCGAAGTGGACCCCCGTGCCCGCCGCAGCCGGACCCGGACCCGCCGCCGCAACGGCGAAGTGGTGGCCGGCGCCGACAACGGTGCGCAGCCCGGCAGCACCGAGGCATAACAGCCTCGATGACTGACACCGTCTGGGCGCCGGACGGCAGCAACCTGGTGGTTCACGCGGACAACGCGGAGTTCCTCCCCTCGCTGCCGGACGGCGCCTTCACCTTGATATACGTTGACCCGCCGTTCAACACCGGCAGGGTCCAGAAGCGCCAGGAAACCCGGATGGTGCTGAACACCGACGGTGACGGCGACCGCGTGGGCTTCAAGGGGCGTTCCTACGACACCATCAAGGGCGCCCTGCACCGGTACGATGACGCCTTCAGTGACTACTGGTCATTCCTGGAACCCCGGCTGGTGGAGGCCTGGCGGCTGCTGGCAGACGACGGCACGCTCTACCTCCACCTGGACTACCGGGAAGTCCACTATGCCAAGGTGATGCTTGACGCGATCTTCGGCCGCGAGTGCTTCCTCAACGAGATCATCTGGGCGTACGACTACGGTGCCCGCGCCAAGTACCGCTGGCCCACCAAGCATGACAACATCCTCGTGTACGTCAAAAACCCGGCGAAATACCACTTCGACAACGCCGAGGTGGACCGTGAGCCATACATGGCACCCGGCCTGGTGACACCGGCCAAGCGGGAGCTCGGGAAGTTGCCCACCGACGTCTGGTGGCACACCATCGTCTCCCCCACGGGCAAGGAAAAGACCGGGTACCCCACGCAGAAGCCTGAGGGCCTCATCCGCCGTGTGGTGACGGCGTCAAGCCGGCCCGGTGACTGGTGCCTGGACTTCTTTGCCGGTTCCGGGACGCTCGGCGCCGTGGCGGCCAAACTGGACCGGAAGTTCGTGTGCGTGGACCAAAACCAGCCCGCAATCGACGTGATGGCCAAGCGGTTGGGTGCCAAGGCGACCTTTTCGTCGTTCCCGGCCATCTAGGCCGCACTTAACGTCGTTATGGGCGCCCAAAACGACGTTAAATGCGACTTGCTTGTCAGCCGGTGGTTCTATCCGCACCCATGCATCAGCTGGATGCCGTGGTCAGACTGCCGGTTGTCCAGAACGACGCCGTTGGAGTCACAGTGCGCGTTGACCAGCAGCGCATGGCTGCCGTTCTGGAAGTTCCCCTTCTGGCCGATGGGCGCCGTTGGGTCAAGCTCCTTGAGCGATCCCGGCGGCACGAAGATCCAGGCGTTGTCCGCGACGCTGTAGGCCCAATTGCCTTTAACATAGAGCTGGAAGCCCGGGAACGGCTCGTAAAAAGTGGCCCCGGTGAGATTGTCCGGGCGGCTGGCGTTGGTACAGTCCAGCGCATTGGCGGCTGTGGGAACAAACATAAAGGCGGCAGCAAGGCCAGCCGCGGCCAGGGATTTCTTGAACATCGATTCTCTCCGTCACTCGTTGGACACTGCTTGAGACGAGACCTCCAATGGCGCGGCCTGCGCCGCTCCCCAGTAAGCGCTAGAGTACTCAGCGTCGACGACTAGTCAATACGCTGTAGTATGCTACGGCTCCGCACGCACCACGGCGGTTCCCGTGCCGAGTTCCTCGATCCGTGCCAGCACCTCTGCAGTCGTGAGGTTTTCTCCGAGCAGGTTCGGTTTGCCCGTTCCGTGGTAGTCCGATGAGCCCGTGATCAGCAGTCCGTGCTTGGCTGCAAGTCCCCTGAGGAAATCGCGCCCCTCCTCCGGGTTGTCGCGGTGGTCGATCTCCAGGCCCGCCAGGCCGGCGTCGATCATGTCGCGGTACGTGCGCTCCCCCACGATCCGGCCCCGGCCGGACGCCACGGGGTGGGCGAACACGGGAACGCCTCCTGCGGCCCGGACAAGTTCGACGGCGGTGGCTGGGTCGGGTGCGTAGTGCTGGACAAAGTAGCGCGAATGGGACGTCAGGATGGACGTGAACGCCTCCGAGCGGTCAGACACCACACCGGCCGCCACCAGGGCATCAGCGATGTGCGGCCGGCCCAAGGTAGCCCCGGGAGCCACATGGTGGATGACGTCGTCCCACGTCAGCGGGTAGTCTTCGGCGAGCAAAGTCACCATGCGTTCCGCCCGGGTGACGCGCGCGTCCTTGGCCTTGGTGATCTCTTCAAGCAGCCCAGGGTGGGCAGGATCGTGTAGGTAACTCAACAGATGCACACTGATGCCCTGCCCGGTCCGGCAGGAAACCTCCATGCCGGGAACCAATGCCACCCCGTTTTCCAGCGCCGCGAGGGACGCCTCAGCCCAGCCATCCGTGGAGTCATGGTCGGTCAGCGCCACCACGTCCAGGCGCGCCCGGGCAGCCGAAGCCATCACGTCGGCGGGGGTTTCGGTGCCGTCCGAAACATTCGAGTGGGCATGCAGGTCAATCCTCACTTGCCCAGCCTAGTTGACCGCGCCCGCGCCGGTATTGGCCCCGCCTCGGTGCTGGTGAGACGATGGTGCCGTGAACGACGCCGAAAATACCCTGAACTCTGCCTCCCAGCCCCTCGACGAGCGCGTCAACAACCGCTCGCAGCGGCCCAGTTCCGCTGCCTTCAAAACCTTTATGGCCAGCAACTGGGCGCCTTCCGAGCAGCAACTGCCGGCGCTCGACGCCGTGGCCAACTACGCCGCGGCCCGGCGCAAGGCCATCTCGGAGAAGTTCCAAGGCGAACGCCTGGTCATCCCCGCCGGTGCGCTGAAGGTCCGCTCCAACGACTGCGACTACAGGTTCCGTCCGCATTCGGGGTTTGCGCATCTCACCGGCCTGGGCCTGGACCATGAGCCTGACGCCGTCCTCATTCTGGAACCCGCTGGTGAAGGAAAGGGCGACGGCGGCGGTCACCACCGCGCCACGCTGTACTTCCGCCCGCTGGCCGGCCGGGATACTGAACAGTTCTACGCCGACTCACGTTCCGGCGAGTTCTGGATCGGTGCCCGGCCCACACTTGCCGAGTTCGAAGCGCGCCTGGGCTTGGCCACCGCCCATATCGATGGACTCGAGGCTGCGATCACCAAGAACGTGGGCGCCCCCGAGATCGGCGGCATCTCCATCCGGCTGGTCCGCAAGGTGGACGAGAACATCGACGCCCTGGTGGATACTGCCCGGTACAACACTGCCAAGGACCCGGACAACCTGGACCTCGCTGTCCTCGATGCACTGGATGAAAAGCTTTCCGAAGCGCTGTCCGAGCTCCGCCTCCTGAAGGACGAGTGGGAAATCGAACAGATGATGACGGCGGTAGCGGCGACTGTTGAGGGCTTCGTGGAGGTAGTCAAGGCCCTGCCTCGTGCCCTCTCCCATGCCCGCGGCGAGCGCGTCGTCGAAGGCGCGTTCTTTGCGCGTGCCCGCGAGGTCGGCAACGAACTGGGCTACGACACCATCGCCGCTGCCGGCAACAACGCCACCGTGCTGCACTGGACCCGGAACACGGGCAGGATCAACGCCGGCGAGCTGCTGCTGCTGGACGCCGGGGTTGAAGCGGACTCGCTCTACACCGCAGACGTCACCCGGACCCTGCCGGCCAACGGCACGTTCACCGAAGTCCAGCGCAAAGTCTACGAGGCAGTCCTGGATGCTGCCGACGCCGGATTCGCCGCTGCCCGGCCGGGTGCCAGGTTCCGGGACGTCCACACCGCCGCCACCATGGTGCTGGCGGAACGCCTCGCAGAGTGGGGCCTGCTGCCCGTGAGCGTGGAGGAAGCCGTCAGCCCGGAGGGCCAGCAGCACCGCCGCTGGATGCCGCACGGCACCAGTCACCACCTTGGCCTGGATGTCCATGACTGCGCCCAGGCAAAACGTGAACTGTACCTTGACGGCATCCTCACGGAGGGCATGGTCTTCACCATCGAACCCGGCCTGTATTTCAAGAACGAGGACCTCGCCATCCCCGCAGAGTACCGCGGCATCGGAGTGCGGATTGAAGACGACATCCTGATGACCGCCGATGGTCCGGTGAACCTCAGCGCCGCACTGCCCCGCAAGGCCGACGACATCCAGTCCTGGATGGCAGGCATCTACCAGGAACTGGACGGCGGGTTGGCAAGCGGCGCTGACCGCTAGCGGACGTTGCGTCCAGCGCATCCCCGCGGGGATGCGTTGGACGACCATACCCCTTAGGGAAGCTCTCATAAGGTTTTTGGCAATCGCTTGCCAAGAGTTGGCGTTGGTGAGGGCAGATAACGCGCCGCAGCTCCACCTCGGCGTTGCGGACCCTCACGCTGCGCCGCCAACCCCTCACCACCCAGTGGCTACTCGAGTCCATCGACGACGGCAGCTGATGTCCTCAGCCATCATCGGCAGGCCCATCAGCGACCTGGTCTGGGAATCCATCAGGGCCGAGTTCACCTTGCCTACCCTGGAGCAGGTCGGCGCCGGCTCTCCGAACGCATGGAAGTCCCGGACCCGGTGATGCGGCAGCTCGTCCGGGTCTTCTTATCCGGACTATCGAGGTTGGGAAGGGTTGCAAGGGTGGGCGTCCGTAGAGGCCTTGACCCACGGCATTAGGCTAAGAGCAATCGGCTACCGGCAGGGGAGAACCAAGATGAATGCTCGAGCTGTCCTCGTCGCCCTCGTCGGAACTGCTTTCTTGGTATTCGCATTTCCCTATATTTTTTCTTCTTTCAGTGCTCCTCCGAACGGCACCGAGACGCTCTTGCTCGTTGTGGCTCTGTGGATTGTCCGCTGGGGAACCGACCGCGTATGGGACAAGCGCCGCCGGTTGAACCGCTGACGAAAGGCCTCGATTCACGAGTTCTCCTTGGCCCGGCTGAGAATTTGAGTGCGTATTCAGTGGTGTCCTCATCAGCGCTCTTTGGCTTCGAATCGAACTCGTGGGATCCCGAGTTCGACGACCTCGCGGTCGTCGTGGTTCTGCATCTTATGCATCTGGGCGAGTTTCAGTTCGGCGCTGTTGAGCGTGACACGGAGGCCTTCGACGTCGCCGATCCAGCCGTGTTGTTTAGCTTCAGTGATGCGTTCTTCGAGATTGTCGATGATGTCCTGGAGCCGGCGAATCTGGGCTGGGTCGGGGCGGAGGAGCGCGCAGCGCAGGCAGGCGTGTTCGTGTTGACAGCCTGTTCCGTATGCCCGTCCGCAGCTGCCGAGGCTGAGTTTGCGTTGCACGAATGGGCTTCGAATTCGTCCCATTCGGCGGCGGTTGGTTCGCGGTATTCTTCGGTGGGCCGAATGACCCGTCGCTTTTCGATGAAGGTGCGGTGGTGCCGAATGACGTCCCTGGGATAAATCGCTGCGTATCCCTGAGTCGTCGCCAGACTGGCGTGCCCCATCAGCACCTGCACGATGTGTGGAGGCAAGCCGCTGGCAAGTGCCTCGGTCGCGAAGATGCGACGGAAATCGTGCGGGGTGAACCTCACCTCGGCACCGCTGACCTTGATACGCGCGCGTCGCGCCAAGTCATTGAGCAGCGTGGAGACGGTGGCCGTCGTCATCACGTTCGGCGGTCCGGCGCCACGGCGGCGGACGAACAGGTGCGGAAGAGGTGAGCTCAGCACTTTCTCAGCTGAGTCCCATCGCTGTGTCAGTGGTGCACCACCAGTGTCCTTGGTGACACGCGAAAGCACTCGGTAGAGCACGTGCACGAGCTCGGGGCCTGCCACCATCAGACGCTCGGTATCGGTCTTGCTCGGAGCGAAGTGCAGCAGCGGTATGGTCTCCCCGGTCCCTGGAACCTTATAGGGCTGGATGCTCATGTGCACCAACTCGAGGACTTCTTCGATCCGTGCACCGGTGTGTCGAAGCGTCTCAACAAGCGCCCAAGTCCAGAAGGCGTTGTCCTCTTCAAAGGACAGGTCCCGGTCCTTTCCATTGCGCCGAATCCGTACATGCGCATGTTCACTGCTCTGGAAGACTTCCCAAGCCTCACCTTCCATGTCGATAGTTTGGCCGGCGCCTGCCATCTTGGCATCCGCCAGGGTTGCTTCTGCTGCGCGGAGGGCCTGTTCGGCAGCCTCCACCAGACGGGGCAACACGGGAGCCAGTTCACGGGTGCGCTGCTGCATCGTTGCGATGGTCGCGCGCCGGTGCTTCACGTAACCACGGGTTTCCGCGAAGGTTACGGGGCTTGGGGCGACCCATTGCGCCCAGAAGGCATCTTCGAGTGCCCATTGGCTGATGTCGAGATAGAACGCCCGGACGGAGAAGAAGACGCTGTAAACTTCCCGGCGCGGCGAGCCGTCGGCCTTGACTTTGACCCTGGCTTTCCAGCCAGCAGCCTGCTTCGGAGTCAGTGCGAAGCTGCGTTGGCCTGGGTAGTGCTTGACGATGTCGGCGAAGAAGAGGCCGGCAAGATACCTGCCCAAAGCACAGAGCGAGGCGTAGTCGAGGCCAGCCGACCGGACCTGAAGATAGCGTATGAGTGGTTCCCGGCAGGGGCCGGTGATGTCGTAGTAGTCGACCATCTCATCCACCGTTTTCGGTCCGACGCGGAGCCGTGTGGGCATGGTCCCGGAATCGTGTCTGATCCATCCCAGCCCGTGCAGCACGGGCCATACGGCGGTCAGCCCGCTGCGGCTGACGTCGATCAGCTTCCCGGGAAGCTGGGTAGTCCGGTCGAGGATGTCTTCGGCTGTGAGCTGGCGGATCGATTTGCCTGTATGGGCCTGAATGCGACCTAAGGTAAGGATCCCGCTAGTGGCCTGGGCCGGTGAAGCCTTCGCATGGCGGAGGGCGTTTTCGAGTTTAGCTGTGTGGGCGGGATCCCGGAACCGGCTGAGTGCTTTCCAGAAGGCAAAGCGCTGACCCGCGATCCACCGGTGGGACGGGCGCATGACGTCCAGAGCCAGCAGCGGTCCCATCGCCGCATTGAGTCCTTCGACCTCGTTGCGATTCTTCGTGTTCTTGCTTGAACCGCCGACTATTCTGAGCCGCCACATCAGAGCGTCATGCCCGACCTGGCCCTCGAACAGCGCCCAGCGGTCCTGCCAGGTTTCACCCGGCAACTGCCTCAAATGACCGAGTAGGCGCCGAATGCGCGCCCTGTGCTCATGCACCTGTGGCCAGTACTGGCTGCAGTCCTCAAGACGGTTGATGATGTCCTCAATGCTGGCGCTGGTCAGCGGTCCAGAAGGGATGGGCGGCAGTGCAGGCGGTTGTTGTTCCTGTGGTGGCGGCGTGTGGTCATTCCAGCTTCGTCGTGCGGTCTGGATCTTATTGATGGGCGGAGTTGTCACTGGTTCCCCCAAAGCACGCGCAACTCATCGGGGTTATAGGGCTGACCGGCCGGTGAACTGTCAGCGGCAGGGGAAGTCCTGCTGCTCAGATGGGCCCGGTAATGCTCGATGACTTCCTCCATATGCGGAACCGCATAGACCGTGGTCGTAGTCAGCGACTGGTGACCCAGTAACTCTTGGACTTCGTGAAGGCCCATCCCGCCCTCGAGCGCTCGGATCGCGAACGTGTGCCGCAGATCGTGCAGCGTCCAGTTCGAACCGAGCAGGTCGTTGCAGCGTCTCAGTACGGCGCGCATGGCTTCGTAGGTCAGAGGACGGGGCTCGCCCCGCAGCGTGAGCCAAACCGGTTCATCCGGGCCGGCGACGCCTCCTTCGAGCTGATAGAGCCGAAGCCATACGAAAGCATCAGGCGCAGCGGGTAACCATTGCAGCTGGCCGCCTTTGCGGTAAACGCCGATCAGCTGGTCTCCCACGTTGACCCGGTCGCCCGTGATCCCGAGCAGCTCGCTCGCCCGCGCACCGCTGCTGACATAAAACGCCACCAACGCCCGGTCCCTGTTGGACCGCAAACGCCGAAACAGATCGTTGAACTTTCCATCCGGGATTGATTTGGGCACCCGGTGTGCCTCGCGCTGACGCAAGGGCTGGCGCCGCACCGGGGCAAACTCCCGCTGAGGATCATGATGCGCATGGGCTCGGCCACGGCGCAGCTCGAAAGGATTCACGATGGGCCCCTCACCCACCCGAAGCTGGAAAGCGTAAAACTCCTTGCACACCGTCGTCGTGTGGTTGATCGTCGCGGGTGAGTAACGCATTCCGAGATGCCTCTTTCCCGTGACAAGGTTCCGGCTCCCCCGCCGCTGCGGGACGTTACGATTCCCGACGAACTTCTCGGCCTGGCGCGCCCACAACACGAAGTCACGCGCTTCAAGGGACGTTGCCTGCTCCCAGCTGACCCCGACAGCCCACAAAAATCGAAGGAACCGAAGCAACGACAAGGCATAGGTTCGTACCGTTTGAGGCGAACGGTCCGACGCTGCCAGCTCAAGCAGATACTCCGTGGCAGGAGCGAACTCCTCGCCCACCGCGTCGAGGACCACGAACCCAGGAACACCGGAACGAGGAATCACCCGCCCGACGTTCGCGACAGTCAGTCCCTCCGCTCGATGCCGATCCGAACTGCAATCCGAGAAATCCATGACCAAAGCATGACGCTGACAGAGCTCGTCCCAGGCCGGCGACACGCGCCGTTAACCATCGACTTAGTCCGGTAAACAGATCATCGGCGAGGGAACGTACTGCCCGGGCTTCCAGTTCGTCCGCGGCGGCCAGGTCCACCCTGCCGTGGCGTCCCTGTTCCGGCACGCCCTGGAACTACGGATACCGCACAATTACTTCACTGCCTGGATGATCACACCCGACCGGGACCTCGGCGGGGCACGGCCGGTGGACTGCCTCCACCGGGTACCGCAGCTGCACCGCGCCCTGGGGGCTTCGCCGCGCAGCAGCCGGGAGCCAGACGAGCCAACTAGGCTGATGCTCGGGCCGTGGGCAACCCAGGCCTCCGGCGGCGCCGCCTAAGGTGTGGATTCGCCGGAGTCCTTGGCCGAGTCAGGCTGGGACTGCGTCCGGGACCGATCTGCGGCGGGCTGGCCTGTGCTGGCCTGTTCTGTGCCGGGCTGGCCTGTGGTGGCCTGGTCAGTGACGCGGACGCCGTACTGGGGCCGGCCGTCAGGGAGGTCCGGGTAGCGGACGGCGCCAACGGGAGCCTTCGCCGGCTGGGCCGCCGCCTCCGGCTGCGCGCCCTGGTCCGGCCCGGCGGCGTGGACCTGGCCGACGCCTTGGGCTGCCCCCTGGACCGGGGTGCCGGCACCCTGCTGTCCATAGGGGTCATTCCAGCTTGCAGGGCGTGCGGGTGCCGGACCCGGCTGATTGCCCGGCTGACCTTCCTGGCCGGGCTGCTGACCCTGCTGGCCCGTCTGGCCGGACGGCTGGTTCTGGTAGCCCTGGGGATTGTATGGGGCGGCTGCTGCGTCCGAGCGGGTCATGGGCAGCTGCTGGAGCAGCCGGCGCGCATCATGGGCAGCTTCCACCGACACCACCACGTCGTAGTTGGTGGCCACCACCTGGCTGGTGGAGGTGAAATCCCGCTTTCCGCGCTGCATGGCATACGTGACGATGCCGAACAGCATAAAGAAGGCGGCCCCCATCAGCACAGATGCCAGGATGGAGAAATAGCCGGGCGCCGGTGCGAAGAAGGAAAGCATGACGCCAACGAAGAGGCCAAACCACATACCGCTGAGCGCCCCGGAGAGAGCCACCCGAGGGTAGCTGAGGCGGCCGGTCACCCGCTCAACCATCTTCAGTTCGTTGCCCACGATGGAAACCATCTGGACCGGGAACTGCTGGTCGGCGAGGTAGTCCACCGCCTTCTGGGCATCCAAGTAGGAGGTGTACGAGCCTACGGTGTCACCGGTGGGCACCGTGCGGGCGTCGTCGGGCCCGCTGGGGCCACCGGCCTTGGGAGCACCAAAAATGTTTGACATACACCCATTCTTGCCCATCAGCATGTATGCCGCCTGTAAATTCAGCTAAAAGAGAGCAGACTCGGTAGCCTGTAGACGTGAGCACAAATCTTTCGCGCGTCTTCGTGGCCCGCCTGCTGGGTCTTGACGTCTTCGACCCCTTGGGCGACCGCCTGGGCAGGTTGCGCGATGTGGTGGTGCTCTCGCGTGGCAGCCGCGGTGCCCCGCACGTGGTGGGTATCGTCGTCGAAGTTCCCGGCAAAAAGCGGGTCTTTGTGCCGATGACACGCATTACCTCCATCGACCAGACTCAGATCATTTGCACGGGCCTGGTCAACCTCCGGCGCTTTGAGCAGCGCGGAGCGGAGACGCTGGTGGTCGCGGAAATGTTCGACCGCCGCGTCACTCTCCGGGACGGCAGCGGCGACGCCACAATCGAGGACATCGCCATGGACCAGCACCGGTCCCGCGACTGGTTCGTGAGCAAGCTGTTCGTCCGCCGGGGCCACTCCCTGTCCCCACTCAGCCGGCTGCGCCGGAACGAGACCATGATCATCGACTGGGCCGACGCGCTCCAAGGCGCCCGCACCGAACCCCAGGCAGCCACCCAGTTCGTGGCCAACCACGAGGACCTCAAACCCGCAGACTTCGCCGAGGCCCTGCAGGAAATGAGCGACAAACGCCGCTTCGAAGTGGCCAGCGAACTCCAGGACGAACGCCTTGCCGACGTGCTGCAGGAAATGCCCGAAGACGACCAGGTGGAGATCCTCTCCGCCCTCGACGTCGAACGCGCGGCGGACGTCCTGGAGGAAATGGACCCCGACGACGCCGCCGACCTCCTCGCCGAGCTCCCCACTGCACAGGCGGAGGAGCTTCTCCGCCTCATGGAACCCGAAGGCGCCGAGGACGTCAGGCGGCTCCTCGAATACGACGAGGACACCGCCGGTGGCCTGATGACGCCTGTTCCGGTGATCCTCCCCCCGGAGGCAACTGTCGCCGAGGCACTGGCCCACGTCCGCCGTGAGGAACTCTCTCCCGCCCTCGCCTCGTCCATCTTCATCACCCGGCCCCCGTTGGAAACCCCCACGGGACGGTTCCTGGGCGTTGTGCACATCCAGCAACTGCTCCGCTATCCGCCGCCGGAACCCCTGGGCAACCTCGTGGACAAGAACCTTGAGCCGGTCTCCGACCAGGCCCACATCAGCGAGGTGGCGCGCACCCTCGCCACCTACAACCTGAACTGTCTTCCCGTGGTCAATGACGCAGGCCGGCTCGTGGGGGCGGTGACTGTTGATGACGTTTTGGATCATCTGTTGCCGGATGACTGGCGCGCCTATGATGGCGAAGCCCCGATAAGAAAACTGGGAGGCCGCATTGGCTGACACCGGCGCCACTAAGAATCCCAATAAGAAGGCGTCGGCCAAGGGCGGACTCGACACACCCCTAAGTGGCCGCCAGCGCATCCTGCCGAAGTTCTCACCCGACCCGGATGCATTCGGGCATGCGACGGAAGGCTTCGCCCGGTTTATGGGCACGCCGCAGTTCCTGGTCTACATGACCGTCTTCGTCGTCGTCTGGCTGGTCTGGAACACGTGGGCACCGGCGGAGTGGCAGTTCGATTCGCGCCTCCTGGGCTACACCCTCCTGACACTAATGCTTTCGCTGCAGGCCTCATACGCGGCCCCGCTGCTGCTGCTGGCCCAGAACCGGCAGGACGACCGCGACCGGGTCTCCCTCCAGCAGGATCGCCAACAGGCGGCACGCAACCTGGCCGACACCGAGTACCTCACCCGGGAGCTGGCTTCACTGAGGATCGCGCTGCGCGAGGTTGCCACCCGCGACTACGTCCGGGCCGAACTGCGATCGCTCCTAGAGGACATGCTGGAAGCCCAGGAAGAGCTGCGGACCCACGATCACGCCGGTGCCGGCAGCCACGAGTCTCCGCGCGAGAAGATCAAGGACAGGCTTAAGGAAAAGCGCGATAAGCAGCGGAATCCCCGCACCCAGCTTCCCAAGCTCAAGCCCGGCCACGCCGTCAAGGACCAGGCCGCGAAGGAGCCATCCGTTCAGGACCCGGCTATCCCAAAGCACAACCCCATCACCGAAAGCTGAGCACTGCCGGCATGAGCGACCCCCTGGAGCAGGCAGTCCACGCTGCACTGACAACTGTGATCGATCCTGAGCTCCGCCGTCCCATCACGGAACTGGGAATGGTGGAGTCCGTGGACATCTCCGCGGACGGCCATGTCAGACTGGCCGTCCTGCTGACCATCGCGGGCTGTCCCCTGCGCGGGACCATTACTGCCGACTCCGAAAAGGCGCTGTCCGCAGTTCCGGGCGTGACCGCCGTCGAGGTTGAACTGAAAGTGATGAACCAGGCCCAGCGGGACGCCCTGAAGGAACAGCTCCGCGGCGCCTCCGGCCAGCGCGGGATTCCGTTCAACGAGCCGGGGTCGCTGACCAAGGTGTTTGCGGTGGCCAGCGGAAAGGGCGGCGTGGGCAAGTCATCGCTGACGGTCAACCTGGCCTGCGCCCTGGCCGCCCAAGGGCTCCGTGTGGGCATCGTGGACGCCGACGTCCATGGCTTCTCGATCCCGGCCCTGATGGGCATCACACAGGCTCCCACCCGGGTGGACGACATGATCCTGCCGCCGGTGGCCTACGGTGTGAAAGTGATTTCCATCGGCATGTTCGTCGCCGGAAACCAGCCGGTTGCCTGGCGCGGGCCGATGCTCCACCGGGCCCTGGAACAGTTCCTGACCGACGTCTACTTCGGCGACCTCGACGCCCTTTTCCTCGACCTGCCGCCCGGCACCGGTGACATCGCGATTTCGGTGGCCCAGTTGCTGCCGAAGGCCGAGATCCTGGTGGTCACCACGCCGCAGGCTGCAGCTGCCGACGTCGCCGAGCGCGCCGGTGCCATCGCCACCCAGACAGGTCAGACGGTGGCCGGCGTCATCGAGAACATGTCATACCTGGAAATGCCCGACGGCGGCAGGATGGAGCTGTTTGGAAGCGGCGGCGGGGCGGTCCTCGCCGAAAGACTCACAACGACGGTGGGCACCGAGGTGCCGCTCCTGGGACAGATCCCGCTGGACATCCTGCTGCGGGAAGGCGGCGATACCGGCGCGCCCATAGTGCTTGGCCGGCCAGAGACACCGGCGGCCATTGCCCTGACCGAAATCGCCGGAAAACTTGCAGCCAGACCCAGAGGCCTGACGGGGATGAAGCTGGGCCTGCAACCCCGCTAGCGCATCATCGCCCACCAGAGGCGACGTGGCCCTAGGTTGCTTCGGTATCGAACGGCGCGGGTTCGCCCAGCGGCAGCCATTGGACCACTCGTTCCGGACGGGAGGGAGCCGTCCCGCCTGTGGTAACGGCCCCTGCACCGGCGACGGCAGCTACCGCGGCCGGCGCGCCGGCACTGAGGGGTTTGGCGTCGTCGTCCAGGAGGGCTTCCTTGATGATGCGCCGCGGATCATACTGGCGGGGATCGTATTTCTTCCAGTCGACATCGTCGATGTCGATGCCGACTTCTTCCTTGATCTGCTCCCGTGCACCGGAGGCCATCCGGCGGACTTCCTTCACCAGATTCGCAAGTTTCTGGGTGTATTCGGGCAGGCGCTGGGGGCCGATCACCAGGATGCCGATGATCAGCAGGAGGAAGAACTCCGGGCCGTTGATTCCAAACACTTTAGGAAGATTACCCTCTCCGGAGCCCCGCTGACGATTCCAGCCCGCCAGCGTCGCAAAGTGCCTGTATCACGGAACCAGCATCTCCCCGAGTTTGCGGATTCCCCGCTCCAACCGGTCCGTGGGAGAGTCGTCCGCTGCGGTCACCGGGGGGGCGTCAGGCGCCGTGCTGACACCCGCGTTAAGTCCTTCAACGGCGAGGAGGCTGAGCCGCTGCAGCACCGGAACGGCGTCGTTGGCCTGTTCCGTCGGGAGGTCGGACTCAACCCTAAAAATGCCTGCCGCGGTCTCAACGGTGGCCGTCCAGGGCGCCAGGTTGCTGACCAGCGGCTTCCCATCGATCTGACCGGAGTTCTGCTCAGGGGTCTGTTCGGCGTCCGCGGGATGCTGTTCGACGATGGTGGCGTAGTGCCGCCCATCGGACAGGTGCATTTCCACCGCCGGCAGGCCATTGAGTGTTATGGCATTGGCGCTCCGGACGTGGAAGCCGAGTGACTCCAGCTCCGGACAAACCCAGCCTTCAGAGCGAAGGGCCAACAGCTGCGGGGCACTGAGCTCCCTGCCGTCGGCCGGCAGCTGGGCCGTATGCTGCACCAGGCTCCCATTGATGGCCGTTTGGGCTACGGGCAGGCTGTCCCCCGCCAGCGCAAACGCGCTGACAGCAAGAATTCCAGCGGCTGCGGCTGTCCCGCCGGCGGCGAATGCCAGGACTCTCGCGGCCCGGTAGGGGCTCGGGGCTGGCTCCGCTGCGGCCGCGAGCAGCTGCGTCCTGGCCAGTAGCCGGGCCGTCAGGTCATCGCTGGCAGGCGGCACGGCTGCGTCACGGAGCCGCTCGATGTACTGGCGTTCACGCTTCAGCGCCGCTGCACAGTCTGCGCAGGTCTGCACGTGGTCGGCACCGCGGTGATGCCGGCGGCCGAAGGGGTTCTGGGGCGTCATGGTGCCGATCAGAGGATGCTGGCGATGCGTGGCAGCGAAAGCTTCGGCTTTCGTCCTTGCTGTGGCCGGGGATCGCGGTGGGCCAGCTTTTCGCGCAGCATGGTCCGGCCCCGGTGGATACGGGAACGGACGGTACCCAGTTTGACGCCGAGTGCTGCGGCCACTTCGTCGTAGGACAGGCCTTCCAGGTCGCAAAGCACGACGGCTGCGCGGAAGTCCGGGGGCAGTTCTTTCAAGGCAGCCTGGACATCGAGGTCCAGGTTGTTCAGTTCGAAGCTCTGTTCCGGTCCGGGCTCCCGCCCGGGAATCCGGGATTCGGCGTCATCGGTCAGCGCGTCAAACCGGATGCGGGTTTTCCGGCGCGCCTGGTCCAGGAACAGGTTGGTGGTGATGCGGTGCAGCCAGCCATCGAGTGTCCCTGGCTTGAAATTCTCCAGTGACCGGAAGACGCGGACAAACACCTCCTGGGTGAGGTCCTCGGCGTCGAACTTGTTCCCGGTCAGGCGGTAAGCGAGCCGGTAGACCTTGGCGGAGTGGTTGGCCACCACTTCCTCCCAGGTGGGCCTGACCCACACAGCGGCGGAAACTTCCGTTACAGGGACAGGTGCCACACCTGATGCTGACATCGTCCACTCCCATCGTGGATTGCTATCGCCCGGATACTGTTGACATCTCTGGTTCGGCGCCGATCACCTCACGGATGACCGGATATCCATCATTTCAAAGTTGGCTGGGAATTTCCTGACCGGGGCGGTTCTTCAGCCAGAGGCGCAACGATTCCCTTCCGCGGCTGGCACCCCCGCACACAGTAGGCTGTACTAAACACTCCCCTGCCGCCCAGAAAGCGAATCACATGAGCGCCGACAAATCCACGAGCTGGTCCTATGCAGAAGATCTGCCCGCAGAGGATGAGGTCATGCTTCGTGCCAGGGAGCGCTCCTTCGAACTGGGCGTAACGCCCATCGGCGCAGGCGTTGGTGCGGTCCTGACGGTGTTGGCTGCGGGCTCTAAGGCCCAGACTGCCGTCGAAATCGGGACAGGCGCAGGCGTCTCGGGGGTCTGCATCCTGCGGGGGCTTGGGCCGCAGGCCGTGCTGACCACCATCGACGTGGACGTGGAACATCTGAAGGCGGCACGTGAAGCGTTTTCGGAGGCTGGCAGCCCGGCCAACCGCACCCGTACCATTTCCGGCCGCGCTGGCGATGTCCTGCCGCGCCTGACCGACTCCGCTTATGACCTGGTGTTTGTCGACGCCGACAAGCCCGGCCTGCCCGGCTACGTGGAACAGGCCGTCCGGCTCCTGAAGGCCGGCGGGCTGCTTATCATCAATGACGCGCTGGACAAGGACCGCGTGGCCAACCCGGCCGTCCGGGAGGCCAACACCGTTGTGCTCCGCCAGGTGGGCAAGGCCATCCGCGACGACGACCGTCTGGCGTCCGCGATGCTTCCCACCGGCGACGGACTGCTGGTCGCGGTCAAGAAGTAAATCCGCAAGAAATAAGCCAGGGTCCGCAGCCGGTTGGCTGCGGACCCTGGCCCTGCGGGATTATTCGGCAACGCCGAACAGGATTATTCAGTCACGCCGACGAGGCATTCCTTAAGGTTGGCCGCCTCCGCAGCGTTCAGTTCCACCACAAGCCGTCCGCCGCCTTCGAGCGGTACGCGCATGATCAGGCTGCGGCCCTCTTTGGTGACTTCCATAGGGCCGTCGCCGGTGCGTGGTTTCATAGCCGCCATGAGGAATTTCCCCTCCATTTAGTCCCAGGACATATCAGCCCGGATGGGCTGTGTCCGCATGGTCAAATCAAGCCGCTATGGCGGCCCGTGCTGATGCCGCCATGGCTAAACATTTCTGAATGCTTTTTGTCCCTGCTTACTTACTATTATCCCGTAATGACCCGCGCGTAGCTAATCGATGGACATTTACGGCCGCGTCGGATTCCCCAATCCGCTGGCCAGGCGCCGCCCGCGATCACGGCGGATAATCGCCGCCGCCCGGAAGCTGCGCCCACGCCCACAGCCAGACGATCCACACGATCTGGAGCAGGACGAACATGGTCAGGACTGTGCCGCGGTAGGCCTTGGACCGGGACAGCAGCGCGGCAGCCAGGGCCAACGGAAACAACGGGAGCAGCATCCGGAAAGTACTGGTCTGGGGGTGGAGGAACAGCAGGAGGTAACCCATATAGCAGGCGCACCACAGGCGCATTTCCACACCAAGCCGGAGCACCGGCGGGGAGAGCAGCAGGAGCACAAAAAGGCCTGCAAAGACGAAAGGCGCCACGATCCCCAGGACGGGACCAAAGAGGTCGACGCCGGTGTCGAACCAGGGCTTGAAGGGCACCAGGTCGCGGCCGCGCCACACTGTTTCGGTTTTGGTGTACGCCGCGATGTCCCCGGTGGCGGCCCAGGCCGTTGCCGGCCACAGCAGGGCCGAGGCGCCGCACACAAGGGTAAGGCCCGCCAGGGAGGCCAGCTCCCCCAGGCTGTGGGTGCCCGGCCGCTCCTCGCGCCCCCGTTCCACGAGTCGCCAGAGAAAGAGGAGTCCCACCACGGCGGCAAAAGGAACGCCCACGGGACGGGATAGGCACAGCAGCAGTACCACCGGCATGGCCCGGACATAATGACGCCTGATGAGCAACAGCAGCGCCGCAGCTAGCAGGAAAATGGTCAAGGGCTCCGCATACGGGACTTGGAGAATAGCCGACACCGGAAAGGTCGCGAAGAACGCAACCCCCCAAAGCGCCGCAGCGTGCGAAGCCTTGTGTCTGAACAGGCCGTACACAGCCAGCGCCGCCCCCAACCCCGAAAGCATGGCGATGACCGTCAGCGCCGCGGCAGGGCTGATTCCGGTAAGTCCTGCGAGCGCCCGGCCCAGGGCCGGGAAGAGCGGGTAGAACGCCCACGCATTTTCCTGCACGTTGCCGGCGGCGTCCGTTGGAAGAGATGCCGGATAGCCGTCAGTGATGATCCGGCCATACCATCGCGCGTCCCAGATATTGATGAAGTTCCAGTAGTCGGGGACGGCCGGAAACCATGGGTTGGGCCCTTGGTGCAGGGCGGCTGCCATGAAGATGCATGCGCTGACCAGCCGGGCGGCGGCATAGAGGACGGCAACCTGAAGCCACCATGGCCAGCGTTGGACCGCGCCCGCGGCACGGGCGCCGAATGCGATGATCAACGCCGTCGGGCCCGTCCGGTCCCCCGTGTCAGTGCTCAAGCGCCGGCCTCCGGGCGGCGCGCCGCCCGTTCAACTTCCAGCAGCCGTGCCCGGAGCCTGCCCATTTCTTCGTCTTTGGCGGCGATCTGGTCCCGCAGTTCGTCCAGGACCTGATCCACCTGGTCCATCCGGTACCCACGCAGGCCGAGGGAGAAGCGGACCCGGTCGACGTCGGCCGGGGCAGCCTCTGTGGGCAGCAGCACCGGCGGAAGGTTGGCCGGCGGCTGCCCGAGCCCCGGGTAGAGAATCGGATTCTCCGGGACCTCGGCGCCGACGGCAGGTTCGCTGCCCCGACGGAGGCTGCGCAGGATGCCGCGGCGGCCACCGGCGCCTGCCCACAGGGTGGCGGCGATCAGCACGATGGCGAGGTAAACCAGGAAAAAACTCACAGCACCCATCGTGCCAGATATGGGCCGGCGGGCTATTCGGGCCGTTGTTCGCCGTTGGTGGGGACCGGGGCTGTCCCGTGGAGCACCAGTTCCACCGCTTCGGCGGGATCGTCCACCACCTGGATGAGGTCCAAATCCTTTTCGGAGACCATTCCTTCGGCCACGAGGGTGCCCCTGATCCATTCGATCATCGGCCCCCAGAAGTCGACGCCGAGGAGCACGATCGGGAACGAGGTCACCTTCCGGGTCTGGACCAGGACCATGGCCTCGAAAAGTTCATCCAGTGTGCCCAGCCCGCCGGGAAGAACGATGAAACCTTGGGCATATTTGACGAACATGGTCTTCCGGGCGAAGAAGTAACGGAAGTTGATGCCGAGGTCCACCCACTGGTTCAGGCCCTGTTCAAAGGGCAATTCAATGCCCAGGCCCACGGAGACGCCGTTGCCTTCCACGGTGCCACGGTTGGCGGCCTCCATGGAGCCAGGACCGCCGCCAGTGATGACAGCCACGCCCGCGGCGGCCAACTTCCGGCCCACCTCCATGCCCATTTCGTAGTACGGGCTGCCAGGCTTGGTGCGCGCCGAGCCGAAGACACTGACTGCGGGCCCCAGATCGGCAAGGGCGCCGAACCCCTCGACAAACTCGCTCTGGATCCGAAGGACACGCCAAGGGTCTGAATGGACGAACTGTCCGGCGCCCTTGGTATCAAGCAGATGCTGGTCGGACATTTCCACAGCCGCCTGCTTGCGGCGGAGTTCAAGGGGCCCCTTACGGCGCGGCTGGGAGGTTTTGGCCGGATCTGCGTTGATGCTCATCCCCCAAGGCTAATGCCAAGGCCAGCGTGCCGGTGGCAGGTATCTCTTGAATCACGATCCGCGGGAACTTGGCGTGATTCACCTCATAACCAGCCAATGTTCGCTAGATTCTTCTTATGACTACTCATGTGCCCGGCGATGCGCTCGTCTCCCTGAATGGTGTGAATAAGCATTACGGTCAGTTGCACGTTTTGAAGGACATCAATCTCCACGTCCGTAAGGGCGAAGTGGTGGTGGTCATTGGCCCGTCAGGCTCAGGAAAGTCCACGTTGTGCCGTGCCATCAACCGTCTGGAAACCATCGAAGGCGGCACCATCAGCATTGACGGAAAGGTGCTGCCGGAGGAGGGGAAGGAGCTGGCCCAGCTCCGCGCCGACGTCGGCATGGTCTTTCAGTCCTTTAACCTCTTCGCGCACAAGACCATCCTTGAGAACGTGACGCTCGGTCCCATCAAAGTTAAAGGCGTCGCCAAGGCGCAGGCCGACAAAGATGCCATGGCATTGCTGGAACGCGTAGGTGTGGGTCACCAGGCCCCCAAACTCCCGGCGCAGCTCTCCGGCGGCCAGCAGCAGCGTGTGGCCATCGCCCGCGCCCTGGCCATGAAACCGAAGGTCATGCTCTTTGATGAGCCCACCTCTGCGCTGGACCCCGAGATGATCAACGAGGTCCTCGACGTCATGATCCAGCTGGCCAAGGAAGGCATGACCATGGTGGTGGTCACGCACGAAATGGGCTTCGCCCGGAAGGCGGCCGACCGTGTGGTGTTCATGGCGGATGGCCAGATCGTGGAGGATACCAAGCCGGAAGAATTCTTCACCAATCCGAAGAGTGACCGCGCGAAGGACTTCCTGTCCAAGCTGCTTACCCACTGATTTTCCATCAACGAACACACACTCCAGTTCTCACCCAGGCCGTGACCCACGGCCGACCAATGAAAGGAATGTCATGAAGGCATTTATGACCCGCCGGAAGTCGTTCTTCGTGGCGGCTACTGCTGCCCTGGCGTTGTCCCTGAGCGCATGCGGCGGCACCACCCCCGGTACCACCAGCGATCCCACTGTTGCCGACAAACCGACGTTTGCCGCCGGCACCACCATGGCCAAGCTGTCCGCCGCAGGCACCATCAAGATCGGCACCAAGTACGACCAGCCGCTCTTCGGCCAGGTGGGCCTGGACGGCAAGCCGGTGGGCTTCGACGTCGAGATGGGCAAGCTGATCGCAGCCAAGCTGGGCATCGCTGCGGACAAGATCGAATGGTCAGAGACAGTCTCAGCCAACCGCGAGCCCTTCATCGAGCAGGGCAAGGTGGACCTTGTTATTGCCACGTACACCATCAATGACAAGCGCAAGCAGGTTGTCAGCTTCGCGGGACCGTACTACGAGGCCGGCCAGGCGCTGATGGTGAACAAGGACAACACCTCCATCACCAAGCCCGAGGACGTCGCAGGCAAGAAGGTCTGCTCCGTGACCGGTTCCACCCCGGCCGCGACCATCGTGGACAAGTACAAGGCCGAGCTCGTTCCGGCAGCCACCTACTCCGCTTGCCTTGAGCCGCTGCGCAACAAGCAGGTCGAAGCGATCACCACCGACAACGTGATCCTGGCCGGCTTTGTGGACAAGGAACCGGATGCCTTCAAGCTGGCATCGGATAAAACCTTCACCAAAGAGCCGTACGGCATTGGCCTGAAGAAGGACGACACCGAGTTCCGCAACTGGATCAATGACCAGCTTGAGGCGTTCGGCAAGGACGGGTCCTACAAGAAGGCCTGGGAAGCAACGGCAGGTTCGGTCATCAAGACCGCCCCTGAACTTCCTGCCATCAACCGCTACTAGGTAGCCGCGGCGGCTTCCGGGGAATTCGTTGAACGCGTTCCCCGGAAGCCGCCCGCCTGCTTTTTGACCCCCTACGCCCAGAGCCGAAGGATCCTATGGAAGTCATCATTGAAAACCTCCCCCTGTATTGGGAAGGCCTTCTCCGCACCCTTTTCCTGTCCGTCGTCTCCGGGATCATCGCCCTTATCCTCGGAACACTCCTGGCAGCAGCCCGCGTTTCCCCCGTTGCGGCCCTCCGGGGATTCAGCACCGTCTACGTGGAAATTCTCCGGAACACTCCTCTGACCATTGCCTTCTTCTTCGCAGCGATCGTCCTGCCCCGTCTCGGCGTGACATTCCAGCAGTTCGAGGTCGCAGCGATCATCGCCCTCAGCGCCTATACAGCGGCCTTCATTGCCGAAGCAGTCCGCTCAGGCGTTAACAGCGTCCCGCTCGGCCAGGCTGAGGCCGCGCGCAGCATCGGCATGAACTTCGGCCAGGTCCTGAATCTCATCATCCTGCCGCAGGCGCTTCGGACCGTGATCCCGCCGCTGATCAATATCCTGATCGCCCTGGTCAAAAACTCCTCCGTCGCCGGCGCGTTCTTTGTCCTGGAACTGTTCGGCTACGGCCGCCAAATGGCCAACGCCAACGGTGACCAGGTCATGGCAGTACTGCTGGGCGTAGCGTTCTTCTATCTGCTCCTCACCATTCCGCTGGGCATCCTGGCCAGCACGGTGGAACGAAAGGTGGCGATTGCCCGATGACTTCAGTCCTCTACGACGTTCCCGGCCCCAAAGCGCGCCGGGTCTCGCTGATCGGTTCCGTGGTTGGAACCGTGCTGATCCTGGGCCTCCTGGCTTGGATCGTCATGATTCTCGCCCAGCAGGGCATTTTCGAAGGTCGCCGCTGGGCGATCTTCACCCGAGGCGACGTCTGGACGCTGCTCGCCAATGGCCTCGGCGCCACGCTCAGCGCCGCCGCCCTCGCCGCAGTGATCGCGTTCCCCCTCGGCCTGATGTTCTGCCTGCTGCGCATCTCGCTGGTTGCCTGGATCCGGATTCCTGCCCGCGTGGTCCTGGAATTCCTGCGCGGCATGCCGGTTGTCCTGATGATGCTCTTCGTTCTGCTGGTATTCGGGACGAGTTCCTTCGTCGCAGTGGTGGCCGGGCTTGTCCTCTACAACACCGCTATCTTCGCGGAGATCATCCGGGCCGGCATCCAATCACTGCCGAAGGGACAGCGGGAGGCGGGCCTGACCATCGGCCTGACCAGTTTCCAGTCCCGGATGCTCATCGAGCTGCCGCAGGCCGTCCGCCGCATGATGCCGTCGCTGGTTGCCCAACTCGTGGTGCTCCTGAAGGACACCTCCCTGGGCTACATCGTGGCGTACGGCGAACTTCTGCGCGCAGTACAGGTCATGGCGGACTTCCTCGGGAACGCGTTCCTGTTCCCCATCTTCTTTGTGGCTGCCGCCATCTACATTGTGATCAACATCTGCGTTTCCCGGCTCGCAATCTGGATCGAGCGCCGGGGTTCCACGAGGGTGGCCGGCGGCGTGGCAAAAGCCCCAACCGCCGTCGTTGCTCCGGAACTGCCGGACGTACGGGAACCCAAGTAGCAACACCTCCACACAAGCAGAAGGGTCCGCAGCCTGCAGGCTGCGGACCCTTCTGCTTGCGGGCTACGCTGCGAGCCAGCTCCGCAAGGCCCGCAGGCACTCCCGGATGGCGTCGGCGTCGACGTGCTCGTTGTCTTTGTGCGCCAGCAGCGGGTCCCCGGGGCCGAAGTTCACCGCCGGGATCCCCAATTCGCTGAAACGTGCGACGTCGGTCCAGCCGTATTTCGGTTTCGGCTCCGCTCCGACGGCGGCCACAAAGGCCGCGGCGGCAGGGTGGTTCAGTCCGGGCCGGGCGCCAGCGGCAGCGTCCGTGCGGACCACAGCGAAGCCCGCCAAAATTTCGCGGACATGTGCCTCCGCCTGGTCCGGGGACTTGTCCGGGGCGAAGCGGTAGTTGATTTCCACGACGCAGCGGTCCGGGATCACGTTGCCGGCTGTGCCGCCGTGGATCTTCACCGCATTCAGGCTCTCGCGGTAGTCCAGGCCATCCACGTTGATGGTCCGCGGCTCGTAGTCCGCAAGCCGGGCCAGGATGGGTGCCGCCGCGTGGATGGCGTTGCTGCCCATCCATGCACGGGCGGAGTGCGCTGCCTCGCCCACCGTGGTGGCCTCAAAACGGCTGGTGCCGTTGCAGCCGCCCTCGACGGTGCCATGTGTCGGTTCCAGGAGGATGGCAAAATCGCCGCCCAGGAGGCTGCCGTGGTTCCGGACCAGACGGGCCAGACCACTCTTGACCGCTTCCACTTCCTCGTGGTCGTAGAACACGAAGGTGACGTCCCGCTCGGGCGCCGCGCCGCCGTCGAACATTGTGGCCGCCAGCGCGAGCTGCACGGCGACGCCGCCTTTCATGTCAGTGGCTCCGCGCCCGTAGAGTACGCCTTCCCCCGGGACACCTGATTCCCAGGTGGACGGGACGGTTCCGCGTGCTCCCTCGGTGACCGGCAACGGCACTGTGTCCAGGTGTCCGGCGAGGATGACGCGTTCCGCCCTGCCCAGTTCCGTGCGCGCGATGATGGAGTCACCGTCGCGAACCACCAGGAGTTCCGGGATGGCCCGCAGCGCCACTTCGACGGCGTCAGCCAGTTCCGTCTCGTTCCCGGACACACTGTTGATGTCCATCAGGGCGGCGGTCAGCACGGAGACGTCCTGGCGGAGGTCCAAAGGCGCGGTGATCGATTTAGGGGCGGTTTCGGCAGTCACGTTGCCAGTCTAGTTCGAACGGGATGCCCGCCTCTCGCTAGACTGGGGCCATGACTGAGACCGCTACCTCCGCCGCGCCCGAGAACCAAAACGCAACTTCCGAAGCCCGCTCCGCCTACGGCTTCGGCTTGGCAACCATCGCCAGTGCCACGGGCGAGGAAAATGCCGAAGCCACCGTCCTTGACGTCTGGTTCCCCGCGCCCGCCCTGGGCGTTGCGGCCGATAACCTGCGCGCCGTGGAGAATGCGGACGAAACCCTGATCCAGCTCGCCGCAAGCGGCACCGACGCGGACCGAGGGACCGAGCAGAAGGTGGTCTTCGTCCAGATCAACCTCGATGAAGCTCCGGCTGACACCGCCGACGCGTACCTCCGCCTGCACCTCCTCTCCCACCGGCTGGTCCGGCCCAACACCATCAACCTGGATGGCATCTTTGGCAAGCTCCCCAACGTGGTGTGGACCAACTTCGGCCCCGCCGCCGTGGAAGGCTTCGAGCTGACCCGCGCCAAGCTTCGCCGCCGTGGCGCCGTCACCGTATACGGCGTGGACAAGTTCCCGCGCATGGTGGACTACGTAGTGCCCTCCGGTGTCCGGATCGCCGACGCCGACCGCGTCCGCCTCGGTGCCCACCTCGCCGAAGGCACCACTGTGATGCATGAAGGCTTTGTGAACTTCAACGCCGGCACCCTGGGCTCTTCCATGGTGGAAGGCCGCATCTCGGCCGGCGTCGTCGCCGGCGACGGCAGCGACGTGGGAGGCGGCGCGTCGATCATGGGCACCCTCTCCGGGGGCGGCAAGGAAAAGATCGTCATCGGTGAGCGCGTCCTGCTGGGGGCGAACTCCGGGGTCGGCATCAGCATCGGCGATGACTCCGTGGTAGAGGCAGGCCTCTACGTCACCGCAGGAACCCGCGTACTCGTTCCCGGGCCCAAGGACGAGGATGGCGAGGACACCGCCAAGATCGTCAAGGCAGCCGAGCTGTCCGGGGTCTCCAACCTCCTGTTCCGCCGCAACTCCACCACCGGCGCCGTGGAGGCCTTGCCACGCAAGGGCCAGACAGTGGAACTCAACGACGCTCTCCACGCCAACTGACCCGTCCGTGGCACGTGGACGCAGTTTCGTTCGCCCCACCGTGCTGCTGCTCACCCTGGCGCTGGCGGGCGCAGGCATCTACACGGCGGTCTCTCTCCTGCAGCGCTCCGAAACCCTGGTCTCGGAGCGCTGCACGGCCGACGTCGGGACCCAGAGCGGGGAGCTTGCCACGGACCAGGCGGTTAATGCCTCACTGATCACAGCGGTGGCGGTGCAGCGGGGGCTGCCTCCCCGGGCAGCCAGCATCGCCCTTGCCACCGCCATGCAGGAATCCAAGCTGCGCAACATCGCCCATGGCGACCAGGCCGGCCCGGACTCCCGAGGACTCTTCCAGCAACGTCCCTCGCAGGGGTGGGGAACCGAGGCCCAGGTCATGGACCCGTACTACGCTGCCAATGCCTTCTACGATGCGCTGGTCAAGATTCCCGGCTATGAATCCCTGGAGATCACCGACGCCGCCCAGCGCGTCCAGCGCTCGGCCTATCCCCTCGCCTACGCACAACACGAAGATATGGGCCGCTCCTTCGCATCCGGCCTGACTGGCCAGACTCCCGCCTCCGTGCTCTGCACTTTGCGCGCACCGCAGGAACCGGGCATCCCCGCCGCCGTCGAGTCCGAGCTTGCCCAGGCGTACGGGCCGCTCGCAATCACCACGGAGAATGAATCCCTGGTGGTGGAAGCTGACGGCACCCAGGCGTGGTCAGTGGCACAGTGGGCAGTTGCCAACGCCAAGGGCCTGGCGGTGACGCGCGTGGATGTTGCCGGCCGGAGCTGGGACCGCGGAGATCAGGGCGGCTGGCAGGAATCCGACGCGCCGGCCGGCCAGGTCCGCATTACTGTGGCACCGGCCGGCAGCGGCAGCTGACTGCTTGGGTGCTGATGCCCGCGTGCTGAGTGCCTGCCTGCCGAGTGCCAGGGTGCTGACCGCGCAGCCTCAGACCAGGATGTCCACCACGGGCTGGACGTAGCTGCGGAAGAGCTCCGGCGCGGACATGAGGTTATGGCTCATGATGATCTTGTCCGGCTCCAGGTACCACGCCCGCTGTTCGTTTAGCGGCAGTTCGATGATGGTCAGGGTGAAGTCCCGTGACCCCCGGCCCACCTCCAGCAGGCGGTCATCCACCAGGTCGCCCAACAGCTGGTCCGAACCGCTGGCCACCCGTTCGGCTTCCAGTCGGACGTACTCGCTGCGGCGCTCCCGTGCCCAGGTGAGGGCTGACCCGAAATGCGCCTGCAGGACACGCTGGAGGGCCGGTGAATTTCCGAATTCCCCAAAATCCGGGGGGGACAGCTCCGGTGACGTCTGGGGGTGTGCCTTCAGCAGCTGCTCCCACCAGGCTTCCCATTCGGTCTTGAGCGCACTCTGCCCGCCGACGTCGGCGGTGAGGTGAGAGTGGTCGGCATGGCGGATCTTCGGCGCGGCATGCGACAACGCAGGGTGGCCGGCGCCGTCGAGTCCTGCCGCATCACGGACAAAGAGCGCGATCATCAGGGGCCCGGACGTATCCGTGGTGATCTGCCAGCCGGAACCACCTGTGTGATGCATCCCTACTCCTCCTGTGGCCTGCCTGTACCGGCCTGACCAGCCGGTTCCGCTCCCCCGGCTCCCAGTCTATTCCCGATGCCACCGGACGGTAATGTCAGGCGGCCAGGCTCCTCAGGTGCCGGTCCAGGACGTCATGGCACATCTGTGCCGTCATCCAGGCGGACTGCAGGAGGGCGTGCATGCACAGCCCGTCCAACGTGGCCAGCAGTCTCTCTGCCTCGACCGCCAGCGACTGCTGCCCGACGCCGTCGTCCGGCACCAGGGCCGTGATCACCTGCCCGACGACGGCAGCCACCTCCCGGTGGCTCCGATCGGCCTCAGCTGCGAGGAAGGGACGGATCCTGGCCGCGTTCTTAAAGGCCATCCACACACAGGCGTCCACGGCACGATCCTCGTCGAGCGGCAGAAATTCACTCAGCAGGGTTAAAACCGCCTCACGATGCGGGCCGGTCCCGGGCTCGTTGGCGGCTATCGCCGGCAATGCCGCTGTGAGCCGGCCCGTGATCCGGTCCACAACGGCGGCAAAGGAATGGCTGAGCAGTTCTTCACTGCCGGCAAAGTAGTGCCGGACGGAGCCCACGGCGAGGCCTGCTTCATCTGCCACCTCCCGCAGCGACGCGCGCTCGAGGCCGTCGACGGCGATTATCCTGAAGACCGCTTCAACGATCTCTGCGCGCCGGGCTTCGGCATCAACAATTTTGGGCACCCCTATTATTTAGCACACCTGTGCTGAAATCCTCGCATCCGCGGATTGGGATAGCGTGGGGGCATGAAAATTCTGGTCACAGGTGGCACCGGGTACATCGGTTCGCACACAGTCTTGTCCCTGCAGGAAGCCGGCCACGATGTGGTGGTGATCGATAATCTGATGAACTCCAGCGAGGAGTCACTGCGCCGGGTAGCCGAACTCAGCGGCAGGACCGCGGAATTCCACAACGTGGACCTGGTGGACGAAGCCGCAGTGGAAGGCGTCTTTGCCGCCCACACGATCGACGCCGTGATCCACTTTGCCGGGCTCAAGGCCGTGGGTGAGTCGGTCCGCGAGCCCCTCAAGTACTACTACAACAACCTCGTAGGCACGCTGAACTTGATCCGGGTTATGGACCGCCACGACGTCCGCTCCATCGTCTTCAGTTCGTCCGCCACCGTGTACGGCGAGCACAATCCCATCCCCTACGTGGAAAAGATGGAGATCGGCGCCAACAACCCGTACGGCCGCACCAAGGAACAGATCGAAGACATCCTCGCCGATCTGGGCGCCGCTGACAGCCGCTGGCACATTGCCCTGCTGCGCTACTTCAACCCGGTGGGCGCACACCCGTCAGGCCGCATCGGCGAGGACCCCCAGGGCATCCCCAACAACCTGGTGCCCTTCATCGCCCAGGTGGCCGTGGGACGCCGCGACAAGCTCATGGTGTTCGGCGGGGACTACGACACCCCTGACGGCACCTGCCTGCGGGACTACATTCACGTGGTGGACCTCGCCGAAGGCCACGTGGCAGCCCTCAACCACGTCGCGGACCGCTCAGGCGTCTACCGCTGGAACCTTGGCTCCGGGAAGGGTTCCTCTGTGCTGGAGGTTCTGCGGTCCTTCGAGAAGGCCGTGGGCCAGCCCATCCCGTACGAGATCACCGGACGCCGGGCGGGCGACCTCCCCGCGTTCTGGGCTGACGCCAACTCAGCCCTTGCCGACCTGAGCTGGTCCACCACCAAGACCGTGGACCAGATGTGCGAGGACCACTGGCGCTGGCAGAAGAACAACCCCCTCGGCTACGACACCTAGCATCGATTGCTCCGCACGGGCCCTTTTGAGCGCCAAAAACGGCCGTGGGCCCACGCCAGCAGGGTTCCCTGGCCGAGCGGTGGGGAGCAATCGATGGTGCTTAACGACGGCGGCCGCCGTCGTCCGTCAGGTGGCGTTACCGGGTCAGCGGACCGGGTAGTCACGCTCAGGCTCGCCGATGTACAGTTGGCGCGGGCGGCCGATCTTCGTGTTCGGGTCGCTGATCATTTCACGCCACTGGGCGATCCAACCCGGCAGGCGGCCGATCGCAAACAGCACAGTGAACATCTTCTCCGGGAAGCCCATGGCCTTGTAGATCAGGCCGGTGTAGAAGTCCACGTTCGGGTAGAGCTTGCGCTGGATGAAGTAGTCATCGTTCAGCGCCTTCTCTTCCAGGCGCATGGCGATCTCGAGTAGTTCGTCGTTGCCGCCGAGCTTGCTGAGGATCTCGTGGGCGGTGGCCTTGACGATCTTGGCGCGCGGATCGTAGTTCTTGTAGACGCGGTGTCCGAAGCCCATAAGGCGGACGCCGTCTTCCTTGTTCTTGACCTTCTCCATGTAGTCCTCGGGCTTGGTGCCGTCGGCCTGGATCTGGCGGAGCATCTTCAGCACTGCCTCGTTGGCGCCGCCGTGGGCGGGGCCGAAGAGGGCGTTGATGCCGGCTGACACCGAGGCGAAGAGGTTGGCGTTGGAGGAGCCCACCAGCCGCACGGTGGAAGTGGAACAGTTCTGCTCGTGGTCAGCGTGCAGGATCAGGAGGAGATCCAGCGCCTTGGCGATGACCGGGTCAACCTCATACTGCTCGGCGGGAAGGCCGAAGCTCAGGCGCAGGAAGTTCTCCACGAGGTTGTGGGAGTTGTCCGGGTACAGCATGGGCTGGCCGATGCTCTTCTTCAGGGCGTAGGCCGCGATGACCGGCATCTTGGCCAGCAGCCGGTACGTGGACACCTCGACCTGCTCGGCGTTGAACGGGTCCAAGGAGTCCTGGTAGAACGTGGACAGCGCCGACACGGCCGAGGACAGCACGGGCATCGGGTGGGCGTCACGCGGGAAGCCGCTGAAGAAGCCCTTGAGCTCCTCGTGCAGCAGGGTGTGGTGACGGATGCGCTGGTCGAAGGCTTCCAGCTCGGTGGGGCTGGGCAGGTTGCCGTAGATCAGCAGGTAGGAAACCTCGAGGAAGCTGGAGTGCTGCGCCAACTGCTCGATGGGGTACCCGCGGTAACGCAGGATGCCCGCATCGCCGTCGATGTAAGTGATAGCGGAGGTGGTTGCTGCGGTGTTCATGAAGCCGGGGTCAAAGGTGACTGCGCCCGTCTGCTTGAGCAGCTTGGAAACGTCGTAGCCTTCGTTTCCTTCAACAACCTGGATGCGCGGGAGCTTGAGCTCGCCTCCTGCATGGTGCAGGGTTGCGCTGTTGGTCTCAGTCATGGAGTCCCCTTCATGAGGCGCGTGGGCCTCTGTCGAAAGCTTGATCCAACATCCGGTGAGCCGTGGCACTGACCCTGTTCATCCAGGAATCCAACACCCGGGCTGCCTTCTTGTAGAAAGCCACCATCGATAGTCACTTAAAAAGTACCGCCCGATTGCGGGTGTCACTAATCGGAAGCGTGGGAAACCCCCGTAAAATGCCGTCTTTGTGGTGCGAGTCACATGATTGTTACGGCGTCGTGGCCAGCCTGGCCACGGCGGCGTCAATCCGCTCGTCCGTGCCCGTCAGTGCGACACGCACAAACCCGTTGCCGGCCTCGCCGTAAAAGACGCCCGGCCCCACCACGATGCCCCGCTCAGCCAGCCGTGCCACGGTGTCCCAGGTGCTCTCTCCGGCGGTGGACCACAGGTACAGTCCGGCGTCGGAATCCTTGATCTCCAGCCCAAAGCCCTGCATTGCCGGCACCAGGCGGTCCCGGCGTCCGCGGTAGAGGTCCTTCTGGGCCTGAACGTGGGTGTCGTCGCCCAGTGCAACCCGCATTGCTTCCTGCACCGGGTAGGGGACGATCATGCCTGCATGCTTGCGGCTGTTGACGAGGTTGGCCATGATGGCCGGGTCACCGGCCACAAACGCTGCGCGGTAACCTGCCACGTTGGACTGCTTGCTCAGCGAGTACACGGCCAGAAGGCCCTCGTGGGACCCGCCGGATACGCGCGGATCCAGGATGCTGGGCACGGGCTCGCCGCCGCGCTGTGCGTCCCAGGCGCCCCACCCGAGTTCGGCATAGCACTCGTCCGACGCCACCACGGCACCCAGGTCGCGGGCCTGCGCCACAATAGATTTGAGGGAATCAACATCCCTGACGCTTCCGGTGGGGTTGCCCGGGGAGTTCACCCAGATCAGCCGCACTCGTGAGCGGGTGGCATCGTCCAACTCGTCGAGGTGGTCGGTGGCGACACAGGTGACGCCGGCGAAAGTAGCCCCGATGTCATAGGTGGGGTAGGCAACCTTGGGACGGACGACGACGTCGCCCGGCTTCAGCCCGAGCAGGAGCGGCAGCCACGCCACCAGTTCCTTGGAGCCCACGGTGGGCATAACGTTCCTGGGGTCCAGGCCGGGGACGCCGCGGCGGCGCTCAAACCACGCCGCAATGGCTTCCCGCAACGGAACGGTGCCGTGGACCGTGGGGTATCCCGGGGCGTCCGCGGCGGCCCTGAGGGCAGCCTGGATCAAGGCCGGAGTAGGGTCGACGGGCGTGCCGATTGAGAGGTTCACGGCCCCGCCGGGGTGTTCGGAGGCTTTGGCCAGGTACGGTGCCATGGCCCCCCACGGGTAGTCGGGCAGACTTAGGCCAAAGCTGTTCACGGCTGCGGTCAACGCGATGCCCGGCTCAGTGGTCTTGGTTCTGCAGCGGCAGGGCGGCGATCATCGGGTGGTCCTTGCCCGTGTTGCCCACCTTGGCGGCGCCGCCGGGCGAACCCAGGTCATCGAAGAATTCGACGTTGGCCTTGTAGTAGTCAGCCCACTCTTCGGGAGTGTCATCCTCGTAGTAGATGGCCTCCACCGGGCATACCGGCTCGCATGCACCACAGTCGACACACTCGTCGGGGTGGATGTACAAGGAACGCTCACCCTCATAGATGCAGTCAACGGGGCATTCCTCAATACATGCCTTGTCTTTGACATCTACACACGGCTGCGCGATTACGTACGTCACGTCCCTTGCCTCTCCACGATATTTCCCGGCAGTGGCCGGCGCTTGAATCCGGCACCGGCCGGACTGTTGACTTCCGAGCCTATTATCTCCCAGCCCGTCCACGCGAACCTAGCGGGCCACCTTAGTATGAACTGGTGAGTCCCGCCCAGCCTACGCCCCGAGAATTTCTGGCCACCGCTCCGCCCGGAACACGGGTTGTGGTCCGTTACCGGATCGACGGCGGCCTGACCGATGCCTTGGGGCATCTGGTGGCCACTGACGACGGCGGCTGCACAGTCCGCACGCGGAAGGCCGACGTCGTTATCCCTTTGGACCTGGTGGTGGCTGCCAAGGAGGTGCCACCGGCGCCGGAGCGGCGCCCAGCCCGCGTCCGCAACTGACGCTTTCCTGACATAAAGGAAACTGCCGGCACGACGGCGGGATTCCCGCCTGCCGTACCGGCAGCTTCAGTTACGTGCTATTTAGGACTAGGCCTTGGCGCGTGCCCGGGTGGACTTGGCGCGCTGGTTGACGTCCAGGATGAGCTTCCGGATGCGGATGGACTCCGGGGTGACCTCGACGCACTCGTCTTCGCGGGCGAATTCGAGGGACTCTTCCAGGGTGAGGTCGCGCGGCGGCGTCAGGTTCTCGAAGGTGTCCGAGGAAGCGGCACGCATGTTGGTGAGCTTCTTTTCCTTGGTGATGTTGACGTCCATGTCGTCGGCGCGGGAGTTCTCGCCGACGATCTGGCCTTCGTAAACCTCGGAGGTGGGGCGAACGAAGAAGGAGCCACGTTCCTGCAGGTTGATCATGGCGAACGGCGTCACAACTCCGGCGCGGTCGGCCACCATCGAACCGTTGGTGCGGTACTCGATCGGGCCGGCCCAGGGCTCGTAGCCCTCGGAGATGGAGGCTGCGATGCCGGCGCCGCGGGTGTCCGTGAGGAACTTGGTGCGGAACCCGATCAGGCCACGGGCCGGAACGATGAACTCCATGCGGCACCAGCCGGTGCCGTGGTTGGCCATGTTGGTCATGCGGCCCTTGCGGGCGGCCATCAGCTGAGTGACGGCGCCGAGGTACTCTTCCGGAACGTCGATGGTCATGTGTTCCATCGGCTCGTGGATCTTGCCGTCGACGGTCCGGGTGACAACCTGCGGCTTGCCGACAGTCAGTTCGAAGCCTTCACGGCGCATCTGCTCGACCAGGATGGCCAGCGCGAGCTCGCCACGGCCCTGTACTTCCCAGGCGTCGGGACGCTCGGTGGGGAGAACCTTGATGGAGACGTTACCGATCAGTTCCTTGTCCAGGCGGTCCTTAACCTGGCGGGCCGTGACCTTGGCGCCCTTGACCCGGCCGGCCAGCGGCGAGGTGTTGATACCGATGGTCATGGAGATCGCGGGATCGTCCACGGTGATCAGCGGCAGCGGCTGCGGGTTGTCGACATCGGTCAGGGTTTCACCAATGGTGATTTCCTCGATGCCGGCGACGGCGACGATTTCGCCCGGGCCTGCAGACTCGGTGGGAACACGGTCCAGTGCCTTGGTGGCCAGCAGTTCGGTGATCTTGACGTTCTTGAGCTCTCCGTTGGCGCGCGCCCAGGCAACGGTCTGGCCCTTGCGAAGGGTGCCGTTGTAGATGCGCAGCAGGGCAAGACGGCCCAGGAACGGGGAGGCATCCAGGTTGGTGACGTGTGCCTGGAGCACGCCGTTCGGGTTGTATGTCGGAGCCGGGATGTGCTCGATGATGGTCTTGAACAGCGGCTCAAGGTCCTCATTGTCCGGAGCGGAGCCGTCGGCGGGCTGGTCCAGGGAAGCGCGGCCTACCTTCGCTGCTGCGTAGACGACCGGCACTTCGAGGATCTTGTCCAGGTCCAGGTCCGGAACTTCGTCGGCGAGGTCCGAGGCGAGGCCCAGGAGGAGGTCCATCGACTCGTGGACAACTTCCTCGATGCGGGCGTCGGGGCGGTCCGTCTTGTTGACGAGGAGGATAACCGGCAGGTGCGCGGCCAGGGCCTTGCGCAGCACGAAGCGGGTCTGGGGCAGCGGGCCCTCGGAAGCGTCAACGAGGAGTACAACGCCGTCCACCATGGACAGACCGCGCTCTACTTCGCCGCCGAAGTCGGCGTGGCCGGGGGTGTCGATGACGTTGATGGTGATGGTTTCACCGTTGGAGGACGGTCCGTTGTAGGCCACGGTGGTGTTCTTGGCCAGGATGGTGATGCCCTTTTCGCGCTCCAGGTCACCGGAGTCCATGACGCGGTCTTCGAGGTGGTTGTGTTCGGCAAAGGAGTTGGTCTGCTTGAGCATGGCATCGACCAGAGTGGTCTTGCCGTGGTCAACGTGGGCCACGATCGCGACGTTGCGGAGGTCACTGCGTGATGCAGTGGCTACCGCGGTGTTGGTGGTGGTTTCAGACATGCGTGATTGCTCGATTCAGTGGTGAAGTCAGCTGTTGTATCGCGACATTTCCAACCGGAACGCACGACGGATTAGCCCAATAACACAGGGCTCCTTCCCTCATTCTAAACGCTGAGCCTATTGTTGGCCTAAAAATCTCGGATCGGCACAGTTCGGCCGGCGGGTAGTTTCGGCGCGCCACGCCCCAAAGAGTGACCAAGCTCACTGGATTTTTGTGACTGGATGCCACATCATTGCTCTGATAGCCACAGCAAGCCCGGAGAACCCCTGATGCGAAATGCCTCGGCTCTGACCCGCTTTGTCGCATCTGGAATCGCGGTAGCCGCGCTCCTGGGCGGCTGCGGACAGGCCCCAGCAGCCACCCCGGATTCCGGCGCGCCGTCCCCGGTACAGGCGGCCGCGGCCGGCGCATACCAGGCCCGCGGCGGCGATCCGATCGGCCTGCCTGCCGGTTCTGTGTACCGCAACCCGGCCAGCGGGCGTGACGAGGTGGTGGTGCCGGATATGCGCCACACTGCCCTCCTGATCGGCGATTCCCAATCCGAGCCCGCTGACGGCTGGCCGCGTCTTGGCCTTGCCGCCGTTGGCTACAAGGTCCACTTCTGCGGGCTCGGCGGAACGGGATTCGTGGCGTCCAACGGCAAAACGGGCAACTACATCGACGCCTTAAAGCGCGGCGACTGGAAGCTGCCGTACGGGACACCCGCGCTGATCGTCATCCAGGGCGGCGGCAACGACGCCGCGCGCGGTGCTACCGATGCCCAGATCGTGGCCAACGCCGACCGTCTGATCGGCGCACTCCGGGACCGCTATCCAGGCGTCGGGATGGCCATGATCGGCACCCTGGCCCGCGGCGCCGACCACGGCGGCGGGCGCAGGACGCAGGTGGACGCGCTGCTGGGTACCGCGGCGGCCCGGCACGGCATACCTTTTGTGGGCGTGGGCGACTGGCTGTCGAAATACAACCTCGCGAAGAACCTGGCAGATGCCGTCCACATGGATGCCGCAGGCCGCAGGTCACTGGGCGGGCTGCTTGAATCCAGGCTTCGGCAGTTGGGGCTCGAAGGCCCACCGCTGGACGACACAATACCGGTGGCAGCTTCCGCAGCAACCCCGGCGGACTAAACAGACTCTTATCCGACGAACAGTCCGTTAAAGGCGATGGAGCCGGTGCCCTGAGGCACCGGCTCCATCCTTAACCCGGAATACTGCGGCCGTATCAGGCCACTTCGGGCGGAAGCATCAGCTTCGCACCGGGAATGGCGTTGAGCAGTGCCTTGGTGTACTCCTGTTGAGGGGACTCGAAGACATCGTCCGTGGAACCGGTCTCCACCAGCTTGCCCTTTTCCATCACACAGACGTGGTCGGCGATCTGCCGCACCACAGCCAGGTCATGGGTGATAAAGAGGTAGGTCAGCCCGAGATTGGCCTGCAGGTCCGCAAGCAGGTTGAGTACCTGCGCCTGGACCAGCACGTCCAGCGCGGACACGGCTTCGTCGCAGATGATCACCTCGGGGTCCAGGGCCAGGGCCCGCGCAATCGCAATGCGCTGACGCTGGCCACCGGAGAGTTCATTCGGGTACCGCAGCATGGTCGACTGAGGTAGGGCCACCTGGTCCAGGAGTTCGCGGACCTTCTTTTCACGGCTGGCGGCGTCACCGATTTTGTGGACCCGCAAGGGCTCCTCGATGGTGCGGAAGATGTTGTACATCGGGTCCAGGGAGCCGTATGGATCCTGGAAAATCGGCTGTACTCGCCGCCTGAACTTGAACAGTTCCGAGGACTTCAACAGCGAGGTGTCGACGCCGTCGAAAAGGATCTTCCCGTCGGTAGGCTTTTCGAGTTGCAGCACCATCTTTGCCACGGTGGATTTGCCCGAGCCGGACTCCCCCACGATAGCCGTGGTGGTGCCCCGCTTAACATCGAAGCTCACCCCGTCAACAGCCGCGAAGTCCGTCGTTTTCCCCAGGCCCTGGCGGAGCTTGTAGACCTTGCGCAGGTCCTGGATCTGCAGGAAGTTGTCCGCGGCAGCTGCCTCCGCAGCAGGAGCCAGAAGGTCTGACGCTTCGAGACCCTGTTCCTTGGCGACCTGAATCCTTCGGCTCGCCAGTGACGGCGCAGACTCAACCAGCCGCTTGGTGTACGGGTGCTGCGGATTCTGGAGCAACGCCAGCGAAGGCCCAGCCTCCACCACCTGCCCCCGGTACATCACCACAACTTTGTCCGCCCGTTCTGCGGCCAGCCCCAGGTCATGGGTGATCAGCAGGACGGCTGTACCCAGGTCCGTGGTCATGGTGTCCAGGTGATCCAGGATCTGCCGCTGGACCGTGACGTCCAGTGCCGACGTCGGCTCATCCGCGATCAGCAGGCGCGGCTGGCAGGACAGTCCGATGGCAATGAGGGCGCGCTGGCGCATCCCCCCGGAGAACTCATGCGGGTACTGTTTGGCGCGCCGGTGGGCATCCGGCAGTCCCGCCTCGGACAGTACCTGGGCGATGTCATCCGGGCCGCTGGGCCTGCCGTTGGCGCGGAGAGTTTCCTTGACCTGGTAGCCGATCTTCCAGACCGGGTTCAGGTTGGACATGGGGTCCTGCGGGACCATGCCGATCGTATTGCCTCGCAGTTCGATCATCCGCTGCTCCGTGGCGTGGGCGATGTCCTCGCCGTCGAGCAGGATCTGTCCGGCGGAAACGCGGCCGTTATTGGGCAGCAGGCCGATGGCTGCGAGTGCCGTAGTCGACTTGCCTGAGCCCGACTCCCCCACGATTGCCACGGTTTCTCCCGGCATGATGGTGAGGTGCGCGTTGCGGACGGCCTGGACTTCACCGCTGCCGGTGGTGAACGTGATGGCCAGGTCGCGGATTTCCAGCAGTGGCTTCACTCCCGCAGATCCGGCCTCATCGATGTGGATTTCTGGAGCAGTCATCTCTTTCTCTCTCATCGCTGCCGGCTCTTGGGATCGAGGGCGTCACGGACCGCGTCGCCGAGCATAATGAAGCTCAGCACGGTAATGGACAGCGCCGCCGCCGGATAGAGCATGATTTCCGGCCTGGTTCGAATTGAAGCCTGTGCACCGGCGATGTCGTTTCCCCAGGACATGATGCTCTGCGGCAGGCCGATGCCCAGGAAGGACAGGGTGGCTTCCGCCACGATGAAGACGCCCAGTTCGAGGGTGGCCAGGACGATAATCGGTGCCAGGGCGTTAGGGAGGACGTGGCGGACCAGCGCGCCAAACTTTGAAACGCCCAGTGAGCGGGCGGCCGTGACAAAGTCGGCATTGCGCACTTCAATGACCGCGCCGCGCGTGATGCGTGCCATCTGCGGCCATGCCAGCAGCGAAATGACAAACACGACGCTCCAAACGCTCTTGTTTTCACGGAAAAAGGGCAACTGGGTGATCACCAGTGCACCAAGAATCAGGGGCAGCGCAAAGAAGATGTCGCCGAGGCGGGCAAGCACGGCATCGATCCAGCCGCCGTAGTAGCCCGCAAGGGCTCCCACGGTCACACCGATAACCAGGACGCAGAGCACGGAGAGCAGACCCACTGAAAGCGAAGCCTGGGTTCCGTGGACCACACGGGAATAGATGTCGCAGCCCTGGAAGGTGAAGCCGAAGGGATGACCGTCCGTGGGGCCGCCTTCCGAGTTGGCCAGTACGCAGCCGTCGTTCGGAGCGACGGACGAAAAAAGGCCCGGGAACAGCGCCACCACGGCAAGTGCCAGGATGAGCAGCGCCGAAATAATGAACAGCGGACGACGGCGAAGCTTGCGCCAGGCGTCCGACCACAGACTCAGCGGTGCCTGGTCAGTCTTGACGGTGTCGGTTGCCAGCAACGGAGTTTCGTCGATGGGCGCCACAAAGTGGCTGATATTACTGGTCATAACGGATCCTCGGGTCAAGCCAGGCATACAGGAGATCAACGAGCAGGTTGGCCACCACGAAGACCAGCACCAGTACGCTGACGATGGAGACGATGGTGGGGCCTTCGCTGCGCAGGACGGCCTGGTAGAGCTTGTTGCCGACGCCGGGGACGTTGAAGATGCCCTCCGTCACGATCGCACCGCCCATCAGACCGCCAAGGTTGGCGCCCAGGTACGTGACCACCGGAATCAACGAGTTACGCAGGATGTGTGCGATGACCACCCGGGGCCGTGACAGGCCTTTGGCGGTGGCAGTTCGCACGTAGTCGGCATTCATGTTTTCGCTGACAGAGGCGCGCGTCAGGCGGAGAACATAGGCGAACGACACCAGGCCCAGGACCACTGCCGGAAGCAGCAGGCTGCCCCAATCGGCGTTGGCGCCGACGGTGGGTTTCGCCCATTCGAGTTGTACGCCAAAGACGAGTTGAAAAACAAAACCCAGAACGAATGTGGGGACCGCGATGACAACCAGCGAAACTACCAGGACGGTGGAGTCAAACCAGCCGCCACGGCGGAGGCCGGCGAAGACGCCAAAGGCTACGCCGAAGATTGCCTGGATGGCCAGTGCTTCAGCGGCGAGCATCGCCGTGACGGGGAAGACCCGCGCCAAGCTTGCCGCGATGGGCTGGCCGGTGAAGTCGTTGCCGAGGTTGAAGGTGAAGAGGTTCTGCAGGAAGAGTCCGTACTGGACCCAGAAAGGTTCGTCCAGGTGGTACTGGCTGCGCAGGGTATCGATGACTGCCTGCGGGGGCTGGCGGTCTCCGAAGAGCGCCGCAATGGGATCGCCGGGAAGGGCGAAGACCATGTAGTAGACCAAAAGTGTGGTGCCGATGAAGACGGGGATCACTTGGAGGAGTCGTCGCAGAATAAAGCGGACCACCGGATCACCAGCCTTCTGGATGCGAAGAGAGGTGTTTCATTTGTGCCTTCCTGCCGTGCAGGACAATGGGGGCCCGGCTTTGTGCCGGACCCCCATTTGCCTGGCGGCAAGTTAGATCCTGGAGACTACTTGGCCGTGATGTTGTAGTAGAGGATTCCGCCGTTCCAGCCGGTTTCGGCCTTCACTACGTTTTCGCTCCACACGATCGGCTTTGTATAATCCCAGAGCGGCAGTCCGGGAAGGTCCTCGAAGAGGATCTCCTGGGCCTGGTTGAACTTGTCGTTCGCCGCACCGGTGGTCTTGGCGGCAAGCCCTTCCTGGAGCAGTTTGTCGAACTCGGGGTTCGAGTACTTCTCGTAGTTGGAGGATGCGCCTGTTGCCCAGACCGGTCCGAGGAAGTTGTACAGCGACGGGTAGTCGCCCTGCCAGCCGGCGCGGCTCAGACCCGGGAGGGACTGGGACTTGCGCAGGTTCAGTACTTCAGCGAACTTGGCGAAGGGCTGGATTTCGGCCTGGATGCCGAGGTTGTTCTTGAAGCCGTTGGCTACGGCGTCAATCCATTCCTTGTTGCCACCATCAGTGTTGGAGGCAATCTGCAGCGGCTTGGAGCTGTCGTACGGCTGGATCTTGTCAGCCTGGGCCCACAGGTCCTTGGCCTTGGCAGCATCGAACGTGAGGATTTCGCTGCCCTTAAGGTCTTCCTTGAAGCCATCGATGACCGGCGGGGCGTAAGCCTTGGCCGGGGTGCGGGTGCCGTTGAAGACTACCTTGGCGATCTCTTCGCGGTTGATGGCGTAGGACAGAGCCTGGCGGCGCAGCTTGCCGGCTTCACCCTGGAAGTTCGGGTTGTAACCCGGGATGTTCAGGGTGGAGTTGGTGGCCACGGCCTTGGTGGCGTTGCGGTCCTGGAAGTCCGTGACATAAGTCTTCAGTGCGTTGGACGGCAATACGTCGGTGACGTCCAGGTTGTTGCCCTGAAGATCCGTGTATGCGGGGCCCGGATCGGTGTAGAACTTGAAGGTCACGCCGCCGTTCTTCGATTCGCGGGGACCGCTGTATTCAGCGTTCTTGACGAGGGAGATCGACTGGTCATGTACCCAGGAACCGCTCTTTTCGAACTTGTACGGACCGTTGCCTACCGGGTTTTCGCCGAAGGTCTTCGGATCCGCCAACGCTGCGGACGGCAGCGGGAAGAACGCTGAGTAGCCAAGGCGGAGCGACCAGTCAGCTTCCGGCTGTGCCAGCTTCACCACGAGGGTCGAATCGTCTGTAGCCGTCAGACCTGACATCGCTTCGGCGGTGGGCGCCGGCGTGGTGGTGGTCTTGCCATCAGCTGCTGTTTCGGTGGTCACGGCCGAGACATCTGCATAGCCCTCGATGGACTCGAAGAAGAATCCGTTGTTCTGCAGGTTTTTGGAGTTCGCCGCGAAGTTCCAAGAATCAACAAACGTCTTGGCGGTGATCGCTTCGCCGTTCGTGAATTTCTGGCCCTGCTTGACCTTGATGGTCCAGTTCTGCGCGTCAGGCGACTCAATGGACTCTGCAAGCGAGTTGACCGGCTTGCCGTCGGCGTCGTAACTGCGAAGGCCTTCGAAGAGCAGCTCGACAACGCGGCCGCCGTAAACTTCGTTCGTATTTGCCGGCAGCAAAGGGTTCTGTGGTTCGTTGCTGTACGCGGTGATCACCTTGTTGGGATCGCCGGCCGACTGGCTGGCACCGTCATTGCTGCCGCCTCCAGCGCCGCAGCCGGTCAGGGCAAGGGCAGCGATCGCCACCATGCCGAGTGCTTTGGAAGTGCGCGTGAAACGCATTCCGCCTCCTATGAGTTGTGGGAGATATTCAGGGGAAATCTTTTGCTCCCCGGCAGGCCCGTCACAGGTTCCCACTGTGACCTGGCCTACATATACGAGTAGCCTAACCGCACAAAGTCCAAATAGTGGTACTCCGTTGCTAAACCGTAACCAGTTAACCGTGAACAACTAGCCGGTCCCCGGAAGTTGCGCAAGTCACATGCTACTCGTCGGTAGGAGATGCTGCGAATCGAGGACGGGGCCGGGCTGCCACAACAGCGACAAGCCGCCAGGACGGTCTATTTCAGGTGCCACTCCCACACATTCCACCAGACGCCCAAAGGGCCGGAGCTGGGCTTGATACCCGTCACGCGACTGCTGAAAGCGACGGTTCCAGTGGTCTGGTAGAGCGGCAGCCCGTAGGCGCTTCGCCACACGCGTTTGTCAGTGTCGGCCAACAGTTCGTCCTGCTTTGCCAGGTCCGTGGTGCCGGCCAGCTGCTCCATCGCCTTGTCCGCGTCGCCGTCGGAAAATCCGTTGAAGTTGCTGCCGCCTCCGGTTTTGAATATCTGCGGGACGCGGCTGACGCCGACCGCGGGGCCGATAGAGCCGAGGATGGCGGCGTCGTAACTGCCGCCGCCGAGCGCTTTTACCCAGTCCGAGCTGCCGAGGCCCGCGTCTTCAACCGTGAATCCGGCGAGGCGGGCCGAGTCGCGGATCAGGGCAAAGGCCCGCACCCGGTTGGGGTTGTCCCTGTTGTACAGGATGCGGACCGTCGGAGCAGCATCGCGCAATTGCGACTTTGCGCCTTGGATGTCAAGGTCGGAGTATTCGGCCGAACCGTTGTCCTTCACGGCATCCGGATACTTCGGATGGGCGGGCAGGAAGACGTGTGAGTCCAGCGGTTTCGCGTCGGCGACGAATCCGCCCACCACGTCATCCACGATCTCCTGCCGCGGAACGGTCTTCAAAAACGCTTCCCGGACGTCCTTGTCCGCGAACGGTCCCGAAAAGTTGAGATCGAGGTGGTCGTAACCGGACTGGCTGTAGCGCTGGACGGTATTGCCCTGCTCCACCAGTCCGTCGAAGAGGCTTTCGGTAGCGGCAGAGGGCTGCGGGGCGATGATGTCCGCCTGGCCGTTCCTGAGCGCGGCGATGGCGGTAGAGGCGGCACCGGTGAACCGTACGGTGATGTCATCCAGGTAGGGCTCCGGTCCCCAGACATAGTCCCTGTTCCGGACCAGCCGGATCGAGGCGTCCGGAACGATGTCCCTGACAATGTAGGGGCCGCTGGAAAGGTACATGGCAGGGTCATCAGGAAGCGTCTTGGTGTCGAAGCCTGAGTTCCAGAAGTCGCTGACCCGCTTCAGCGGGGCGTTGACCAAGGGCTGTTTGGAGTCACCCCGGGGCGAGTCCCTGATCAGGTCGACGAGATCGTCTTCGTCGTTGAGGCCGCTTTTGGCGGCGACAACATGGGCGGGGAGCCCGACGTCGAACGATACTTCCCAATCCGCGTACGGCTCGGCGTATTCCAGGGTGATGGAACGCCCGTCGCTGCCGATCTCCGGGAGTGCGGTGGCCGCCAGGCCGCTCTTGTCAGCTGCGGCCGAAAAGTACGATGTGCCGGTCCCCGCTTGGGGTTCAGCGTCGTCGAAGTAGCCCGAGCCGGCTGTCCAGGACAGGAGGAGGTCGCCGGCGTCGATGGCTTCGCCGTCGGACCATTTCACACCCTCATTGACGGTGTACTTCACCTTCAGCGGCTTGTCGGAGATCTTTTCGTACCGGCCGAATTTCTCGTTCCGGACCACCTTTTCGGTGTCATCCACGTAGTAGAACCCGGAATGAGTAATGTGGCCGATCTTGGTGTTGATGTCCGTGTTTCCGTCGGCACTGAACGGGTTGAAGGAGGTAAAGGCATTCACCTCGGCCACGGTGACGCTGCCGCCGCGGTTCGTCTCACCGACCACCACCGGAGGCGCTCCCCCCGAAGCGGAGCAACCCGAGATAACCAGCGCCGCAGCGACGGCCCCGGTGATGACCTGAATCAGACGCCTCACGGGCATGCCGTCTCCTTTGCCTGTCCGGAATCAGACGTTGAAGCGGAACCTACCTTATATACCCGCGCAACGTTGAAGGTCGTTGTTTTCCTTGAATTCTAGCGGCTCAAGGGGTGGGCCAATGTCGCCTAAAACTGCACCCTTCTGGACCTCTTGCGGACTTTCTGCGGACTGAAGGCTGTGCCAGACTGGGCCGCATGACTGAATGAAAGGCCTACCAGCACGCCAACTGCTGCCCTTGCCACACGACGCGGAAGATTGCTTATAGCGTCGATGAGGCCGCAGCCAGAGTCGGACTGAGCTCGCGCACCCTGCGGGATCAGATCGCGGACAATTTACCTGCTGGCCCGATATGCCAACACGAAAGCACTTATCGCGCATGAGGACCTAGTTACCTGGTTCAATAGCCTGCCGACTGAGGCCAAGTAGCACCGCCGGCGGGCACCGGCAAGAACTCGTAGTCAGGTTCCATGTCCTCATGCGGGGACCGCACCACCGGCGCCAGCAGGTCATCCAGCATCTTTCCTACTGCTTCAACGTCTATCTTCACCATGGCGCGGACGTTACCCGATAGGCACGACAGGGCATTCTTGTTCGGGTGGTGCCGGGCAGCAAAAAACCCCCACGGCACGAGTCAAGTTACGTGGGGGTCTTTCTCTGCAGCCTCACATATTGGGGGACGTGAAAGATGCTCACACAAAGATAATAGACAGCATGCTTATCTTCCAAATGGCGGGACTGCTGAGCGCATTTAGCACACCTGCGCTGTTTCCCGCTGGGCCAGGACTCATTCCGGCGATCTATACCCTGCGGCCGGTTGTAGCCATGTGCGCTTTCGCGGGCCTTCGGCTGGGCGAGGCCGCGGCGGTGCAGCTCACTGACATTGCCTTCCTCAGGCGCACGCTGAAAGTCCAGCGGCAGGTGCAGCGTGCGGGCAAGGGTGAGGTCAGCATCACTCCCCCGAAGTATGGTTCAGAGCGCCTGGTGCATATCCCTGACGGTCTGGTGCAGATGCTCGCCCAACACGTCGAGCACATTGGAGTGCATAGCGTCCATCAATGGCTGTTCATCGGCGATGGTGGGCTGCCTCCGCACCAGAACACGACGGGCTACTGGTGGCGCAAGACGGTCAAGGCTGCGGGGCTCTCAGGCGTCCGCTTGCACGACTTGAGGCACTTCTACGCGTCCGGGCTGATAGCGGCCGGCTGTGACGTCGTGACGGTCCAACGGGCACTAGGCCATGCCAAGGCAACCACCACCCTGGACACGTATTCGCACCTGTGGCCGACGGCGGAAGACCGCACAAGGTCCGCGGCCGGAGCCATGATGACGGAAGCTCTCGAAATTCCTGCGGACTCTGTGCGGACTGGCCTAGCCTAAACTCACTGTTTACGCGGGAAAATTGGTCACATCAGACGTTGAAGCGGAACTCGACCACATCGCCGTCAGCCATCACGTACTCTTTGCCTTCAATGCGAACCTTGCCGCGGGACTTGGCTTCAGCCATGGACCCTGCCTCGATGAGGTCATGGAAGGAAACCACTTCTGCCTTGATGAAGCCTCGCTGGAAGTCGCTGTGGATGACGCCTGCTGCCTGCGGCGCGGTGTCGCCCTGGTGGATGGTCCAGGCGCGCGTTTCCTTCGGACCGGCCGTGAGGTAGGTCTGGAGGCCCAGGGTGTGGAAGCCCACGCGTGCCAGCTGGTCGAGGCCGGACTCGTCCTGGCCGTTCATTTCCAGCATTTCGCGCGCCTCCTCCTCGTCCAGCTCCACGAGGTCGGATTCGAGCTTCGCATCAAGGAAGATGGCGTCGGCCGGGGCCACCATGGCCCGCAGTTCGTCCTGCTGCTCCGGACTGCCCAGAATGCCTTCGTCGGCGTTGAAGACGTAGATGAACGGCTTGGCGGTCAGGAGGCTGAGCTCCTTGAGGTGCCCCATCTCCAGCTTGTCGCTCTTGATCGAGGAGAATATGGTGTCGCCGCGTTCCAGGACCGCCTGCGCAGCCTCGATGGCTGCCAGCTCGGCGGCTTCCCGCTTCTTGATCTTGACTTCTTTTTCGATCCGGGGAAGCGCATTTTCGATGGTCTGAAGGTCAGCCAAGATCAGCTCGGTGTTGATGGTTTCCATATCCGAGCGGGGATCCACCTTGCCGTCGACGTGGATGACGTCGGGATCATCAAATACCCGTACCACCTGGGCGATGGCCTCGGCCTCACGGATGTTGGCTAGGAACTTGTTGCCCAGGCCTTCGCCCTCGGACGCCCCCTTCACGATTCCGGCGATATCCACGAAGGACACCGGAGCCGGCAACAGGCGCTGCGAGCCAAAGATCTCCGCGAGCTGCTTCAGCCGGGGATCAGGGAGGTTCACGACGCCGACATTGGGTTCGATCGTTGCGAATGGATAGTTCGCCGCGAGCACCTGGTTGCGGGTCAGTGCGTTGAAGAGAGTTGATTTGCCGACGTTGGGCAGTCCGACGATGCCAATAGTAAGAGCCACGAGCATTGATTCTACCGGTTGCGGGGGGCATGGGCCCCAGGCCGTCTCCAGCAGTGTCGGCGCCTTGGTGGACGCAGGGTCGAATATGTCGCTTCCGTAAATTGTCACAGGGTCGTGCCACAGTGAGGATATGGATGCTTTAGCCCTGATTCTTGCCCTGTTGATGCTGCTGGTGGGTGCCGTCGCCGGCGCCGCCGCCGCCTACTTTTCCTTACGCCGGCACAGTCGTGCCCTGGAGGAAGACTTCGACGCCGTCTCTTCGCGCCTTTCCGAGGTCAGCGCGCAGTTCGCCGCCGCAGATGCGGAGCGCCGCCTCCTCTCCCTGCAGAACCGGGAGCTCGGCGAGTCCCGCAGCCAGGACGGGAGCGTACTCCGTGCACTCGCCCCGGTGGCGGAAAAGCTGACGGCGGTGCAGCAGCAGGTGGCCCTGTTGGAACGTGACCGCCTTGAACAGTACGGCCAGCTGGCGCAACAACTGCAGGAGGCCAGGCTGTCCGATGCCCAGCTGATCCGTTCCACCCATGCCCTTGAGTCGGCCCTGCGCTCCAACAGTGCGCGTGGACAGTGGGGTGAAGTTCAATTGCGCCGGGTGGTTGAAGCATCCGGGATGCTCAAGCACGTGGATTTCCTGGAGCAGGTCCACAGCGCCGGATCCGATTCAGCGGTCCGCCCCGACCTCGTCGTCCAGCTGCCGGGCGAGAAGCAGCTGGTGGTGGACGCCAAAGTGCCGTTGTCGTCTTACTTGGAAGCCCAGGAGCTGGGGGCAAGGCAGGATTCGGGCACTGCGGGGAACCCCGGCAGCCAGCAATCCCTGCTGGCTGCCCATGCCAAGGCGCTGCGGGCCCATGTGGACTCGCTCAGCAGCAAGAAGTACTGGGACATCCCCGGGAACTCCCCCGAGCTGGTCATCTGCTTCCTGCCGGCCGAATCCATCCTGGCGGCAGCCTTGACGGCTGATGCGACCCTATTGGACCATGCACTGTCGAGGAATGTGGTGCTCGCCTCGCCAAGCACCCTGCTTGCGGTGCTCAAATCGGTGGCCTTCACGTGGCGCCAGGATGTGCTGACGGACAGTGCGCGCGAACTGTTCGACCTCGCGCGTCAGCTGTACGAACGCATGGGAACGCTCGGGGAAAACGTGGGCAAGCTGGGTTCTTCCCTGAAGTCTTCGGTGGACCGATACAACTCCATGATCGGCACCCTGGAAGCCCGGATCCTTCCGACGGCACGGAAGCTCAATGCCATGGATGAATCCGGATTGCTCACTCCGCCGGCACTCGAGGTCACGCCGCGTTCATTGGCGGCCCCGGAGTTTCAGCAGGACGAAGCAGCCGCCTGACGCGTGGGCAAGCGGCGGGACTGGTCAGGCACGGGACACGTCAATCACGGAAGATGCAAATAGCGGAAGATATCAGTTGCGGGAGCGGCGTCCGCCGAGCGCCCGGCTGACGTCTCCGGCTTCCTTCAGGGTTGCGCGGAGCTCCTTGGGCAACGAGAAAAGGAGGTCTTCCTCGGCCGTGACAACTTCTTCCACGGAGCCATAGCCGTAGTCGGCCAGCAGGCGCAGGACGTCGTTGACCAGGACCTCCGGAACGGACGCCCCTGACGTGACTCCGACCGTTGCCACGCCTTCAAACCATGCCTCGTCGACTTCGTTGGCGAAGTCCACGCGGTAGGAGGCCTTGGCACCGTATTCTAATGCAACTTCCACCAGGCGGACCGAGTTCGAGGAGTTGGCCGATCCCACCACAATGACCAGGTCAGCCTGGGGGGAAATCTTCTTGATGGCCACTTGACGGTTGGTGGTGGCGTAGCAGATGTCGTCGCTGGGCGGATCCTGCAGGGTGGGGAACCGATCCTTCAGCAGGCGGACCGTTTCCATGGTCTCGTCCACGCTGAGGGTGGTCTGGGAGAGCCAGATGACCTTTTCTGGATCCCTGACGGTTACCTTGTTCACTTCGTGGGGACCGTTAATGATCTGGATGTGTTCCGGGGCTTCGCCGGCTGTCCCTTCAACTTCTTCGTGACCATCGTGGCCGATCAGCAGGATGTCGAAGTCATCTTTGGCGAACCTCACAGCTTCCTTATGAACCTTCGTCACCAAGGGGCACGTGGCGTCAATGGTGCGCAGACCGCGGTCCTCGGCTGACTGGACGACGGCCGGCGATACGCCATGGGCGGAAAAGATCACCAGGGCGCCTTCCGGGACCTCGTCAGTTTCATCGACGAAGATGGCGCCCTGTGCCTCCAGCGAGCTCACCACGTGGACGTTGTGCACGATCTGCTTCCGGACGTACACCGGCGGACCGTAGTGCTCCAAGGCCTTCTCTACGGCGATCACGGCTCGGTCCACACCGGCGCAATAGCCGCGTGGCGCAGCCAGGAGTACCTTTTTGGGACCGGTCACCGGAGCCGCGGCGGCTACCTCCTCCGGCGAGCGCCGCCTGCGCGGGACAGTTGGCATCGAGAGGGGCACAGCTGAGGAAGTCATCCCTCCATGCTACCGGCTTGAGGGCCGCCGCCCCGGCGAGGCGATCCGGAGCACAAGGGCCGCCGCGACAAGCACACCGCCGGTTATCGCGGCACCACCGACCCAGGATTGGAAGCTGCTGGAAGCGGCCGCCACAAACGCATCCTTGAACATATCCGCAAGCCCGTTGCCGCTCGCCGTCCCCAAGACAGCATCCCTGGTGAGTTGCGAGCCGGCAGACCACAGGCCGGCCAGTACCAGCGCCGCAAGTCCCACAGCGAAAACCACTGTCCAGCGACGGCGGGCGGAAACCAGCGCAAGCGCAAAGGCAATTCCCGCTCCGATGGCAAGGGAGTAGCCGAGCGGCGAGTAGGCGGACACCCTCTCGACCAGCTGGCGCTGCTCCGGCTCTCCAACGTTGACCAGCGTCTGCTCCGGCACAGTTAGCGGCAGGCCGGTGGTCCTCGCGAGCTCCTCCGTCGCCAGCGCGACCAGTGGCGCCACGTCCAGGGTGAGCGACGATTGGGAGTCCGGTTCGGCAGGAGCGGATGCAGGTCCGGCGAAGCTGAGCCGGTGGCTCTTCCGCAGTGTCTCCTCCCAGGCCGCCGGATAGCCGGGCAACGCTGAGAGGGAACCCGCAGCAGCCTCGAGCACCGGCCTGACCAGACCTGCCAGGGCATCCGGAATGGCCCCCGTGTCTATGGTGCCCACAGCGGCCTCGGCGAGCCGCTGCTGGAATTCTGCGTCCTGCCCGAGCGGAGCAGCCAGCGCTACAAAGCCATCCTCCTGAACCACATTGCGGTCAAGCCAGATGGCGGGAACGGCGAGGGCGGACAGTAAAACGCCCAGGACGACGGCGACGGCTGAAACGAAAGTGCGCAAGAACAGATCCTCACTGGTTGACGGCGGCACAGCCATCATAGGGCTGGTGTCTGGACAAAGAATGTCAGTCTCGGGTGATACAGCTTATGGATAAGGTTGAATGGCAACCGCCAGCTCCGATAGCAGTCCGTTGACTGATAGCCGCCATTCAAACACGAACCGCCACCTGCCGAACAAAGGACCACCATGCCGCCACCCACAGCCTCCGGGGGCAGCGGACATGTCTGAACAGGCCGCCCTGCCAGGCACTGCTGCCACCACGCTGCCTGCCACAGCCGCTGAGACCAGCCCGGACAATCCATGGCCGCTGCAGTTGCTGTCCCAGAAACTCAAAGCCCATATCGACCGCACGCCGTCGGCGTGGGTCGAGGGCCAGGTCATCGAGATGAACCGCCGCGGCGGCAACGCGTACCTCACCCTCCGGGACGTGGACGCGGAAGTTTCCCTGCCGGCGTCGGTCTGGACCAAGGTTCTGGACCGCCAGAACATGCCCCTGGAGCGTGGCTCCCGCGTGGTGGCCTTGCTCAAGCCGGAGTTCTGGCTGAAGACCGGGCGGCTCAATATGCAGGTCAGGGACATCAGGCCTGTAGGGCTTGGCGATCTGCTGGCGCGGATCGAACGGTTGCGCCAGGCCCTCGCCGCCGAGGGGCTGTTTGCCGATTCACGAAAGAAAGCGCTGCCGCTGCTCCCGCACCGTATCGGCCTGATTACCGGACGGGACTCCGACGCCAAAAAAGACATCGTCCAAAACGCCGCACTGCGCTGGCCCGCCGTCGAGTTCGAGATCCGGGAGGTGGCGGTCCAGGGCAACACCGCGGTTTCGCAGATCATCCGCGCCCTTCAGGAGCTGGACGGCCGCCCTGACGTGGACGTCATTGTCATCGCCCGGGGCGGCGGAGCGTTGGAGGACCTGCTGCCTTTCAACAGCGAGGAACTGGTCCGTGCCGTCGCGACCACGGCTACCCCGGTAGTCAGCGCCATCGGACATGAGGCGGACCGTCCCCTTCTCGACGACGTGGCGGACCTCCGCGCGTCCACGCCCACTGATGCTGCCAAGCGGATCGTGCCTGACGTTGCCGAGGAACTGGCCGGCGTGCGCCAGGCACGCGAGCACCTGCGCGGGAGCATCGGCAGGCTGGTGGACAGGGAATCGGACCGGTTGTCTGCACTCCATTCCCGGCCGGTTCTGGCCACCCCCGAAGCGATGGTCACCGGACGCGCGGAGGAAATCGAACGCCTCCTGAGGAGGTCATCGGCCGCCGTCAGTTCAACGGTGGTGCGGGCGGCTGACCAGCTGGTTCACCTGCAGGCCCAGGTCCGTGCCCTGTCACCGCAAAAGACGCTGGACCGCGGCTACGCGGTGGTCGAACTGGCCAACGGCCGGCCGGCCCGTGCCACTGAGGCTGCCGGCCACGCTGTGGTCCGCGACCCTTCGGAGGCGCCGTCGGGAACTGCGTTGTCCGTCCGCGTGGCCCAGGGCCTGTTCGGCGCCACATCCACTGGGGAATTTCAACGAGGAGAAGCACATGCCCGAGACAAAGCCTGACCCGGAAATCGAAGCACTGAGCTATGAGGAAGCCCGCGAACAGTTGGTGCAGGTGGTGGGGAAGCTTGAGGCGGGCGGCGCCAGCCTCGAGGAATCCCTGGCACTCTGGGAACGCGGCGAAGCCCTGGCAAAGCGCTGCGAGGAGTGGCTGGAGGGCGCCCGCAAGCGGCTCGCTGCAGCCCGCGACCAGCCGCTCTGACCAGCCCTGCTCCGCGGGACAACCGGACGGGCTCAGCTGATGGCGTTAGGACCGCTCTGTCAGTTCGCGTTCAGTAGCCACATCGAACTCCGCTTTGGGCCATTCCAGTTTCATGTCTGACAGCGCCGCCAACACCAGCTGCTGGACGGCGATCCTGGCAAACCACTTCTTGTTGGCCGGGACCACGTGCCACGGGGCCAGCTCGCTGTTGGTGTTCTCGAAGGCAGCCTGGTAAGCATCCATGTAATCGCCCCAGAAGGCCCGCTCCTTCAGGTCGGCGCTGCTGTACTTCCAGTGTTTGGCGGGGTTGTCCAGCCTGGCCAGGAGCCGCGACTTCTGTTCATCCTTGCTGATGTTGAGCATCACCTTGATGATTTTAGTTCCGGCATCGGTCTGACGCGCCTCGAACTCATTGATGGCCCGGTAGCGGCGCTTGAGTTCGTCGGGCGTCGCCCAGTTGTGGACCCTGTGGATCAGGACGTCCTCATAGTGGGAGCGGTCGAAGATCCCCACCATGCCCGCTGCCGGGACAGCCTTCTCGATCCGCCAAAGGAAGTCGTAGGATTTTTCCTCGTCAGTGGGTGCTTTGAAGGCCTTGAACTGGACACCCTGCGGATCCATGATGGCCATGACATGGTTGACGATCCCCCCCTTGCCTGCCGTGTCCATGGCCTGCAGGACCAGGAGGATCCGCTTCTTCCCGCCGAACTGGGACTCCGCGAAGAGCCTCTCCTGCAGCTCGGCCAGTTTCCCGTCCAGGTCCGCCAAAAGGGCCTGGCCGTCGGCCTTGTTGCCGGCGTAGCCGGGGGTGGAATCCGGGTCAACATCCGGCAGGGCGAAGCCATCCCCAACCTTCAGCGTTTGGGACGGGTGCTGCTCGAACTCAACCAAACCGGCCATGGCGTTCCTTTGTCCGCAGTTACCGCACCGAAGGGCGCGTCACCACAGGCTAGTTCCCCTGGTACCGGCTAAGGAAGTCCCCCATGCGTCCGATCGCTTCTTCAATGTCCTTGACGTTCGGCAGCGTGACCATGCGGAAGTGGTCAGGCCGGACCCAGTTGAATGCCCGGCCGTGTGACACCAGGATCTTCTGCTCCCTCAGCAGGTCCAGGACAAATTTCTCGTCATCACGGATATGGAAGACCTCCGGATCCAGGCGCGGGAACAGGTACAGCGCGCCACGGGCCTGCTGCGTGCTCACACCCGGGATGGCGTTGAGCATGTCGTAGGCCTTGTTCCGCTGTTCCAGCAGCCTGCCGCCGGGCAGGATAAGGTCGTTGATGCTCTGGTAGCCGCCGAGGGCGGTCTGGATGGCATGCTGGGCGGGCACGTTGGCACAGAGGCGCATGTTGGCCAGGAGGCTGATGCCCTCCAGATAGTCCGAGGCATCCTTCTTCGGACCCGAGATGGCCATCCAGCCGGCACGGTAGCCGCAGACGCGGTAGGCCTTGGACAGCCCACTGAAGGTGAGGCAAAGGACGTCGTCGCCCGTAAGCGCTGCCATGTTGATATGCACGGCGTCCTCGTACAGGATCTTTTCGTAGATTTCATCAGCGAAAAGGATCAGGCCGTGCTTCTCGGCCAGCGCCACAATCTTCTTCAGCGTCTCTTCCGGATAGACCGCGCCCGTGGGGTTGTTGGGGTTGATCACCACGATGCCCTTGGTTCGCGGCGTGATCTTGGCTTCAAGATCTTCAAGGTCCGGCTGCCAGCCTGATTCCTCATCGCAGAGATAGTGCACGGGCTTCCCGCTGGCGAGGGCGACGGAAGCCGTCCACAGCGGGTAATCCGGTGTGGGGATCAGCACTTCATCGCCGTCGTTGAGCAGCGCCATGAGGGACATGGTGATCAGTTCGCTGACGCCGTTGCCCAAGTAGATATCGTCCACATGGATGTTCTGGATTCCGCGCGTCTGGTAGTACTGGGAGACGGCGGTCCGGGCCGAGAAGATGCCCCGGGAGTCGCTGTAACCCTGGGCATGGGGCAGATGACGGATCATGTCCACCAGGATCGCGTCCGGGGCTTCAAATCCAAACGGGGCCGGGTTTCCGATGTTCAGTTTGAGGATCCGGTGACCCTCCGCCTCCATCTGCTGGGCGGCCTGAAGGATCGGTCCACGGATGTCGTAAAGGACGTTGTGAAGCTTGGTGGACTGCTTGAATTCTGCCATTCATCAAATATGCCATATGACGGATGTACTTCCGTTGAGACCTCGCACACACGGACGACGGCGGCTGCTGGCCCGTGCGGGTCCGGCAGCCGCCGTCGTGATTTGCGTTTTGGAGTCAGGCGTTACTTGACGATGCCCTTGTCCTTGAGCCAAGTGGCCGCTGCGTCTTTGGCGTTTTGCTTCTGGCTGCCGCTGACTGCGCGGTTGAGGTTGAGCAGGTCGTCAGTGGTCAGGATCTTCGATACGGCATTGAGCGCGTCTTTGGCCTTGTCGGTCATATTCGCCTTGTTGTAGAGCGGCAGAACCTGCTGGGCCTTGAAGTTGTTTTTGGGATCCTCCAGCACCACCAGGTCGTTGTCCGCGATGGACGGTGTGGTGGTGTAGATGTCAGCGACCTGGACGTCGTCGGTCAGCAGTGCCTGCAGGGTCAGGTTGCCGCCGCCGTCGTTGAAGGGCTTCAGGGCCTTGAGTTCGCAGCCGTAGTTCGCTTTGAGCCCGGGCAGACCATAGGCCCGTGTTTCGAACGTGGCCGGGGCCGCCATGGTCAGGTCCTTGCAGACTTTGGCCAGGTCCTCGATGGACTTCAGCTGGTACTTCTCTGCGGTGGCTTTGGTGACCACCATGGCGTCCTTGGACTCAGCTTTGGATGCCTCCAGGACTGCCAGCCCTTCGGGGAGCTTCCCCGGCAGGGCCTTGTAGATGTCGTCGGCCGAGACCTCGGCAGCTTCAGGATTCACGTGCGAGAGCAGGTTGCCTGAGTAGTCCGGGACGAGGTCAACAGAACCGTCCTGGACCGCCTTGAAGTAGATTTCGCGGGCACCGATGTTGGGCTTGGTGGTTGCCGTGACGCCTGCCGCAGTCAGTGCGCCGGCATAGATCTCAGCCACGATCTGGCTCTCCGGGAAATCAGCCGAGCCGACCACCAACGATCCGCCGCCGGCGCTTCCGGCGCTGGTGCTGGGGGTGGCCAACGGGTCACTCCCGCCGCAGGCTGTCAGCGCGACGGCCAGGCCGACGCCGGCAGCCATGCCAGCTAGTCCCCTGCGGGTAAGGATTGTCTTGGTGTTCTCTTTCATGGGGTACCTCCTTGAACGGCAGCTGGCGCAGGCGCGGCAGCTGGGAGATCAGCGACGGCCTTGTGGCCACCGTGCAGATCGGTTTTGAGGCCGGGCGAACGAAGGACTCTTTGCACCGCGGCCAGGATGAGGTCAACAACGATGGCCAGCCCTGCAATCAGCAAGGACCCGGCAAGCATCCGCGGAAAGTCCTGCAGCACCAGGCCGTCAAAAAGGTAGCGACCCAGCCCGCCCAAGGGCAGATAGGCAACCACAGAAACCGTGGCAATGACCTGCAGAACGGCGGTTCGGACACCGCCGAACATAACCTGCAGCCCGTTGGGCAGCTCAACCCGGAACAGGATCTGCAGCTCGGTCATGCCCATGGCCCGGGCAGCGTCCACCACGGCCCTGTCCACGCTCGAAATGCCGGCGTACGTTCCGGCAAGGAGCGGCGGCACGGTCAGGATGACCAGCGCCCACACCGGTGGCATCAGGCTGCTTCCGGCCAGGAGGGCGAAGAGGACCAACAGGCCCAGGGTAGGCAGGGCCCGCAGCGCACCTGCCACGGCAACGGCCACCACGCGTCCACGCCCTGTGTGCCCGATGTAGAGTCCCGCCGGAACCGCGATGGCAGCGGCAATCACCAGGACCAGCCCGCTGTACTGGAGGTGCTCCAAGAGCCGGACGGGGATGCCGGAACTGCCGGTCCAGTGCAGGGGATCGGCAATCCAGGCCAGGGTGTCCACAAAAATGTTGTTCACGGCGCGGCCCCCGCATGGATGTTGGCATCGGCCAGGTAGCCGGCGCCAACAGGCGCCGAGGGGCCGAGCCCTTTAGCGGCGCGGGTCCACGGCGTCAGCAGCCTTTCAAGGAGGACCAGCACGGCATCCATCAGCAGGGCGAGCACCAGGATGGCGATGATCCCCACCACCACTTCGGTGACGAAATTCCGTTGCAGTCCGTCGGTAAACAGCATGCCCAGGTTTCCCACCCCCAGCAGTGCTGCGACGCTCACCAGGGAGATGTTGCTGACGGAGACCACCCTCAGCCCGGCAAACAGGACCGGAAGGGAGAGCGGCAGGTCGATCTGGACAAAGCGGAGCCAAGGCTTGTACCCCATGGCAATGGCAGCCTGCCGGAGATCCTCCTCCACGGAGTCAAAAGCATCCAGCGCGGCCCGGACCAGCAGCGCCACCGCGTAGATGGTCAGGGCAACAATGACGTTGAGCGGATCCAGGATCCGGGTTCCGAGAATCGAGGGCAGGATGATGAACAGCGCCAGCGACGGGATGGTGTACAGCAATGAACTGGCGGTCACCACCACCGACCGCAGCGCCGGGTGGGTCCGCGCCAACTGCGCCAATGGAATGGAAATAAGCAGCCCCAGGACCATCGGAATGAGGGCAAGGACCAGGTGCTGGCCTGCCAGTCCCGTGACCATGCCGCTGTTCGCCAGGAACCACTCCATCAGAGAGCAGCCTGCCTGACCTGGCGGGCTTCTTCTATGACACCGAGGACTTCCTGTGCCCTGACGGTCCCCACGACCCGGCCGTCTCCGTCCACTGCCACACCTTGGCCGGAAGGGGACGAAAGTGCCGAGTCCAGTGCCCGCCGCAGGGTCTCGCCGGGGCGGAAGAGTGACCCGCCGGGGATGAGCTCAGAGTCCGTCCCCGGCCTTGCCCAGCCCAGAGGGCGCAGGTCCGGATCCACCACCAACTGCCAGTCGGTCACCGCGGCGGGATCGCCGGCGAACTGGCCGGCACTCATAACGAGCGTCGGCACCGGATGGATGGTCACAGCGTCGGACGTGGTGAACCCCAGGTGGCGGAAACCACGGTCCCGGCCCACGAAGGACGCCACAAAATCATTGGACGGTGCCCGGAGGATCTCCTCAGGGGTGGCGTACTGGGCAAGCCGGCCGCCGAATGCGAAGACGGCCACCTTGTCGCCGAGAATGGTTGCCTCGTCGATATCGTGCGTGACGAAAACGATGGTTTTTGCGAGGTCTTTCTGCAGCCTCAGGAGTTCCTGCTGCAGTTCATCACGCACCACGGGGTCAACGGCACTGAACGGTTCGTCCATCAGCAGGACGGGCGGATCGGCGGCGAGCGCCCGGGCTACACCGACGCGCTGCTGCTGGCCGCCGGAGAGCTGGGACGGGTACCGTTTCCCGAGCGCGGAAGCCAGCCCGACGACGTCGAGCAGTTCCGTAGCGCGCTTCCGGGACTCTGCCTTGGAAACGCCGTTAAGCCGGGGCACGGTGGCGATGTTGTCCAGCACGGAACGGTGGGGCATGAGTCCGGAGGACTGCATGACGTAGCCCATGGACCGTCTCAGCTCCGCGGCAGGAACCGAGGTCACGTCCCGCCCGTCCACGGTGATCACGCCGGACGTCGGTTCCACCATGCGGTTGATCATCCGCAGCGAGGTGGTCTTGCCGCAGCCGGACGGCCCCACAAAGACGGTGATGGAGCCCTTGTCGATGGGCATCGTGAGCTGGTCCACGGCCGGGTGCCCGCCCTGATACTGCTTGGTGACGCTCTGGAACTCAATCATGGCTTGGTCCATTACCGGACTTACCTGTTCTATTGGACGGCATCGGACAGTGTTGGGTCATCAGCTCACTGATATTTACGGTAACGCAATCCACTGCCAGCGTAACCGGATCAGCAGGCAATCCGGGCAAGAGAATCCCTACTGTAATCATTCGTTGTACAACCGCGCGCGGATGGGTCGCTTCGATCACCCGGTGCAAGGTCTGCGCTTACGCCTGGTTCTGTCCCCGCCTATTGTTGGACTGTGACCAACTTGGAAGTGGCTCCCCAGCAGGAACTTTGTCCGCCCGCAGGCCCCGAAGGCACGTCAGGCCCTTGCCTGCAGCTGTGGCCCGAACGGGAAGTTCCCCTGGGCGGCGTGCGGGCCATGAACGTCCGGCGCACCCTCCCGCAACGTGGCCTGCCCACCATCGGCGCCTGGTGTTTCCTGGACAGTTTCGGTCCGGACCGCACCGCCATGTCCGTGCTCCCGCACCCGCACACCGGGTTGCAGACGGTCACTTGGCCGCTCGCCGGGAACGTCCGGCACCGGGACAGCGTGGGCAGCGACGTTGTGGTCCGGCCCGGTGAGCTGAACATCATGACCGCCGGACACGGGGTGTCCCACTCCGAGTTTGCCGTCCTGCCGGATCCCGACGCTGGCGCGCCGCTACCCGTGCAGCGCGGCCTGCAGCTCTGGGTAGCGTTGCCGGACGCGGAACGCCACCGCGAACCCGCGTTCGAGCAGCACCGGCAACTGCCATCTGTGACGGGGCCAGGGTTCACTGCGACGGTGATGGTGGGCGAATTCGCCGGGGCGGTGTCACCGGCCACGATGTACTCCCCCATCGTCGGAGCAGACATCTCCTGCGAGGGCCTGGCCGTCCTGCCATTGAACGCGCACTTTGAGCATGCGGTGCTGGTGCTCGACGGCGGGCTGACGCTGGACGGGCAGGAGGTCCCGCCCGGTCCGCTGGGCTACCTGGGCGCGGGACGCGCGTCGCTGGAGTTCCAGGCCCTGCCGGGCACGCGGTTCCTCCTGATCGGCGGGGAGCCGTTCCAAGAGGAACTGCTGATGTGGTGGAACTTCGTGGGCCGCACGCACGATGAAGTGGAGCAGGCCCGTGCGGAGTGGGAAGCGCAGGCGGTCCTGGCGGACGATGCCGCCCGCGGGGCCCGCTACGGGCTGGTTGAAGGGCACGGCCCCGATGCCGGCGTTGGAGCCGGCCGCATCCCCGCTCCCGTCATGCCGGCCGTCAGGTTGACGCCGCGGAAGCGGTCAGTCGGCCTCTGACTCTTCCGACACCACCTTCAGGACGCCAAACACGGGGTCCCGGTCCAGGACACGGACATCCGTGACGCGGGCGGCCGCCAGGTGGCTCCGGAAAGAGTCCTGCAGCGGGACCACGTTCATGCCCAGTCCGCCGCCGAGAATGACCGGGCCGTCGATTCCAAGCTTCCGCAATGCCTGGGCAGCAAGCCCGGCGAGGTCCCTACCCGCCTGGTCCAGCAGCTCCTGGCTGGCCGCATGGCCCGCCGCTGCCGCGTCCACCACCAGGCCTGCCTGCTGGGCCCAGAACCGGCGGCCGGTATCGGGGGAATGGAAAAGCGCAATCAGCCTGTTGGGGTGGTCCACTCCGCACGCGGAGAGCAGCGCATCGGTCAGCTGGTCCGCCGGGAGTCCTTGGTTCATCCGGCGCAGGCTGTGCCGGACGGCCTCACGGCCCAGCCAGTAGCCGCTGCCTTCATCCCCGAGCAGGTAGCCCCAGCCGCCCGCCCGGGCCTCGTCGCCGGCGGCGTTCCGTCCCCAGGCGGCGGAGCCGGTTCCGGCAATGACGGCCACGCCGATGCTGGCACCGCCCGCAGCCAGCAGCAGCCGCGAATCGTGGACCACGGTGACTTTGGCTCCCGGAACATGGGGTTCGATCAGCGCTGCCAGAGCGGCAGCGTCGTCGTCGGTGTCTATGCCCCCAGCTCCCGCATACACCTGGGCCACCTGGCGGCCGCCGATCCGGGCGAACAGATCCGCGAGGTTCAAGGCCGCCTGTTCGCGGCTGACGTTCTGGACGTTGGAGCTGCCGGCGGACTCGTCAGCCACGGCAACTCCGTCCTCAAACCTGACACCGCGGGTCTTTGTACCACCGATGTCCAAGCCGATGATGACTCCCGTGAGGGGTACCGGGGCGGACGCGGCGCCGACCACCGGTTGGTTTCGGGACGTTGTGGTCTGGGGGTGCTCGCTGTCAGTCACGTCCCCAGCCTACTGAACTGCTGCCGGCCCGCGGGCCGGCGTCGTGTCTCAACATGCCAGGCCTATCCGCTCCCTGAACGGGCGGCAACCTGGCCTGCCAGCAATTGGGGACCCTCCTGCAGGACCATCTCCCGGAACAATCGGACAGGATCTGGCTCGGCGTCGGGGCCGGGTTTCCGCCGGCGCCAGCCCAGCCCGATTTCCCGGTACGCAAGTCCGGATTCCAAGGCCAGCTCGACCCAGCCCAGATTGCCCGTTTCCGGGCTGATGTGGCGCCCCGGTGCGTTGCCCCCGGGTGGCAGAATGCTGACACCAAGGCCCGTGGCAACCAGGCCACGGGCGGTGTGGGTGTCCTGGCTTTCGAACGCAATCCGCGGCCGGAAACCTGCCTCGCGGAAAAGCGCATCGGTCAGTGACCGCATGCCGTACCCAGGCTCCAACGCCACGAAGGGGTCCCGGCGGATGTCCTGCACCCTGACGCTGTCCCGGCCGGCCAGCGGGTGGCCGTGGTGAACCACCAGGCGGAGGGGCTCTCGGTAGAGCGACGCCGAGGACATGGTGCTGCTTGCCGCCGGAACTGGGGCTGTCAGGGCCAGGTCCGCCTGGCCCGAGGCGAGCTCCGCGAGGCAGGTGTCCCGTGCCCCCTGACTAAGGATGAAGCCGGCCTCCGGGTGGCGGCTGCGGAAGGCACTGATGAGCAGGGGCAGGGTGGCCTCGCCGAACGTGTGCTGAAAAGACAGGGACACTTTCCTCCGCACCACGTCCGACTGGTGCCGGACCAGGTCCAGTCCGGCCTGGAATTCGGTCAGGGCCGACTCGATGTACGGCAGCAGTGTCCGGGCGGCCGCTGTGAGGCGGATGCCCCGTCCGTCGCGGATCAGCAATTCGGTTCCGACGACGGCGCTGGCCCGGGACAGTGCCCGGCTCACCGTGGACTGGGGTACTCCAAGGAGCTCCGCCGTTTCCGTGACGTGCTGGGTCCTGCCCAGTTCAGCCAGGATGGGGAGCAGCGGCAGGAGCTTCACCAGCTGTTTGTGGTCCGCGTGCATGGCCGCACCCTTCCAAACGTTGCACTCTCGATATCAATCGTAGCTAAAAGATGCATTGGAAGCATATATTTCAGAAGCCTACCCTTGAGCTATGCCACAGAATGCCGCAGCCCCAGATACCCTCACCCCACCGCAGGGTGACTGGGCGGGACACCCCAAAGGCTCCGCTGCCTACAACAAGATCCTTGCCGGCCTGGCCTTCGCGGGCGTGGCAACGTTCGCCCAGCTCTACTCCACCCAGGCGGTATTGCCGCTCCTGGCCGCAGACCTGAAGGTGACCGCGGCAGAGGCCGCGTTGACCATTTCGCTGGCCACTGTTGGCCTGGCCATCACCGTCATTCCCTGGTCATTCCTGGCGGACAGGATCGGCCGGGTCAAGGCCATGGCATGGGGCATCTCCGCTGCCACCGTCCTGGGCCTGCTGGTGCCGCTCGCCCCGAGCTTCGGCGCGCTGCTTGCCTTGCGGCTGCTCGAGGGCATGGCACTGGGCGGGATCCCGGCCATCGCCATCGCCTACCTGAACGAGGAAGTGAACAGGTCCCATGCGGCCATGGCCGCAGGCAGCTACGTTGCCGGCACATCGCTGGGCGGGCTGGCCGGCCGGCTGGTGGCAGGCCCGGCAGGAGAGCTATGGGGCTGGCGCACAGCCGCCCTGGCTGTGTCGCTGCTGGCAACAGTGGCCGCCGTGCTCTTCCTGGTCCTGGTGCCGAAGGCGAAAGGGTTCACCGCCGCCAAGGCCTCAGGGCTGCGCGGTGCCGTCGCGACGCTAGGCCGGCATGTGCGCAATCCCAGGCTGCTGGCGCTCTACATCCAGGCCTTCCTGATGATGGGCGGGTTTGTCGCCGTCTACAACTACCTTGGCTTCCGTCTGTCCGCTGAGCCCTTCACACTGCCCGCCACCATCATCAGCCTGATCTTCCTGGCCTACCTTTCGGGAACGGTCTCCTCCCGGTGGGCCTGCGGGCTGACGGCCAGATTTGGCCGCAGGAATGTGCTACTCGTGGGCCTCGTCCTGATGGTGCTTGGGCTGGCGCTGACGCTGACACAGGTGCTCGCCGTGATCCTTGCCGGTCTGGTGATCTTCACCGGGGGCTTCTTCGCGGCCCACAGCATCGGCGCCGGCTGGACCGGAAGCATCGCCACCACCGGCCGCGCCCAGGCGTCGTCGCTCTACAACCTCGCCTATTACCTGGGCTCAAGCGTTATTGGCTGGGCGGGCGGACTGGTGTTCCAGTCCCTGGGCTGGGCCTCGCTTGCCGCGGCAATCATGGTCCTGGCGTGCATCACTGCGGTGACAGTCGCCGTCGTACATCCCCGGGGGAACGACGAAACCGCGCGGCCCGGCACACGAGGGCGGACGGAAGCCGCGCAGCCGTAGAACTATCAGCCACCAAATGGCAGGTGCATCTGGCGAATGTTCGGAGAGAGGGACGCGTTCTGGGGTGATCGGCCGGAATCCGGCGTCTAGGATGAACTGACGGACATTCAAGGAGATTCCATGAGCAGCAACCCAAAAAACATCCGGCCGGCCAGCCACTTTGAGCCGCTGGATGCCATTGATGAACGGCTTCTCGCCGCCTTGGTGGACGATGCACGGATCTCCAACAAGCAGTTGGCAGAACTCGTGGGCATCGCCCCGTCCACCGCGCTCATGCGGACCCGCGCATTATCCGAACGTGGCATCGTCCAGGGATTTGAGGCGAAGCTCAGCCTCTCGGCCATCGGCAGGTCCGTCCAGGCGCTCGTAGCGGTCCGGTTGAGGGCCCACGACCGGGACCAGATCGACCGTTTTACCGCCCGCGTTCCGCACCTGCCCGCAGTTCTCTCCACGTTCCACACGTCGGGCTCCGTGGACTACCTGCTGCACATCGCCGTTGCCAGCACCGAGGACCTGCGGGACTGGGTGCTGGACAATCTCGCCACCGATCCCGTGGTGGGCCACACCGAGACCACCCTCGTCTTTGAGCACATCCAGGGGAACCACGGTCCGCTGCCGGACTGAGCTTCACCCGCCTGGCAGCGCCCTGCGCACTCTCCTACCGGCTATTGCGCTCCGACTATTGCGCTCCGCGCTCTAGCGCTGTCCGAAGCGTGACGGCGGACAGCGCCAGTGCGGCAGCGCTGCACAGCACCACAAAGCCCATGACCGCCGTCGGCAGCCCGAACACTGCTGTGGCCCAGCCCAGCCCGATGACCGGCACGGCGCTGCCCAGGTACGTGATGACATAAACGGTGCTGATGACCTGGGCATGCTGTGACGATTCCACCTTGGCGGCCACATCATTGAAGACCGCGCGGAAGGCGACACCCTGTCCCAGCCCCGCGCAGACGCTGGCAGCGGCCAGAAGCAGCGGACTGCTCCAGGCGGCTGCTGCGGCCAGGAGCAGCACCGAGGCTCCCAGGACTGCCAGCCCGGCGGGCACCACAAAGCGGCCCCGCACGGACAGCACCTGGCTCAGGGCTGAGGCGGCGAGCGTCATCCCGGCCAGGGCGCCGATCAACGGACGTGAATCCGTGTGGACGATCGGGGCGAAATAGGCCGGTGCCAGCGACAGGCAAAATCCAAAGACGGAGAAGCTGAGGAATCCGACGGCGGCCGCAAGCCAGAACGCGCCCCTCGCCTCGGTGGACACCGAGGGCCGGCGGGGAGCCAGGACCAGGACGGGTCGCCGGCCTGCCGGAGGCTTGATGGCTGGCCGGGCCTGAAGCAGGTAGAGCGGCACCAGCAATCCCGCCAGGACAAGTGAGTGAACGTAGTACGGGGCGGTGGTGGGCCCCGGCAGGAGCGACAGCAGGCCGCCGATGACCGGACCGGCCGCCACGCCTCCCGCCGTTGCCAGCAGGGTGAAGCGGGTGGCCCACTCCGGCCGGGACGGGAGCAGTTCCCGCAGCGCGGCGGCACTGGCACCCGTGGCCAAGGCAACGGCCACACCTTGAAGGGCCCGTCCAGCAGAGAGCGCCACCAGGTTTTCTGCCTGCGAGAAGACCCCGCTGCCCGCCAGTCCGGCGAGGACAGCCAGGATGAGCGCCGCCCGCCGGCCGATGTGGTCCGACCAGTGGCCGGCCAGCATCAGCGTTACCACCAGGGCCAGGACATAGCTGGCAAAGGCCGCCGTGACCCCGAGTGCCGAGAGGCCGAGGTTTGCCTGGAGCAGCGGATACAGGGGTGTGGCCAGGTTCGCTCCGACCAGCAAGGTGAAGATAACGGCACCGGCCATCACCAGCCGAGCGGTGGTGGATGCATCCCAGCCGTGACGCCCGGCGGTGGCCGGACGCATGCGGAGTTCATTGAAGACTGTCATTGCTGCTGCCTTGGCGTCGACCGGGGCGGGAGGTCCTTGTGGGAAGCCGCCCCGGGTGGAAATTGATACCTAAAGAATGCTTCACTGTTGACTGATTTGGCCCTTTTTGATGGAACAATTGATCAAAATACTCAGTTTCTTGTGTCTCCAATAACTGAAAGTGACAGTTTGCCTACCCTTGATCCCACTGATTTGAAGATCCTGCTGGAACTCATCCGCGATCCCCGCGTCCAGATCGGCGAGTTGGCCGATCTGCTGGGCATTGCGCGCAACACGGCGCAGTCGCGCGTGCGGCGTCTGCTCCGCGCGGGGGTGCTGCACGACGGCGGCCGCGAGATCGACCTCGAGGCGGTGGGGTACGACGTCGTCGCTTTCGTCACGATTGAAGTGACGCACCGGGAGCTGGACGGAGTTGTGGGCGCCCTCCGGCTGCTCCCCCAGGTCCTGGAGGTCCATGAGATCTCAGGGCGAGGTGATGTCTGGTGCCGTGTGGTGGCCACCGATACGCACAATCTGCAGTCCGCCCTCCGGCAGATCCTCCGCATCAAGGGCGTCATCCGGACCGAAACTGTCCTGGCTCTCCACACCCACATTCCGTACCGCACCGAACCCCTAATCAACCGCCTCGCACAGGCCGTGCCCGGCAGCCCAACACGGTCCAAGTAATTGTCCGGGCGCGGTGGTGGGTCCCCCGAAGGCAGTTAGGATTCGAGCATGGATTGGCTTTTACAAATTTCACAGATCAACTGGCTCGCCGTGGCGCTGGCCTTCATCTCGAGCATGGCTATCGGCTTTGTCTGGTACATGCCGGCCGTGCTGGGCAAGCGGTGGATGGCCGCCATCGGAAAGACTGAAGAGGACCTCAAAAACATTGGTGGCGGCGCGGGGATCTGGGTTCCCATGGTGGTTGCCGCCGCCCTGACCGCCGTCCTGCTGGCGGTCCTGATCAGCCAGCTGGGCCTGGACAGCGCAGTGGCGGGCGGCTGGTTCGCCCTGATGCTGGCGCTGGTGTTCCGCGCCGGCGGGCACGTCATCCACAACGGGTTCGCCGGCCGTCCCACGGCTGTCACCGTGATCGATTCCGGACACGACCTGCTCGCCATGACGGTGGCCGGCGCGATCATCGGGGCCATGGCCTGACGTGACCATCATCGACAATGCCGTCTACGTGGACGGCGCCCGCAGCGCAGAGCCGGAGAGCCTGGAACAGACCTTCGAAACTCTCTCGGAGCACGGGGGTATGGCCTGGATCGGGCTGTACCGGCCCACGAAGGCGGAAATGACGGCCGTGGCCAACGAGTTCGGGCTGCATGCCCTGGCGGTGGAGGACGCCATTTCGGCGCACCAGCGGCCCAAGCTTGAACGCTACGAGGACAACCTCTTTACGGTGCTGCGCCCGGCGCGGTACCTGGATGCCACCGAGACCGTGGAGTTCGGCGAGCTGCACATCTTCACCGGCCGGAATTTTGTGGTCACCATCCGCCACGCCGAAATGGCCGGCGTTGCCCGGGTGAGGCGGCGCCTGGAGGGCCGCCCCGATCTGCTCCGGCACGGCCCGGAAGCCGTTCTCTACGCGCTGCTGGACCTGGTGGTGGACGACTACGCGCCGGTGGTGGCCGGCCTGGAAAACGACATTGACGAGATCGAGGACCAGCTCTTCAGCGGGGACAGCACCGTCTCCCGTCGCATCTATGAACTGGCCCGCGAAGTCATCCAGTTCCAGCGCGCCATCCATCCCTTGCCGGACATGATGCAGCAGCTCAAGCGGGGCTTTGAAAAGTACGGCGTGGATTCTGAACTGCAGCACAGCCTGCGGGACGTCGAAGACCATGTGGAGCGGGTCATCTCGCGCGCAGATTCATTCCGTGACCTGTTGCAGAACGCGCTCACGCTGGACGGAACCCTGACCGCCAACCGGCAGAACGAGGCCAGCGCGGAACAGAACGAACAGGTCAAGAAGATCTCGTCCTGGGCGGCGATCTTCTTTGCACCTTCCATTGTGGCCGGCGTGTACGGCATGAACTTCGACCACATGCCCGAACTCCACTGGGCCGTTGGCTACCCGATGGCCATCGCGCTGATGGCAGGTACCGCAGCCCTGATGTACGCCATTTTCAAAAGGAAAGGCTGGCTGTAGGGTCGGAGGCGATGAAGTGCTTTAGGCGGCGCGGGGACTCAGGCGACCTGCAGGTCCACAGTCCCGTGGCCCGAGGCTTCAGCGCTGAAGACCAGCCGGCGGTTGGCGATCTTGTCAGTAAAGAAGCGGTCGTGGCTGACCACCACCACAGCCCCCGGGAAATGCAGCAGGGCGCGTTCCATGACCTGGGTGCTGGAGAGGTCCAGGTGGTTCGTGGGCTCATCCAAAAGCAGGACCGAAGCACCCGAGAGCAGGCATTGGGCCATGGCCACACGGGCGCGCTGGCCACCTGAGAGATTGCCGACTTTTTGCTTGAGATCAGCTTCGGAGAACTGGAACATCGCCAGGAACCTGTTCACCGACTTCTTCGTGGCAGTCAGAGCCAGGCTGTCAGGCATCGCGTTGACCGCATGGGTGACGGTGTCGTCGTCGTCCAGTTCTTCCAGCACCTGGTTGTAGGAGACCATCCCGGCGCCCTTGGCCCAAGCCACGCTGCCTGAATCCGCCGGCTCTTCGCCGGTGAGCGCCCGGAGCAACGTGGTTTTGCCGCTGCCGTTGGACCCGATGACGGCGATCCTGTTACCGCGCCCGATCTCGAAACTAAGGCCGCTGAACAGTGTCCGGCCGCCGTAGGCCTTGCTCAGGGATTCCACCCGGCACAGGACGTCTTTGACGTACAGACCGCCGTAGATCTCCGTGATGATCTGGTCCACTGGACGGGGCGCCCGGGACTTCTTGATCCTGGCCAGCTGGTTTGCGAGTCCCTTGCCTGCCGCCTTGGCCGCTTCCCGCCGGTCTGAGATGCCTTCGGCTTCGAAGGCCAGCAGCTCAGACTCATGGACGAACTGGCTCTCCAGGCTCTTGAGTTTGAACTGCTTCGCCACCACGTATTCGGCGAAGTTGCCCGGGTATTCGTGGAGGTGGAAGTTCTCCACCTCCATGATCCGGTTGACAACGGAGTCCAGGAACTTCCGGTCGTGCGAGACGATGATCGCGGCGCCTTTGAAGGTCCGAAACCAGCCTTCAAGCCATTCGACGCCGGCCACATCAAGGTAGTTGGTGGGTTCATCAAGCAGGAGGACGTCCGGGGCTTCCAGCAGGATCTTTGCCAGCGCGGCCCGGTTCCGCCAGCCGCCGGAGAGTTCGTCGATGGCGCAGGTGCGGTGGTGTTCGCTGAAGCCCAGGGTGGTGAGTACTTTGTCGATGCTGCGCTGATAGTCCCAGCCATTCAGCCGGTCCATGGCCTCAAAGAGTTCGGACTGGCGGTGGATCAGTTCATCCAGCCGCGCCGCGTCCGAGGAGTCGGCGGCGATGGCCGCATCGATGCCGGCGAGTTCGGCTTCGATCTCCTTCACATGCGTGAACAGCCCGTCCAGGACTTCCGCGATGGTGGATTCGCCGTTCAACTCTGAGAACTGCGAGAAGTAGGCGGCCTTGGTTCCGAGCTCGACGGCGACGGTCCCGGAATCGGGAGCCACCTGGCCCTGGATCAGTTTCAGGATGGTGGACTTGCCGGAACCGTTCTTGCCGATCAGACCGACCCTGTCCCCTGCCTCAAGCTTGAAAAAGGCTTCGCGGAGAACCTTGATTTTGTCAAAGCTCACGTTGACGTCGTTCAACCGGATCAAACTCATTGATGGTGTCCAATCCAGTGCTGGCTAGCTGCGGGCCTGGGAACACGGTTCTGGCCAGACAGATGATGTGTGGAGCTAAGGAGATTCGAACTCCTGACCTCTTCGATGCGAACGAAGCGCTCTACCAACTGAGCTATAGCCCCGGAACAGTCCGCGTCCCCGGGAGGAAAGGCGGTACCGGTGACCTTAGGCTACAAATTTTCGTCCCGCAATGCGAATTGACACTCCGCACCCGGACTGGCAACCGGCGTGGGCTGCTTTTGTCGACCCTTGTGAGGTATATCAGGCGCGGCGGCGCTGAAGGACGTCGTCGAGGTTGCTCAGGGCGCTCTGCGCCTTGGTGAGGGGCTTGGCGGCAGGCGCGGCGGGAGTGGCTGCGGGAGCGCCCTGTTTCAGGGACGGCTTTCCGACGGCTTTGGGCGCCTCGGGGAGATCAAGCGGCTGGGGAGCCGCACGCTCGGCCTTCGCGGCCTCAACGTACACCGGCTTCGGCACGTCCACCGGTTCCCAGGTTGTGTCAGCCGGCGCCAGAGACGCCCCGACGGCGCTGGCATCTCCGGCGGCAACAGCGACAGCCAGTGCGGCTTCCCGGAGCTCCATCGCTGTAAGGGGCTTGGGCTTCGGCTTGGGCTGGTGGGCCTCGGCGTCAAAGAGCCGGCTTTCCGGCCGGGCGGCGGGACGCGCCGCGGTGTCCGTGGCGACAGACTCCTGACGCCGCACGGGGGCACTCATCGCTGAGCGGAACGCGGCGTTCACCTTCGCTTTGCGGTCCCGCACGGCCAGGAGGCGGAGCACGGCCACAGCTGCGACGGTGACGGCAAGGCCGGCGACCGGCAGCAGCGCGCTTCCGATTCCGAACGGCAGAAGAACACCCGAAACAAACGCGGTCAACAACGCCAGGACACCAACGAGGGCGATCCCTGTCCTGCCATAGCGGATCCGGAACGCGCCGCCCGTCGTCGCACTGCCGGACTTTTCCGTTGCGGTCTCGGGGCTCTTCCTGATCTCCATGGCTTTCTCCTGCTGGGCGGTGATGTTCTGTACCGTCCCGGCTCTCGGTTCCGATGATTCAATGGCTGGCATTTCCGCCAGGAAGTCGCCAGCGGCCTGGGCCTGGTGCCGGCGGTTCCGCAGAACGTAGGGCGCAACCCACACGATCCAGAGCACAACGGCAACCACAAGGATCACTGAGCTGCTTAGGGGAAAGTCCACAATCAAAACCGTATGAGTATTACGGCAACCGCCCCCGCATTAGCCACGGTGTGTCGCCCGCAACGTGGCAATTCATTGGATTTATGACCTTGGAAGTACACATGGAGGGTTCAGGTCCGGAGGGTCAGGACCGGGATGCGAGCCACGGGACGAGCAGCCCCTCCGGGACCTCTTCAGCGGTCAGCGCGAAAGACCGGTGGTCCGCCCACTCGCCGTTGATGTGCAGGAAGTGCGGACGGTAGCCTTCGTCGCGGAAACCCAGTTTCTCAACCACGCGCAGGCTGGGGCCGTTCTCGGGCCGGATGTTGATCTCCATCCGGTGCAGGCCGAGGGCCTGGAAGCAATGGTCCGTGGCCATGGCCACCGCGGTGGGCGCGATGCCGTGACCGGCACGCGCCTGGTCAACCCAGTACCCTAGTGTGGCCATCATGGCCGAACCCCACACAATCGAGGACACAGTCAGTTGGCCAACAATGACCGGGGCGGCCAACCTGGGCGTGCGCTCAGTGATCAGGAACGGCAAGGCTGTCCCTTGGGCGGCCTGGATTTTCAAGGATCGAACCATCTGCCGGTAGTCAGGCAGCGCACCGCCAGGTGCCGGGTTGGATGCTTCCCAAGGCGCCAGCCACTCGCTGTTGCGCCCCCGGACCTGGGTCCATTCCTTCTTGTCCCGGTACCGGATGGGGCGCAGGATCAGGTCGCCGCATTCGAGTGTTACGGGCCAGATGGGTCCGGGGCGCACGGCAGCTATTTAGCGAGGCCGGCCGTGAAGCCAGGCAGCCACTCCCGAAGGCCAGGGCCGAGGTCGTCGCTGTCAATGGCGAGCTGGACGCAGGCCTTGAGGTAGCTGAGCTTGTCGCCGGTGTCGTAACGGCGGCCGCGGAAGACCACGCCATAAACTCCGTAGCCGTCGCCTTCGCCGGCTGCCAGTTCCTGCAGGGCATCGGTCAACTGGATCTCCCCGCCCCGGCCGGGGCCCGTGTGCTCCAGCACGTCAAAAACTGCCGGGTGGAGGACGTAGCGGCCGATGACGGCCAGGTTTGAGGGCGCATCGTCCACGTCGGGCTTTTCGACGAGCTTGTTGATCCTGACGTAGCCTTCACCGTCGATCTCCTGCACGTCGGCACAACCGTAGGCACTGATCTGGGAGGGTTCCACCTCGATGAGGGCCACCACGGATCCGCCGGTCTTGGACTGGACCTCGATCATGGTGCTGAGAAGTTCGTCCCGGGCATCGATCAGGTCGTCGCCGAGGAGGACAGCAAACGGTTCGTTGCCGACGTGCTGCTTTGCACGGAGTACAGCGTGACCCAGTCCGTGGGGATCACCCTGGCGGACGTAGTGGATGTCACCGAGGTTGCTGGCTGCCTGGATGGACTCAAGTTTGGCCAGGTCGCCCTTGGCTTCCAAGGTGTCCTCCAGCGAAGGAACCCTGTCGAAGTGGTCCTCCAGGGCACGCTTGTTGCGTCCCGTGATCATCAGGATGTCGTTAAGGCCAACGTTGACAGCCTCTTCAACCACGTACTGGATGGCCGGCTTGTCCACTACCGGGAGCATTTCCTTGGGCATGGCTTTTGTGGCCGGCAGGAACCTGGTACCGAGTCCGGCAGCGGGAATAACGGCCTTGCGTACTGTCTGCTGAGTGGTAGTCACTGGACTAATCTAACGGAGGGGCTGATCATTCAGTAATTATTGGTGGCTCCTGAGCCAGCGCGCCGCAGACACTGCAACGCCCCACTGAACAGCAAGAAGGAGCAGCATGTCCGAAGGCAGCAGCGCAGCCAAAGCGGACATCCGCGCACGCCATCGTGCGCGCCGCGCGGCGACGGATCCCACCCAGCGCGATGCGGCCGGTGCCGCCCTGGCCGTCCACGGCGCCGCATGGGCCGAACAGCTGACCGGTGGGAGTCCGTCGACCTTCTGCGCCTACCTGGGAGTAGAACCCGAGCCGCCCACGCTGGCCCTGATCAGCGAACTCCACCGGCATGGGCACACCGTACTGCTCCCTGTCTGTGAGCCCGACCGCCGGCTGAGCTGGACGCACTGGACCCCCGGTATCGAGTTTGTCCGCAGTCGCTATGCACCGGTGCTGGAACCTGCCGGACCGCGTCTTGACCTTGGCATTGTGGCGTCCGTTGCCGCACTCTTCATCCCCGCCACGGCCGTGGACAGGGACGGCAACCGAATAGGCCAGGGCGGCGGCTACTACGACGTCCTGCTGGGCTCCCTGGCCGGGGACGGTCTGGAGATCCCGTTTGCGGCCATCGTCTTCGATTCCGAACTGCTCCCGGCCGGAAGCATTCCCGCCGAAGACTTTGACCGGAGGGTTCCGGCTGCCCTGACTCCCTCAGGGCTAATCCCGCTGCCGGACCCGGCCTGACGGAGGGCTACTTTCCGGGGGTGATAGAATTGGCACTCAGGCCCTGCGACTGCTAATGGACGTTTCGGTTCAGCGCAGCACAGGACCTCTCGTTTGCCCAAGAGGAGGATCACCAGTGCCCACTTATGCCTACGCCTGCAAGGATTGCGGCCACGCCTTCGACGTTTTCCAGTCGTTTACCGACAGCAGCCTGACTTCATGCCCGGAGTGCCAGGGCGCCTTGCGCAAGAAGTTCAACAGCGTGGGTGTGGTCTTCAAGGGCTCCGGTTTCTACCGGACCGACTCCCGGGATGCCAAGGGAAGCACAGTTTCTGCTGCCCCCTCCGCCCCCGCAGCCGCAGCCGCACCGGCGCCGGCACCTGCCACGGCCGCTGCCGCCAGCTGACCTAGGGGCTAAAAAGGCGTACGACGCCGGCAGCACGGTTGTCCACATAGGCACCTTTGCTGCTGTCGGGTTCTGTTGCCGCTACGTAGCGTGGTTCCCATGCCCGCTACCCTCTTTCGTTCCAGCCGCGGATCCGCCCCGCCGGGACGCCAGGTCCGCCGCCCGCTCCCGTCAGCACGCACCCGGGGCGCGCGCGGCCACAGGCTGTTGTCCTGGCTTGGCCGGAACCGGCGTCTTGCGATAGCCCTCCTGCTCAGCCTTGCAGCCGGAATCACGGTCCATCAGCTCACTCCCCCGCCCGCCGATACGGTCTCGGTGTTGGCGGCGGCGCGGGATCTCCCCGCAGGCACGGCCTTGTCAGCCACGGACCTGACTGCAGTGCAGATCCCGCCGGGGATGCTGACCGCCGGGTCCATGTCCGACACCAGTGAAGCCGCGGGAAAACAACTGGCAGCCCCGTTGCGGAAGGGCCAACTGGTGACGGACTCCCTGCTGCTGGGACCCGGCCTGCTGACCGGAACGCCTCCGGGCTCCGCGGCCGTGCCCTTGAGGATGGCCGATCCTTCCTCCATCCAGCTGGTATCGCCCGGGCAACTGGTCAACGTAGTGCTGACCGGGGCGAACGGCTACGACCAGCAATCCCCCTCAGAAGTGCTGGCTTCATCCGTTCCCGTCCTTTGGACGTCAGGACAGGGCGGCAAGACGGGCCAATGGTTGGGCACCGGCGAGACCGATGGGCTGATCGTCGTGGCAGCAGCCCCGGAGCCGGCTGCCCGGCTGGCGGGGGCCTCCACGCAGGGCAAGCTGTTTTTTGTCCTGGTGGGACCCGAGGGCGGGGCCGGGTGACGCCGTGACTGCCTGGAGCTCAGCCCCAGTGCGGCGGCTTGTTTTCCTTCAGCCATGCGTCGTGGTCGTTGTCAGGGCCATCGCCCCAGCGCTTCGGGTCATCCTCCGCAGCCTTGTTCGGCAGGATGCCTGCGGTCCCGGGCAGCAGCTGGCGGTCCGGCAAAGCTGCGTTCCCGTTCACTGCGTCGTCCGTCTGGTCGTTACCGTGCGTGTCTGCCTGATCGGCATTCCGTGGGGCCACAACAACCGCCTCCTCACTGCCCAGGCGTCCGGCCTGGTCTTCGTTCCTGTCGTTTTGTACGTTCCCCAGCGCGAGCGTGTCCATGTCCTCGTCAAAGAATCCGCCCGAGGCCGTGCCTCGTCCGGGCGGCAGAACATTCTCAAGGCCCAGGTATCCCGCGATCCGGTCCGCGCAGGCGGACGGGTCCGTGAAGACTTCGATGGTCCACAGCGGCATGTACCGCCAGCCCATCCGTTCGAGCAGCTGTGGGCGGAGCCGGCTCCGCTCACGGACACTCATGGTGCGGTATTGCTCCGTGCCATCCGATTCGATGGCCACCGGCCGCGGAATCTCGGCGTCGTCCTGACCCATGGTGCTGAGCGGGTCTGCCGCCGCCACCACGTCAATCACGCCATCGTACTGGTGCCAGACGCGGGCACCACGGGCACGCAGCCGGTCGCCAAGATCGGCCACGAGGGGATCGGCTCCAAGTGCCTGCTCACTGGCAGCGGCCCGAGACGCCGGGGTGCCGAGGTCGGTCTTTCCCGCAATCTCCCGGTTGAGGAGCTCGTAGAAGTCCACCGCCCCGTAGGACAGCCGCGTGTGATCGAGGTCTTCGGGCTGGAAACACGTCAGGACGTGGAGCGAACGCCGGGCACGTGTCATGGCCAAAGCGAATTTTTCTCGCCCGCCCTCAGCGGACAGGGGTCCAAAGTTGTGCAGCGCCCGGCCATGCGGAGTGCGGCCGAAACCGGGCGAGAAGATCACGTGGTCACGGACCAGGCCCTGCGCCCGCTCAAGGTCAACCACTCGGAACGACTCGGATCCTGCGCTGAAGAAGCTGGCTAGCCCCGGGTGGTTCGGCAGCTGAAGACGAATGGACTCACCGATCCGGGCAGCATGGCGCAGGCTGACGGTGACCACTGCCAGCGACGTGCGGGGCCGCGTCCGTGCGTGCTCAAAGACCAGCTGCACCACCCGATTAACCTCGGCCACCACGGATTCGACGCCTTCGTGGTCGGCGCTGGGCAGCCCCGTGCCGTCGGGCAGGTACTCAACCAGGAGCGCCCTGTCCAGCCCTGTGGCCGACTGCCCCTCCGGGAGCCTGCGGAGGGCGCCGTCGTAGGAGTTTTTGCTCAGCTGCAGGACCAGGTCCTCGTCAACCGCGCGGTAGACAAAATTCAACCGCCAGACAGGCAGGACGGCGGACAGTGCCGAGTACGCGCTTTCGACGCGCTGGTGGGCCGCTTCACCGGCGGCCAGCCGCTCGACACCTACGGTGAAAGTCCGGGGGCTGGCAATCTTGGCATCACCAAAAGCTATGACCTGCCTGGCGCGGGCGATGGCCGGAAGGACGGCCTGCAGCGACGTCGCTTCGGCGTCCAGGATGACCACGGCGTCGAAGCGCTGTTCGGCAGGCAGGAGACCGGTCATGAGGTACGGGCTGACCGACCAGACCGGCACCAGCATAGGGACCAGTTCGGCGGCCTGGGCCGTCAGCGCGGCGAGGGTAACCCGGCCGTCCTTGAGCAGGCTCCTGAGCAGCTGGGCCTGGCGGGGGTGTTCCGCAAGCGCGGCCCGCCACCGTTCGGACAGGTCCCAGCGCAGCCGCGCCGCGCCGCTGGCAATATGGGCGTTGTCCGCGAGCCGGTATTCGGCCTCAAGCTGCCGGAGGGCGTCCCCGTCAGACATTGCCAGGTAGTCGTCGCCGCTGATCATCGCTTCCAGCGCGGACTGCCACCATGCCAGCTCAAGCTCGGCTGCGACGGAGCCTGCGGGAACCTCCCGGTCCGCAAGATCGGCGAGGAGCTCGCCCAGTCCGTGCTCGCGCATATTTTCCACGAGCAGCGTGCGCTCGGGCAGCGTTTTCAGCGTGTGGGTGTCGGCCACGAGCCGCTCCAGCCGCTCCATGAGTTCCTCATAGCGGGCCGTTGCCAGCGAGCCGCCGGCCTGTGTGTGCCGCAGGGCCTCCCCCAGCTGGGTCAGCTCCCGGTCCAGCGACCGGTACATCACGTTCATTTCGGCAAGGCCCGAGGGGACGGCCGGGTGGCGCTGCGAGGTCGCGTACCCGGACCAGAGGGCACGTTGGTCCTGCACCAGCACCAGCGAGCTATGGAGATCGGTGATGTGGACTCCCGGACGGACGTACTCTTTCGCGATGCGGCGCAGGCGGGAACGCTGCATGGAGGCCATGTCGACGTTCCGCTCCCGGCGCCAGGCGGAGGACGCCGTAGCGGAGATGAGATCGTTGACCGGCCTGTCGAAGATGTCCGGGGTGAACTTATCGAGGCTTTCGCGGACAGCCATGAGGAGTTCAAGCTGCTTCCCCCACTCCGAGAAGGAGGCGCCAAGCCGGATTTCGGCATGTTCGGCCACGCTGTTCATCCGGTCGCGCAGGACCGGCAGGTTCTTCGCGACTGACCGGGCAAGCTCCTGGGCTTCCTCGGTCTCCTTCCGGGTGAGCAGCCGGGCGCCGTGCCACGGGCTGGTGGTGGACGCGCGGCTGAAGCTGCCAAGCTCGGCGGCGCGGCGAAGCCTGCCGGCGAGCTCGTTGCGGTCGCGGATGCTGTCCAGCACACTGCGCTTGAGCCGCACAGTAGTGGCGGGGGCGGGGTGGATGGACGTCAGCTCGGCCAGTGACTGCATGGCCTGATACGGCGAGCAGCCCCAGCGCTGGCGCACGTTATGCAGGGACGCCACATGGTCCAACAGCGCGTGCCGGTGCTCGGTGAGGGTCCGGTGGAGGTTCCCCAGCTGCGGTTCGAGTGATTTTTCGTTCCGCACGATGGCCCGCACCAGCTGGGCCTTGAGCTGCTGCGGTGTGGCTGTGCCCGAGAGCTGGAACAGGATGGACTCAAGTCCAAGCGATTCCAGTTGTGCCGATACTTCGTTCAGGCTGGCCCGGCGGTCACCCACCACCAGGACGGACCGCCCCGCGTCCACCAGGGCACCGATGGTGTTGATGGCCGTCTGGGTCTGTCCGGTGCCCGGCGGGCTGCTGACCACCAGGGAATCTCCTGCGCGGGCGGCATCAATGACGTACTGCTGGGCCGGATCGGCGTCGAGGAGGAGGAGTTCGTCGTTCGGGTGGCGTGTGTCCACACTCGGGAAGCGGGAGGGGTCCGGCGCGGGTAAGTCAATATCCCCACCGCCGGCCGCTTTGGCCAGGGCGGCGACCAGCGGGTTGCCCTCATTGATCCAGGGATCGTCCAAGTTGCCGGAGAGGTCCGCAAAAGTGGACACCAGCAGATTGTGCTGGGCTTCGGCGCCGTGGATGGGCCGGATGAGAGTTGCGAGCTTATCCAGGACAGGCTGAGGATCGAAGCGTGCGGTGCTGTACGCGAGGCGTGTCACGGCGTTAACGTCAAAAACGATGCCGTGGATGGTCTTCAGGTGCCGGACCAGGGCGGGGTTGATATTGGCCTGCTCGGTGAGCTGCAGTTCGTAGTCGTCCTCACCCGGTCGGACCGTGAGTGAAATTGCGGTGAGCATCACCGGCGCGGAAACCCGCTGGGGTTTGCCGCCAACGGCGGAGGTCCACACGACAGTGCCTGCGGAAAGGTATCCCGCATCAATGCCACGGTCATTTCCGAGTTCGAAGATTTTTGAGCGGATGTTCCGCGATGCGCGGGCCGCGACGACGTACTGCTGGTGGTCACGGATGAGTGTGGACAACCGGGTGCGGCGGCCGGCCATGAGCTGGGCCAGACCGGACGGGTGCGCATGGGTCAGGTCAATGGAACCTTCGGGGGTCTTGGTGAAACGCAGCATGGTGTCTGCCCCAGTGACGGGTTTAAGCCCGGACAGCCATTTTCCGAGCTCCTCAGAACCCTCCGGGTGGCCTTGACCAACTGACACTACTGCCTTCTTTTCTGCGTTTGCACGTGACGCCCTGGACCATACCGGCATACTTTCGAGCGTAGCCGCAAAGAAGCCGGGATGAGAGACCGCAACACTGGATCAGGCCAAATTGGGGTGGATTTCAACGGATGATAGCAATGGCCGGCCTCCGCTGACGGAGACCGGCCACTCACACTGCTATTCCCACTCGATGGTTCCCGGCGGCTTGCTGGTCACGTCCAGCACCACCCGGTTAACACCTTCCACCTCGTTGGTGATGCGGTTCGAAATCCGGGCCAGGAGATCGTACGGCAGGCGGGACCAATCCGCCGTCATGGCGTCCTCGGACGAAACGGGACGGAGCACGATCGGGTGGCCGTAGGTGCGGCCGTCACCCATGACGCCCACACTCCGTACGTCGGCCAGCAGGACCACAGGCATCTGCCACACCTCGTTGTCCAGCCCGGCTGCGGTCAGCTCTGCACGCGCAATGGCGTCCGCCTTGCGGAGCAGGTCCAGCCGCTCCTGGGTGATGTCGCCGACGATGCGGATTCCCAGTCCGGGGCCGGGGAACGGCTGGCGTCCGACGATTTCCTGCGGCAGGCCCAGCTGGGCGCCCACGGCTCGGACCTCGTCCTTGAACAGTGCCCGGAGCGGTTCCACCAGTTCGAACTGCAGGTCCTCGGGAAGGCCACCGACATTGTGGTGGCTCTTGATGTTCGCGGCACCTTCGCCGCCGCCGGATTCGACGACGTCCGGGTACAGCGTCCCCTGGACCAGGAACTTGATCTTCTCGCCATGAGCCGCTGCCTCGGCGATGATGGCCAACTCAGCCTCTTCGAACGCGCGGATGAACTCGCGGCCGATGATCTTGCGCTTGGTTTCCGGATCGCTGACGCCGGCCAGGGCCGACAGGAAGCGCTCCTGCTCGTTGGCTACATACAGCTTGACGCCGGTGGCAGCAACGAAGTCGCGTTCCACCTGCTCGGCTTCGCCTTCACGCAGCAGGCCGTGGTCAACGAACACACAGGTCAGCTGGTCGCCGACAGCCCGCTGGACCAGCGCCGCTGCAACGGCAGAGTCAACGCCGCCGGAGAGCCCGCAGATAACCCGGGCGTCGCCGATCTGCTTACGGATCCGATCGACCTGCTCCTCGAGGATGTTCCCCGTGGTCCAGTTGGGCTCCAGCTTTGCGCCCTTGAACAGGAAGTTTTCCAGCACCTGCTGGCCATAGGCCGAGTGCTTGACCTCGGGGTGCCACTGCACGCCGTAGAGGGCCTTCTCTTCGTTGGCGAAGGCAGCCACTTCAGCGCCGGCCGTCGTCGCCAGCACTTCGAAGCCTTCGGGGGCCTCGTGCACGGAGTCGCCGTGGCTCATCCAGGTGTTCTGGTGCTGCGGCATCCCTTCGAGGACGGAGCGGCCTTCGCCGAGGATGGTGGTCTGGGTGGAGCCGTACTCGCGCAGGCCGGTCTTGTCGACCTTCCCGCCCAGGGCGTTGGCCATGGCCTGGAAGCCGTAGCAGATGCCGAAGACCGGGATTCCGGCCTCAAAGAGGTCGGCGCCGACGGAAGGTGCCCCGTCGGCGTAAACGCTGGATGGGCCACCGGAAAGGATGATGGCGGCGGGGTCCTTGGCCAGGAGCTGCTCGGTGGTGAAGGTATGCGGAACTACTTCCGAATACACATTCGCTTCCCGGACGCGGCGGGCAATCAGCTGCGCGTACTGGGCACCGTAGTCAACAACCAGCACCGGCTTCTGGGAAGTCTGGGATGCAGTGGGAGTAGTCACCGTACTAGCCTACTTTGCGGCGTCGCCCTGCCGCACCTTGGCGTGCCCCGCTGTGACGGAGCAGACTCTCCCCGTCCCGGTGCCGCTCCCGCTTACGCTTCCTCAGTACCGCTGTGCGGCCTGCGGGTTCGCGGCCAGTTCGGCTTCCACCTCGGCGTGGAACTTCTTCTCCACTACGAAGGACAGGAAAGGCACTACGCCGCCCAGCGCCAGGAGGATGAGCTTCATGAACGGCCACCGCATAAGCGTCCACAGGCGGAAGTTGGAGATCAGGTACACGACGTACATCCAGCCGTGGACGATTAGCACGGCGACGGAGATGTTCGCGCCGCCCACCACGCCCTTGGGCTCGGCGTCGGCGAAACCCAGGCCGAACGGCTGGCCCGTGACGGCGTTGACGCCACCGGCAAACAGGTACTGGCCAAAGGCGTAACGTGCGATGAGTTCGGCGCAGAGCAGCAGCAGCATGGCGCCTGTGAGGTATGCCAGCACCTCGTAGAACTTCACGGCGGAACGGATCTGCCGCTCGGTACCACCGAAGCGGCGCTTCTTGCCCTTGCCCTGCGCAGGACCCTGCTGGACGGCCGGTTTCGGTTCGATCATGGCTTTACCTTTTGTTGGAGCTGTTCAGAAGTTACTTGGGTGGGCGGAGTGGGCTGAGCATCATGGTGAAGATCGTCGTCGAGTTCCTCTTCGAGGTCCCGCCGGTAGTCGTCCTTCACCAGGCGCCACCAGATAAACAGGGCGAAGCCGGCGAACACCACCCATTCGAGCGAGTAGAAGAGATTGAGCCAGTTGACCTGCTGCGCGGGCGGCTGGGGACCGATTTCCAGGGGTTTCAGGGCTCCGTCAACGGCCGCCGCGGACAGGTCGGACCCGGCCGCCAGTTCGGAGGTTGCGGCCACGAATCCCGGGTACATGCTGACGTCCCAGTAGTTGATGAGTTCGGCCACCGACACGGCGGAGGCCCGTCCGGCGTCCGGCGCGGTGGACGGCAGCGGCGATTCTGACGGCAGCAGCCGTCCGGTGAGGTTCACAATGCCCGACGGCGGTGCGCCGGCGTCGTCGGGATCTGCCACCCAGCCGCGGGCTACTGGAATCCACGTCTGGGGGGAAGCAGCGACGCCGGTGACTGCGGGCGCTCCGGTCACGGCGAAGGCGGAAACCACCCAATAGCCGTTCTCGCCATTCTTCAGGCGTCCTGGCACCAGGACCTGTTTGGCGGGGTCGTAGGTTCCGTCGGCGGAGACCATCTGATCTGACACTGAACCGGGGAAGAAGGCTCCGGGCTCAAGCGTCTCCGCCAGCATCCTGACGTCCTCGGTAGCGGGATTCACCGCAACTTCGGGCTGCGTGGAGCGCCCGAACTGCCACTGGCTGAGCAGGACAAACACCCCGGAGACGGCGATCGCGAAGACCAGGCCTGCGATCCATCGGGGCTTAAGGGCTGTTTTCCACACGTGTTAACCGTACTTCGTTCCTCTGTAGAACAACTAAACGACCGCGGGCCCAATTTCTAGTGGTCGAAGAACACCAGGCTTGAGTTGATGAGCTCGGCGATGACTTCGGCATCGTAGGCGCGCCGCAGCGACTCCCGGAAGGAATCCTTGGAGAGAGAGCGGGCAAGCGTGGCCAGGACTTCGAGGTGATCGGAAAACGAGCTTGCAGGGGTGGCGATCAGCAGAATGACGGTGGCCGGACCGTCGGCGGCACCGAAGTCCAGGGAGTGACCGTACTTGGTGATTCCCACGGCGATGGACGTCCGCGAGACGAATTCGCTGCGGGCGTGCGGGAGGCCGATCCCGCCCGGCAGGCCGGTGGCGAGCTGGTGTTCGCGGGCGTTGACGTGTTCCAGGAACCGCGGCAGGTCCGTGACCCGCCCGGCGGCGAAGAGGCGCTCTGCGAGTTGCGCCGCGGCGTCCGACTTGTCCGTTGCCTCCAACTCCAGAATCACCAATTCGGAGGTGGTGAGATCGGCATCGTACCGGTCAAGTGGTTCCGCCAAGGCGTGTCCCTTCAGTCAGGAGAATTGCTGGTGCGCGTTGCCGCCTCAGCGCAAAGGGACGATGTCCTCCACGCCCAGCCGTGCGGCGTCGGCGGATTCGTCGTCCGGCTGCTGCTGGCTCAGCCGTTCAGCTTCAACGCGTGCTATGTAGTGCTTTATTTCGCTTTCGCGCTGTACATCGCTCCAGCCAAGGGCTTCGCCCATAAGTTTAGCGACAACCGGCACCGCCGACACGCCGCGGTCCCAGGCCTCGATGGAGATGCGCGTCCGCCGGGTCAGGACATCATGGACATGCCGGGCGCCCTCGTGAGTTGCGGCGTACACGGCTTCGGCCTGCAGGTAGTCGTCAGCACCTGGCAACGGCTCCGCCAATTCGGGATTCCGGGCGATGATGTCCAGAATCTCCGGAGTCATGGACCCGTAGCGGTTGAGCAGGTGCTCCACCCGGGCCACGTGCACGCCGGATTCTTCAGCGGTCCGGCTCCGGCGGTTCCAGGCCGCCTTGAAGCCGCTGGCACCGAGCAGCGGAATGGTTTCGGTGCAGCTCGCCGGGACCCGCTCATCCATGGTCCGGGTGGCCTCGTCCACGGCGTCCTTGGCCATGACCCGGTAGGTGGTCCATTTGCCGCCGGCCACCACCACCAGGCCCGGTACGGGGTGGGCCACGATGTGTTCACGGGACAGTTTCGCCGTGGAATCGTTCTCCCCTGCCAGGAGCGGGCGCAGTCCGGCGTAGACGCCTTCAACATCCTCCCTGGTCAGCGGGCGTTTCAGGACCCGGTTGACGTGTTCGAGGATGTAGTCGATGTCCTTGCTGGACGCCGCCGGGTGGGCTTTGTCGAGGTTCCAGTCGGTGTCTGTGGTGCCGATGATCCAGTGCCGGCCCCATGGAATGACGAACAGCACGGATTTTTCGGTGCGCAGGATCAGCCCCACCGTGGACTGGAACCGGTCGCGGGGCACTACGAGGTGGATACCCTTGGACGCCCGGACCTTCAGCTGCCCGCGGTCAGTGACCATGGCCTGGGTTTCATCGGTCCACACCCCGGTGGCGTTGATGACCTGTTTGGCTTTGATGTTGAATTTCGAACCGTCTTCGTGGTTGACCACTTTGGCCCCCACCACGCGTTCACCTTCCCGCAGAAAATCCACCACCGCCATCTGGTTCACCGCATTGGCGCCATAGTGCACTGCCGTCCGGACGAGGTTAGCCACATACTTGGCGTCATCCACCTGGCCGTCGTAGTAGCGGATGGAGCCCACAAAGGCGTCTCTTTTCAGGCTGGGGGCGGCCCTGAGGGTGCCCCGCCTGGTCAGGTGTTTGTGGAACGGCACGCCGCGGCTGTGCCCGCCGGTAATGGACATGGCGTCATAGAGAGCGATCCCGGCGCCCACATAAGGCCGCTCCAGGAACGGTTTGGTCAGCGGATACAGGAACGGCACCGGGCGGGCAAGGTGCGGGGCAAGGACCGAAAGAATCAGGCCACGCTCGTGCAGCGCTTCCTTAACCAGCCCGAAATCCAGCATCTCCAGGTAGCGCAAACCGCCGTGGATCAGCTTGGATGACCGGGACGACGTGCCGGCCGCCCAGTCGTTGGCCTCCACGATCCCCACACTGAGGCCTCGGGTCACGGCGTCCAGCGCCGCACCGGTGCCCACGATGCCGCCGCCGACAATCAGGATGTCCAGTTCGTTGCCGGGTTCCGAGGTGGCCCTGAGCCTGGCGATCGATGCTTCCCTGGCCCCAGGACCAAGGACCCCGCCTTCGTTTGGAACAGTGTTCACAGAACGCCTCCCTTGCCGCTGCTGCCGGTAGTAGATCCACACTACTTCTTTGCCGCACGGTTGGGCAGGGCGGGTTCAGCGAGGGAGTCGCTCCAGCGGACGCCACAGCGGCGTCGGCCGCTTGTCAGCGAGAGCCTGTCAGTTACCCGTGTACGGAGAAACTACGACGTCGACGCGCTGGAATTCCTTCAGGTCCGAATAGCCGGTGGTCGCCATCGAACGGCGGAGTGCGCCAATCAGGTTGGACGTGCCGTTGGTGTGGTGGCCGGGCCCGAAGAGTACCTCTTCGAGCGGTCCGACCGTGCCGACGTTGGCGCGGTCACCGCGGGGAAGCTCCAGGTGGTGGGCCTCCTGACCCCAGTGCCAGCCCTTGCCGGGTGCCTCTTCGGCCCGCGCGAGGGCGCTGCCCAGCATCACGGCGTCGGCGCCCATGGCAATTGCCTTGACGATGTCACCGGAGGTGCCCATGCCGCCGTCGGCAATTACATGGACGTACCGTCCGCCGGATTCATCCATGTAGTCACGGCGGGCGGCCGCGACGTCGGAGATGGCGGAGGCCATGGGCGAGTGAATGCCCAGGGCACGCCGCGTGGTGGCGGTGGCTCCGCCGCCGAAGCCGACCAGGACGCCGGCGGCTCCGGTGCGCATCAGGTGCAGGGCGGGCGTGTAGCCGGCCGCCCCGCCCACAATCACGGGGACGTCCAGTTCGTAGATGAACTGCTTGAGGTTCAGGGGTTCGTGGTCTTTCGAGACGTGCTCGGCTGACACGGTGGTCCCGCGGATCACAAAGATGTCGACGCCGGCAGCCACCACGGTTTTGTAGTGTTCCTGGGTGCGCTGCGGGGTCAGCGAACCGGCAACGGTGACACCGGCAGCACGGATCTCGGCAAGGCGGGACGTGATCAGTTCAGGCTGGATGGGGGCCCGGTACAGCTCCTGCATGCGGCCCGTCACCGCGGGGCTGTTGACCTCATCCTGGAGGGCGCCGATCTCGTCAAGGATGGGCTTCGGGTCCTCGTAGCGGGTCCAAAGCCCCTCAAGGTCCAGCACGCCGAGCCCGCCCAGCCGGCCCAAGGCGATGGCCGTCTCCGGGGACATGGCCGAATCCATCGGGGCGGCAATCACGGGCATGTCGAACTTGTAGGCATCGATCTGCCAGGAAACGGAAACGTCCTTGGGGTCGCGGGTACGACGGTTGGGGATAATCGCAATGTCATCCAGGGAGTAGGCACGACGCCCACGCTTGCCACGGCCGATCTCGATCTCGTAAGTCACGTGACCACTTTACTTGAACGTTCCGGTATGGCGCAGGGCGCGACCGGCAGGAACGCACAAACGATAGTTAAAGTTCTTTTGACTTATTTTGTCAAGTATTTACAAGATCTGAAAATAGCTTTACGTTTACTCTCGGCCAGGAGGTGATAAGTCGTCCTGGCCGCACATCACTCCACCCCAATCAAGGGCACAGCGTTGTGCCCCCGTGAGAGAAAGCAGATCCAATGGGAACTCCGAAATCCAGGACGTCACGTGTCCTGGCCTTATCGCTGGCGGCCGTCGTTGGCACTATGGCATTCGCCAGTACTCCCGTTTTCGCAGCCCCCGGGGACCCCGGCGACGCCGGTGACGCCGGTAGCGGGACCGCGTTTGTGCAGAACGTTGAAGCCGGCGAGTCCTATTCCAAGTTCATCGTCGGCTACAAGCAAGGCCCCGCCAACGCCAACGCGAGTGGCCGCGCGAACGCCTGGGGCAAGGCCGCGAAGCAGCAGGGCGTATCGGTCCAGGAAGTGCGGACCCTGGCCACCGGTGAAACCCTGATCCAGGCCGACAAGGCATTATCCGGCCAGGCTGCCAAGGCTTTCATGACCGAACTCGCCGCGTCCGGCGCGGTCGACTTCGTCGAACCTGATGCCATCATGAAAATCTCCCTGAGCCCGAACGACCCCCGCTACGGCGAACAGTGGGACTTCACGGCCGCCAACGGAATGCGGATCCCTGGCGCCTGGGATGTCTCGACAGGAGCCGCGGCCACAGTGGCAGTTCTTGATACCGGCATCACATCCCACCCGGATCTTGACGCAAACGTCCGGCCGGGCTACGACTTTGTCTCGGACTCGGCTTCCGCCAGGGACGGCAACGGCCGGGACTCCGACCCGCAGGATCAGGGCGATTGGTATGCGGCAGGTGAGTGCGGGGAAACCACGCCGGGCAACTCCTCCTGGCACGGCACGCATGTCGCGGGCACTGTCGCCGCTGTAACCGGTAACTCCACAGGGGTTGCCGGCGTGGCCCCAGACGCCAAAATCGTCCCGGTGCGCGTACTCGCAAAATGCGGCGGATCACTGTCGGACATCGCTGACGCAATCGTCTGGGCCTCCGGGGGGACGGTCACAGGCATCCCTGCCAATTCCAACCCGGCTCAGGTCATCAACATGAGCCTTGGCGGGGGCGGTACCTGTGGGGCCACTTACCAGAACGCCATCAATGCGGCCGTCAACAGGGGCACCACGGTGGTAGTAGCGGCCGGCAACGAGGCCCAGAACGCCGCCAACTCCCGGCCGGCGAACTGCAGCAGTGTTGTTTCCGTCGCCGCTAGCAACCCCAGCGGCACCCTCTCCTACTACTCCAACTACGGCACGTCCGTGGATCTGACGGCTCCGGGCGGCGACGTCCGTGTGGCCGGCGGCGGTATTCTCTCCACCATCAACACCGGCACCACAACTCCCGGATCGGCCGGCTACGCGAACTACCAGGGCACGTCGATGGCAACGCCCCACGTTGCAGGCCTGGTGGCACTCATGGAGGCCAAACAGCCTTCGTTGACGCCAGCCCAGGTGGAATCAACCCTCAAGCTGGGAACCCGCCCGATGCCGGGTGGCTGCACCCTGGGCTGCGGGGCCGGGCTCTCGGACGCCACCAAGACAATGGGCCTGCTGGGCGGCACAACCCCTCCGCCGTCAGGGAACCTGTTGCTCAACGCCGGATTTGAAGACGGTGCCGTTTCCTGGACGTCCAACCACGCGGACACCGTCGAAACAGGAACGAATGCCCGCACGGGCACCCGGTTCGCCGGCTTGAACGGCTGGGGGCAGGCCACAAACTACAGCCTGGACCAGTCCTTCACCGTTCCGTCCACGGTTTCCAGTGCCTCGCTCTCGTTCTATCTGAAGACACTGTCCGATGAGACCACCGGAAGCACGGCCTACGACACCCTCAAGGTCCAGGTCATCAGCGGCGGCGTCACCAGCACGCTGGCAACGTATTCCAACCTGAACGAGACCGCCGCCTACGTGCAGAAGCAGCTGGATCTCTCCGCATTCAAGGGCAAGAGCGTGACACTGCGCTTCCTCGGAGTTGAGGATTCCTCACTGCAGACCACCTTCTACATCGATGACACTTCGGTGACCACCTCATAGCTTCCGGCCGGGAAATATCGGGGACCGCCGGTCGCGCACTCCTGCGCGGCCGGCGGTTCGTGCATCGGGGGCTGTGCTTGCCTCGCGGTCAGCCAACGCCGCCAGCGACCCCGCGGGGACAAGTCCCCATCGCGTGGCTTCGGCTCATGGAATAGTTTGGACTGACAACCGCAGGCAGGCATCGCCGGCACGAATAATTTGGGGGAGACTATGGCGCCAGGCTTTTACGGTGCTGACATCGAACAGCTTCGCGCGCTATCAAAATCCCTGGGGCAATCGGGAACGCGGCTGAAGAACGAGGAATCCAGCGTCAATTCCCTGGTTAAATCCGCTGTCTGGAAGGGCACGGACGGGGACAAGTTCCGCAGTGATTGGGCTTCTTCCCTGCGGTCCATGCTGAACCAGGCCTCGGAGTCGCTTAACAGCCAGTCCAAGGTCCTTCTCGGCCAGGCCAAAGACCAGGAAGAGCCAGCAGTGCCGGAGGCGGCCTTACTTCCTCCCCTGCTGTCGGTGCCGGCATGACGGGCACGGCCACGGATCCCCGCGCGACGGCGTTTGGTTTCGCCCAGCGCCGGTCCTGGGTCTTCTCGGCCTGGTGGTACCCAATCGTGCTGACGATCTCCGGGGCACTGCATGCCGGACTCGCTGTGGTCCTTGGGCAAAGCACGGAACTGGGAATCTTCATGGCAATCCTTGGCGCAATCTTCGCGTCCCTGGGCTGGGTCTTCACAGCGTGGCCGCGGTTTACCCGCAAGCCTCCCAAGCCCGCTTCGGACATCCCCCGGGTGGAGCAGGGAATCCGGATCACTCCTGGCATGATCAGGACCGTGCTCATCGCCAGCGGACTGGGTATCGGCGCCCTGGTGCTGTTCACGCCCAACGGCGGCTCTCCGGAGACGCTTCCAATGCTGGGAATGCTCGTAACGCTGCCGGTGGGGGTGGCCGCAGGCCTGGCCTACACGGGCTGGCTCATGAAGAACAGCGCCGAACTGTACGCCCGGTGGCTCGAACGCCGCTGAGAGCGGCTCGGCGGACCCGTCAGACGCCCTCGGCCTAGTCCACGGCCAGCTGCGATTCGAACATCCTGAAGTAGCGGCCGCGCAGTGCCACCAGTTCCTTGTGGGTCCCCTGTTCCACAATCTGCCCGTCCTCGAGCATGTAGACAATGTCGGCCTTCTCAATGGTGGCAAGCCGGTGGCTGATGGCAATGATGGTGCTGCTGCGGTCCGCGAAAAGCCGGGTGAAGATCCGGTGCTCGGCCAGCGCGTCGATGGCAGACGTTGGCTCGTCCATCACCATAAAGGTGGCGTTGCGGTAGAAATTCCGGGCCATCGCGAGCCGCTGCCACTGGCCGCCGGAGAGCCCGCTCCCTTTTCGGCCGCGCGGATCCTCCATCCAGTTGCTGACGTAGTTGTCCAGGCCGTTGGGCAGCTTGTTGATGAACTCCAACGCTTCGGCGTCGCTGGCCGCCCGGCGGATCCGGTCATCGTCACGGGGCGAATCGACGTCTCCAAAGCGGATGTTGTCGGCGGCGGTGGCGAATTCGTACTTCAGGAATTCCTGGCTCAGCACCGCCAGGTGGCGGTGCCAGGACTTAACGTCGACGGCGGCGAGGTCAACGCCGTCGAGCATTACCTGCCCTGAGTCCGGCCGGTAGAGACCGGCGAGGATCCGGATCAGGGTGGACTTTCCCGCCCCGTTCTCACCTACGACGGCGATGTGCTGGCCCTCGCGGATGGTCATGCTGATGCCGCGGATCACCTCGGTGTCACTGCCCGTGTAGGTGAAACGAATGTCCCGCAGTTCCACTGTTTTGGGTGCCTGTAGCAGAGGCGGCGAATGGTCCGAATGCACCGGCATTGCCATGAACAGCTCGTAGTCCTTGAGGTTGGCGAGATCCTCATCAATGGAACTGAGGGAGGAGACCAGGCTGTTGGCTGTGGACAGTGCGCGGCTGACGATCTGCTGGACGTAGAGGAACTGGCCAACGGGCTGGGCACGGGCGATGATCTGGCCCACCACCCAGATCAGGGAGATCACCTCGGCGCCGTACTGCAAGGCGTCGGCGGCGAGCTGCTTGGGAATGTAGCGCCTCTGGAAGTCCAGGCGGCGCCGCTCATCAGCATCGCGCAGCCGGGAGCGGAGATCCATCAGGTAGCCCACGATCCCGTACAGGCGCATTTCGGCGATGTGCTGCGGGCGGAGCAGGTTAGTCTCGATCATCCGCCGCTGCCGGCGGGAGTCCACCTGCGTGTTCCAGTGCGCGATCTGCTCGCGCGAGAGCTTGAACTGCAGGTAGACGCTGGGCACGATGGCCATCAGCACAATCACCGCAATCCACCAGCTGACCAGCAGCAGGGCTCCCACGGCCAGGATCACGGAGACCAACTGGGTGAAGATGGCCGCGATCCGGTCCAGCACGCGGGCATACGAATCCGAGAATCGCTTGGCCAGGTCGTAGAGGTCCACGGTTTGTTTGTCGTCGTAGCGCCAGAACTCAAGCGCCAGAAAACGCTCGTACATCTGGTCGCCCACGATGGCGCCCACCTTGAAGCTCATGAGCTGCTGGATGTAACGGTCCACGCTGCTGAAGCCGCCCCAGAAGAGCCCCAGGGCAGCCGTGATAATGACATACACAATGGCCTGCTGGCCCGCAGCGGAATCGCCGGTGTAGGCTGCCGCCAGCGCCGTGGTGGTCAACGCTGCGAAGTAGGTGGTCACCAATGGCAGCGTCGCCGAAATGAGCGAACCGACTACTTTCATCACGACGGCGGCTGGCGAGGCCCTGAAACTGACCCGCAGCACTTGCGCCACGGCCCGGGCGTAGGGCCTCAGGGCCAAACGCCGCTGAGGGTCCTTTTTTGGGTTCAGTTCGCCGGGATGGCGTGGTTGGGACATGGATTCAGCCTAGTCCCGCCCGGTGATCGAGAGCCTGGGCCCACGGCGCCCGGTTCCCTGGCCGCAGCGAAGCGAGGTCAGGGAGGCGCCGAGGCTTAGCGCGAACCGTAGTTCGGGGCCTCCACCGTCATCTGGATATCGTGCGGGTGTGATTCCTTGAGGCCTGCCGGGGTGATGCGGACGAACTTGCCGCGGGCCTTGAGCTCCGGGATGGTGGGCGCGCCGGTGTAGAACATGGTCTGGCGGAGGCCGCCGACCAGCTGGTACGCCACTGAGGCGAGCGGGCCGCGGTAAGCGACGCGGCCTTCGATCCCCTCGGGGATGAGCTTGTCATCACCGGAGACGTCCGCCTGGAAGTAGCGGTCCTTGGAGTAGGACGTGTTCTTGCCGCGGGACTGCATGGCGCCCAGCGAGCCCATGCCGCGGTAGCTCTTGAACTGCTTGCCGTTGACGAAGATCAGCTCGCCCGGGGACTCATCGCAACCGGCCAGGAGGGAACCCAGCATCACGGTGTCGGCGCCGGCCACCAGCGCCTTGCCGATGTCGCCCGAGTACTGCAGGCCGCCGTCGGCGATCAGCGGTACGCCGGCAGGGATGGCTGCCTTGGCGGACTCGTAAATGGCGGTGATCTGCGGGACGCCCACGCCGGCCACCACGCGGGTGGTGCAGATGGAGCCCGGACCTACGCCCACCTTGATGCCGTCGGCACCGGCGTCGATCAGGGCCTGGGCACCTTCGCGGGTGGCGGCCTGGCCGCCGATGATGTCCACGTGCGCTGCGACGGGATCGGACTTCAGGCGGCGGATCATGTCCAGCACACCCTGGGAGTGGCCGTTGGCCGTGTCAACGAAGAGTGCGTCGACGCCGGCCTCGACCAGTGCCATGGCGCGTTCCCAGCCGTCACCGAAGAAGCCGATGGCGGCACCTACGCGGAGCCGTCCCTCGTCATCCTTGGTGGCCAGCGGGTACTGCTCGGCCTTCGTGAAGTCCTTGGTGGTGATGAGGCCCTTGAGCCGGCCCTGCTCGTCAACGAGCGGGAGCTTTTCGATCTTGTTTGTGGCCAGCTTGTGGGAGGCTTCCTCACGGCTGATGCCAACATGCCCGGTGATCAGCGGCATCTTGGTCATCACGTCGCTGACCAGCCGCAGCGGGAAGTCGGCTTCGGGCACAAAGCGGGTGTCGCGGTTGGTGACAATACCGAGGAGCCGCATGCCCTCGTCCACAACGGGGAGGCCGGAAACCCGGTACTGCGAACAGATCTCATCCAGTTCCGCCAGCGTTGCCTCAGGGCCAATGGTCAGCGGGTTGGTGATCATCCCGGACTCGCTGCGCTTCACGCGGTCCACCTGGTCGGCCTGGTCCTGGATGGACAGGTTGCGGTGGATAACACCCAGGCCGCCCTGGCGTGCCATGGCGATCGCCATCCGGGATTCGGTGACCGTGTCCATGGCGGCGGACAGCAGCGGCGTGTGAACGGTGATCCGCTTGGAAATCCGCGATGAAGTGTCAGCCTCGGACGGGATGACGTCCGTGTGGCCCGGAAGGAGCAGGACGTCGTCGTAGGTCAGGCCGATGAAGCCGAAAGGATTGTGCTCGGGCTGGGTCATGAGTGCGCCTCTTACCTTGGTTATGGGTTCACGGGTAGGGGTTGCAGCTAATGACCAGCCCGTCATTACGGGACTGGTCCGTGCAGGGCCTTAGTACATTCGGGTGCCTCATGCGCGGTCACCGTGCAGAAAGCTTTGAGTAAATATTAGAACCTCGACGCCGATCCCCCTATTCCGGGAGTCCATTGTGAGCAACGGCACGGATCCCCACCCGAGCCCTAACCTCGCAAGCTCGGCCAGGGAACCCCGCGGGCGTGGCCCTACTGCCGAGGTCTCAGTTCCAGCCCGTCGCCGCCAGCATCCGCTCCTCAAACATGGGAATCATGCTTTCCACATACGTCCGGCTGAGGTGGTTGTCGTCCTTGTACACGTAGACGTTGCCCACCACGGCTGGGCAGATACCGCCGGCGCAGATGAAGTCGCTCAGGTCCATCAGGTGCAGCCCGTCGACCTTCCCGCGGTAACTCTCCAGCGGCGACGGCTCCACCAGCGATTCGTTCAGCGGCGGGTTGCAGGCCGGGGCGTTCGCGCTGTGGCGCTGGACGCACTCGGGCATGTTGATGGTGAAGCGCGGGTTGTCCCGGATGCCGACGATCTCTATGCCGGCGTCCGCGATGGGCTGGATGCCTTCGAGGTACGCCGGCACCTCGGTCTCGAACGGGGCTTCCTCATGGGTCAGGGTGGCCACGGTGAAGACGGCATCCGGCCGGTGTTCCAGCACGTACGCTGCGCTGGCCCGGTTGTAGGCGTCGCACTCGGCACTCCGAGTCTCGGATTCGGCCCCGAAACGGCATGCCGGCATCAGCAGGGTGACCAGCTCCCAGCCGCGGGCTTCCGCGATGGGAGCCAAGGCGGCCAGATACTGCTGGGCATGGGAGTCACCCAGCACAACGATTCGTTTGGTGGCTTCGCCGGACGGTACAGCCTGCCGGCACCCTTCCAGCGCAGGGTCGGGCGTGGCGTTCGGACCGACACAGGGCGCATGGATTCCGGCCCAGTCGTTGTCCAGGGCGGTCGGCCCAGGAATGATCCTCCCCTGCGGTGCCGGCGCTCCGGCGTTGCCCGGGGTCAGCAGGGCCGCTCCCGGCGTCAGCTCGCGGGGCTGAGCGGCAGTGGCAGCTTCCTCCGCGGTGAGGCTCGTCTGCCAGACCGCCACGGGTCCGGCCAGCAGGGCACAGCAGGCAACCACGACGACGGCGGTGCGCCAGGTGCGCACCTGCGGCCAGCGCCACTCGCGGAGCGGTTTTTCGACAAAGCGGGTGGTGAGGACGGCTAGGACCACCGAGGCGGCGATGATCGCGGCGCCCTGGATGAGGTTGGGTGATTCGACGCCGGTAGCGGCCAGCGCAAGCACCAGGATGGGCCAGTGCCACAGGTAGAGGGCGTAGGAGTTATCACCCAAGGAGACCAGCGGCTTCCAGCTCAGGAGGCGGTCCACACCAAACCGGCTCCCGCTCTGCCCGGCCACGATGATCGCCGCGGCCGCCAGTGTGGGCCAGAGTGCCACGAATCCGGGGAACGCCCGGTCCACGGTCAGCAACAGACCGCAGGAGACCATGGCCACCAGCCCGGCCCAGCCGAGCGCCACACGCAGGAACTTTCCGGGCTTCAGGTGCGGCAGGCTAAGTGCCAGCAGCGAGCCCAGTGCGAATTCCCAGAGCCGCGTCCGGGTGTCGAAGTAGGCGTAGGCCTGGTTAGTGGCCGTCTGGTCAATGGAGAACGCGAGCGAGGCAACAAGGATGCCAGCGAACGCGGCTGCCACGACGGCCCGATAGCTGGCGTTGTACCGGTGCCTGAGGAGCCGCCACACAACAGCGGAAGCGGCGAAGACGAGAGGCCACAGGATAAAGACCTGTCCCTGGATGGACAGGGACCAGAAGTGCTGCAGGGGGCTCGCCGCGGCGTGGTCCTGGGCGTAGTAGTCCACGGCGGTGTCCGCCAGCAGCCAGTTCTGCCGGTACAGCAGCGCCGCCCAGGCCTGGTCCAGGATGACGGGCCAGCGGCCTTGCGAAAGGATCAGCCACGTGCCTGCCAGGACCCCCAGGATCACCACGACGGCGGCCGGCAGCAGTCGCTTGAAGAGGTGCAGCCAGTGCCGCAACAGATTGAGGGAGGTGCCGGCTTCCGCTTTCCGCACGAAGGACAGCGTCAGCAGGAAGGCCGAGATCAGGAGGAAGATATCCACCCCACCGGACACCCGACCAAGCCACACATGGTAGGTCACCACCATCAGTACGGCGAGCGCGCGTAGGCCCTGGACTTCGGGACGGAATGTCGGTTTCCGGGCGGGTGTCCTCGTGCCGGTCTTTGCGTCCAGCGCAGTGCGCGGGGCAGCCTCGGCTGGTGCACTGGACACAGAAGACCTCTCCAAGCGGGTAAGCAAAGCATCAAGCCTACGGAGCCGCAGGGCCGATGGCCAATCAGAATCCGGTCCCGCGGGGCTCTTCAGGTGGCCGCGCGTGCGGATTCGCGGTGGGCCGGGACAGGGATGCGCCCCGCCAGATAACGCGCATCACGGCATGCCCCGGGCAGTGTCGCCGACGCCGCCGCGTACATGAATTCCTGGCCCAGGAAGAACAGTCCAGGGGTATCCAGTGCCACGCCGCGCCGCTGCCTGGGCAGCGCGCCGCCATCGAGCATTGCCGGAGCCATCCAGCCGAAGTCATCCCGGAACCCGGTGCACCAGATCACGTTTGAAACCTCCAGCCGGGTCCCGTCCGCCAGGACGGGCAGCCCGCCCTCCACTCCGGCAACCCGCGGCACGACCCTGACGCCTGCGGCGGCCAGGTCCTTGGACTTCGTCCTAATCAGGGGCGCCGCGTGTGCTTTGAACGACGGCGCGGCTTTGCGGCCGATCGGGTTGTTGAGGGTGAGGATGTGGAGCCCGACGAACCGCACCACCGGCAGGAAGTACCGGGCCGCCGTCGGGCCGTGCTTCACCGGAATCTCGCCGCCGGGCTTGCCGGCCAGGACAGCAGGATGGCTGCGGGACACTTCCAGGCCGATCTCCGCTCCCGAGTTCCCCAGCCCCACGACCAGGACGGGGCCTTCCTGCAGCTGCCCGAGGTTCCGATACTCACTGGAATGAAGCTGGACGATTGAGGGTGCCAGTTCCGCGGCGAAACCCGGTACCTTGGGCGTTTGGCTGCAGCCGGTGGCGACGACGACGTTGTGCGCCTCCCAGCGGCGGCCATTGGAAGCGGCGACGAAACGGTCATCTTCCCGCCACAGGTGTTCGATCCGGACCCCGTTAAGGATGGGCAGGTCGAACCTTGCGGCGTACCCCTCAAGGTATCCGGCAACCTCGTCCTTAGTCGGGAAGGACAACGGGTCCGCCGGGAACGGAACGCCCGGGAGTCCGTCGTACTTTGCGGGCGTAAAGACCCGGAGGGAATCCCAGCGCTGGCGCCATGCGTCACCGGTTCTTGGATGTGCGTCCAGGATGAGGAACGTCCGGTTTTGCTCTTTCAGGTAGTGGCCCAGGGCCAGGCCTGCTTGCCCGCCACCGATGATCATGGTGTCCAGCGTGCCGGTCACACCGTTGTTGTTCATGGCTGCTCTCCTTTGTTGTCCACGGGGATGGTGATGGCTGAACCTTCCGTAGGCTGGCCATCCGGCCGGCCCTGTCCGCCTTCCCGGTACCGGAGCCACCAGGCCAGCATCAGCGCGGATGCCAGGAGGTAGGCCAGGTGCAGGGCCCAGATAGGTCCGGCGGGGAGGTTGAAGACGTAGACGGAATGGACGGCGTTGGCAACGTTGGTCAGCAACAGGTTCCCGAGGCTGTAGGAAGCCAGGTCCTTCGTCCGGGCCGCCTTGACCAACATCGGCAGCATTCCGGCGGCGAACAACACCGTCGAAAGTGTGCCGGCAAGGACTGGAAGGTTCATGCTTTGAGGCTATGGCCGCGCCCCTGGTGCCCGCGTCGGCCAAATCATGCAACTTCAGGCTCGGCGCTGCTGGGTATTTCTATGTAGGCCAGGGTGGTTCTGTGTGGACGTCAGCCTGCGAGTCCGTGTTCGTAGGCGTAGCTGGTGGCGGCTGCCCGTGAAGACAGGCCCAGTTTCAGGAAGATGTTGCTGACATGCCGGGCTACGGTCTTTTCGCTCAAGAACAGCTCGCTTGCGATGGCCCGGTTGCCTTTTCCGGTTGCCACCAACTGAAGGATTTCAAGCTCGCGGCGGGTGAGCGGACCCGCGGTGTGCGGAGTGGCTCCGCTGTCCAACATGCCTTCGTGCAGCAGCGACGCCGCCCAGGTTGCCGCCGGCGCCGCGCCCAGGTCCAAGAGCGCAGCGTGGGCTGCCTCCAGGTACATCAGCGCCGAGGCCTCATCGCCGAGCACGCGGCAGGCGCGACCGGCCAACGTCTGGCAACGCGCCGCTTCGTACGGCACACCGAGCTCCTGCCACAGTCTCCACGCCTCCCGGAGCGGTTTCAGGGCAGCGGAGGGGTCGCCGTCGGCCAGCCGGACCGCGCCGTCCGCCTGGCCGGCAACGGCGCGGACCATGGCCATAGGGCATTCACGGGCCAGGGCTTCCAGCTCCTGAACACCTCGCCGCGCGGCTTCCAGGTCGGAGGCGGCCAGCTCGATCTCCACCAGTGCCGGCAACATGTTCCGGCGGGTAGCGACGTCTGCCCCGCCAGCTGCCCTCCGGATCATCGCCTGTGCCTGGTGCGCATTTCCACGGGCCAGCCAGAGCAGCGCGAGGCCAGGCTGTGGCTCATAGCCAGAGCGGGCAGCCTGCCGGTAGGAAGCTTCGGCGTCGTCCAGTTTTCCACTCAGCCGTTCCACCTCTCCCTGCTGGTAGTAGCCTCCGTAAAGCGCCTGGGGATCACCCTTTACGGAAAGTCCCTGGGCAGCCGCAGCCGCCACCAGCGCCTCGGCCCAAGCCCCGTGGAGCATGAAGAGTTCGGCGCGGTGTGACTGGCACTGACCGCTGAACGACACCATGTCAGTGCGTGCACTGCACCAGCGGTCCAGGGCAGCCGTCCATTCCAGGGCCCTCTCCAGGTCAAAGGCCAGGTGGCAGTTGCCGATAACTGCGCAGTAGATAATCCCTGAGGGGATCGGGGCGAGTTCACCTGCCGTGACGGCCACCATGACCTCGTCGAACATCTTGAGTCCCTTGTCAGGGTGACCAAGCATCAGGGTGGCCTGGCCTGTGCCGAGGAGGCCCAGCGCGGACACGTCTTTGTCGTGGAACCGCTGGCCGAATTCGGCAACGCGGGAGAAAGCCTGCAGTGCGCCCGCCGGATCACCGCCATAAAGTTTGCCCAGACCCGCCGGGAGGAGCAGGAGGCCCTGCACGGCGCTCGGCTCGGCCAGTTCATCCACGAGCCGCTGGCCGCGGGCCAACCACCCTCCGGCCCGAGCCGGCTCCCCCAGGAACATCAGTTGCATGCCCATCCAGCCCGCGCACCGTGCGGCACTCTCGACGTCGCCCATCACCAGGTACTCCTCGTGGGCACGAGTGAGGGTCTCCAGCCCTGCGGTGCTTTCCCCGGTCAGGATCTCGGCCGTAGCCAGCCGTTCGAGGTCGGCAGCCGGCAACCCGCCGCGCTTATAGGCTTCACGGAAGGTCTGGTAGGCCTCGGTCCAGCGATGTTCGTGGAAGGCTGACCTGCCCTGGTCAATGCCTGTTTCAACTGACATCTGGCCCCTTTCGGATACCAACCGCCCAACCTGTTGGCCTGCCGCACGCTGGGTGTGACGGTGGTTAAGCGCCACGGTACGCCCGCGGCATTCCCGGCACAAGCGGGCCGCCAGTGCCACGTGGCCCTGATCCTCGTGTCATCTCCGCCACGTCGAATGCGGCCGGCCCGACGGATTCCTCTTCATCCGGCTACGAACGCAGCAGTGCGCGCAGCGTCTGAACGGTGTCGGCCTCCGACGCCGTCTTGTCGTCCCGGTAGCGCTTCACGCGTGCGAACCGCAGCGCGATTCCGCCCGGATAGCGCGAGGAACGCTGCACGCCGTCGATCGCGACCTCGAGCACGGTGACGGGCTCGACCCAGACGGTGCCCGCCGTGCGCCGCACCTCGAGCCCTTGGAACCTCTCGGTCTGCCAGCGCAGCAGGGCGTCGGTGAGGCCCTTGAATGTCTTGCCCACCATCACCCAGCCGCCGGCGTCGCCGAACTCGCCGGTCGGGTCGAGAGCTCCGAGGTGCAGGTTCGACAGCAGCCCAGTGCGCCGTCCTGACCCCCACTCGCAGGCAAGCACCACCAGGTCGTAGGTGAGCACCGGCTTCACCTTGATCCAGTTGGAACCGCGCCGACCGGCCGCATATGCCGATCCGACGGCCTTGACAACCACGCCCTCATGGCCCGCGGCGAGCGCATCGCGCGACACTCTCTCAGCAACGGCCGCATCCGCCGTGATCTCCCCCGGGATCCGGTGTTCGGGGGCGATGCGCTCAAGCACACCGATGCGCGTCGCCAGCGGCTCGTCGAGCAGGTCGCGCCCGTCGACGTGCAGTACGTCGAAGAACCACGGGTGCAGCACCGTGGCGCGCGCCGCGTCCGCACCGAACCGCGCCATGGTCTCCTGGAACGGTCGCGGCCCGCCGTCCTCGTCGAGGGCGAGGGTCTCGCCGTCGAGAATCACATCGCGCACCGGCAGTCCGCGCACCACCTCCACCACCTCAGGCAGCCGGTGGGTCACCTCGGCCAGGGTGCGTGTGTAGATGCGAACATCGTCGCCGACGCGATGCACCTGGATGCGCGCCCCGTCGAGCTTGTATTCCACGGATGCCTCCCCCGTGGCCACCAGCGCCGCGCCAGCACTGGCCGCGGTTGCAGCGAGCATGGGCCGCACGGGACGGCCGACGACGAGGCCCACGTCGTCAAGCTCGGCCGCCGTGCCCGTAATCGCCAGCAGGGCCGTCTCGCCGAGATCGCCGGAGAGCATCGCCGCGCGGCGTACGGCGTCGACGGGCCGATCGGCGGCGCGGGCAACGGCATCCGTCAGCACGGCCTCGAGCGCGCCGGTACGCAATTCACCGAGCAGCACGCCGGCGATGAACGCCTGCTCGCGCTCGGTGGCTGCCGCCGTGAGCAAACGGAGGGTCGCGGCGCGCTCCGCGGCTGATCCAGCGCCTGCGGTGACGAGCAGCCGATCCAGCGCAGCGTCGAGGTCGGCTACAGTCAGACTCGGCTCGGCGGCCGGCTCCCCCATGGCCGCTGTCATGCCGCGCCAGCCGATCCCTACCCGGCCCTGTCGCGGCTTTGCGATGAGCAAGCCGACGGTCGTCGCGATGTCCCCGGGCTCGAGGCGGCGCAGTAGATCGGCAAGTGCGTCGACCTTCGCGAGTCGGGAGCGGGTCGACGCGACGGCATCCGTGGTTTTCACGAGCTCGTCGAGCAGCATGGCACCAGTCTGCCATGGCCGCGGACGCTGGACAGTGCCGGAACGCTGTTCCAGAATGGACGCGTGGGGACCATTGTCGCGAACCTGTTCGTCACCCTCGACGGCGTCTACCAGGCGCCCGGCGGCCGCGAGGAGGACACCGAGGGCGACTTCGCCTTCGGTGGCTGGCAGGCGCCGGTGTCCGATGCCGAGGCCGGCGCGGCCATCGGCGCCGAGATCGGCCTCATCGACGCCCTGCTTCTCGGCCGGAAGACCTATGACATCTTCGAGGCCTACTGGCCACACCAGTCTGACGACATCGGCCGCACGCTCAACCGGGTGCCCAAGTTCGTCGTCTCCAGCACCCTGACCGCGCCGAGCTGGGCGGGCACCACGGTGCTGCCGGATGCCGCGGCCGCGGGTCGGCTCCGCGAGGAGTACGACCAGGTGCACATGTTCGGCAGCGGCGTCCTCATCCGTGCACTGCTCGCGGCAGGCGTGATCGACCGCCTCCACCTCTGGCTCTATCCGATCACCCTCGGGCAGGGCAAGCGCCTCTTCGACGCCGGGACTATCCCCGCCTGCTTCAGCCTCGCCGAGCCGGCGCGCACCTTCCCGAAGGGGGCTGTGTCGCTCGTCTACGAGCGTGCGGGCGACGTTGCAACGCAGGACATGCCGGGCGCGTAGGGCGGGAAAACCGGGCCGCAGGCCATTTTTGGCACAAAGAACCGGCCCAGCCGAAGCTGGACCGGTTCTTTGTGCCGAGACTTGATGCAGAGGCTCTGGGCCCACGCCGTCAGGGTTCCCTGACCGAGCGAAGCGAGGTAAGGGAGACGGTGGGGACTAGTGGCTGTGGCCTGCGTGCTCTTCTTCGTTTGCGGGCTTCTCCACGACGAGGGTCTCGGTGGTGAGAACCAGCGCAGCGATGGATGCCGCGTTGCGCAGGGCTGCACGGGTGACCTTGACCGGGTCGATGACACCGGCTGCGATCAGGTCCTCGTACTGGCCCGTCTTGGCGTTGAAGCCGTTGTTGGTTTCGAGCTCGGCAACCTTGGCGGTGACAACGTAGCCGTCGAAACCGGCGTTCTGGGCGATCCAGCGAAGCGGCTGGACCAGCGCGCGGCGGACGATGCCCACAGCAGCGGCGGCGTCGCCTTCGAGGGCCTTGACTGCAGGATCCTCGTCGAGGGCCTTCAGTGCGTGGATCAGGGCGGAACCGCCACCGGCCACGATGCCCTCTTCGAGGGCGGCGCGGGTGGAGGACACTGCATCTTCGATGCGGTGCTTCTTTTCCTTCAGCTCAACTTCGGTGGCTGCGCCGACCTTGATGACACCGATGCCGCCGGCCAGCTTGGCCAGGCGCTCCTGGAGCTTTTCGCGGTCCCAGTCGGAGTCGGTGCGGGTCAGCTCGGCGCGCAGCTGGGAAACCCGGGCTGCGACGTCTTCTGCGGAACCGGCGCCGTCAACGATGGTGGTGTTGTCCTTGGTGACCGTGATGCGCCGGGCGGTACCCAGCACCTCAAGGCCAACCGAATCCAGGCTGAGGCCCAGTTCCGCGGAGACGACCTGTGCACCCGTGAGGGTGGCGATGTCCTGCAGCATGGCCTTGCGGCGGTCGCCGAAGCCCGGAGCCTTGACGGCAACCACGTTCAGGGTGCCGCGGATGCGGTTGACGATCAGCGTGGACAGGGCCTCGCCCTCAACGTCTTCGGCAATGATGAAGAGCGGCTTGGAGCTCTGCAGCGCCTTCTCCAGCAGCGGCAGGAAATCCTGCACGGAGGAGATCTTGCCCTGGTTGATCAGGATGAGTGCGTCCTCGAGGACGGCTTCCTGACGCTCGGTGTCGGTCACGAAGTACGGGGACAGATAGCCCTTGTCGAACTGCATGCCCTCGGTGAGGACCAGCTCGGTCTGCGTGGTGGAGGACTCCTCGATGGTGATCACACCATCCTTGCCGACCTTGCCGAACGCCTCGGCGAGGAGCTCGCCAATTTCGTCGCTCTGGGCCGAGATGGCAGCCACGCTGGCAACCTGGGTGCCTTCGACCGGGCGTGCGTTCTCGAGCAGGCGGGCAGCAATGGCTTCGACGGAAACCTCGATGCCGCGCTTGATCTGGCCCGGAGCGGCGCCAGCCGCAACGTTGCGCAGGCCTTCCTTGACCAAGGCCTGGGCCAGCACGGTGGCCGTGGTGGTGCCGTCACCGGCAACGTCATTGGTCTTGGTGGCTACTTCCTTGGCCAGCTGCGCGCCAAGGTTCTCGTAGGGGTCATCAAGCTCAATTTCGCGGGCGATAGTGACGCCATCGTTAGTGATCGTGGGTGCCCCCCACTTTTTGTCGAGGACAACGTTGCGGCCGCGGGGGCCGAGCGTCACCTTGACAGTGTTGGCGAGCTTATCGATGCCGGCTTCAAGCGACCGGCGGGCAGCGTCGTTAAACGCAAGCTGCTTTGCCATGGTTTTGTCCTTTCAAGACAGAACCCCGCACAGCTGACCAGCGGAATGCATGATCAGCGGCACGGGGATCCAAAGAGTTACTTTACGACGATCGCCAGAACGTCGCGGGCGGACAGCACGAGGTACTCGTTGCCACCGGTCTTGACTTCGGTTCCACCGTACTTGGAGTAGATAACGACGTCGCCAACGGCTACGTCAACCGGAACGCGGTTACCGTCTTCGAAGCGGCCGGGGCCTACTGCAACAACTTCACCCTCCTGCGGCTTCTCCTGTGCGGAGTCCGGGATAACCAGGCCGGAAGCCGTGGTCTGCTCGGCTTCGAGCGGGCGGACAACAATACGATCCTCAAGAGGCTTAATAGAGACCGACACTCGGACCTCTCCTTCTACGTCAGCAAATTCATGGACAGTTGAGCTGCTTCGCCGAGGCTGGCAAACCGTCGTCGCGGTGCCGGCAGCAGCCTGGCTGGCAGCTCTTCATGTGTTAGCACCCTCCTAGGGAGAGTGCTAATGATGACTCTATGTATTGGTTAGCACTCGGTCAAGGCGAGTGCCAGAATTATGTCTCCGGCGAACAGCCCGTTACCGGCCGGTGAGGTCCTCAAAATCGACGTCCTCGTCGCCTTCGTCCCCATTGGCGGTGCCCCGCCGCAGGTACAGCACCACGGCGCCGCCTACGGCAGCCAGCAGCGAGACCACCAGTAGGATGATGCCGCCTACGCGTGCCCCGGCGTAGAGGCCGCGGATCTCCCGTGCCTCGTCCGTGGCGTCCTGGATGTCGTTGCCGCCCACGGAGTAGACAGTGGCGTTGAACGTGTCAAGGAAGAAGATAATCACCAGCAGCGCGACGCAGACCACGGCCACTGCGGATCCTGCAATCAGCGCGGGGCGGGCGAACTTCACCAGGTCCGGATTGCTGGCTTGGGGTGGTCCGGACGGCTGGGTGCCTGCACTGTCTTCCATGCCTTCAACCCTAGCGGGAACTGGCCGCGCGGCCACCTCCACTAGGCTTGAACCCATGGCTCAAGCACCGCAGGACCAGATCGCCCCATTGCTCACGAGCGAAGGCTGGGAGCTGCTGGCGTCCCTGGGCCCGTACCGCGAGGACGAGGCCTTTGAGCTCAACGCGGCCCTCCGAAAGGCCGGGCACTCCCCCGCACTGGTCTCCGCCGTCCTCACCCAGTCCCGGCTGCGCACCAAGGCCGAGCTGAAGTTCGGGGAGTTCGCCCGGAGCATGCTCTTCACGCAGGCCGGGCTGGAACAGGCCACGCGTCTCACTGTTGCCGCTCGGCATGCCGAGCGCTTTGCGCAGGCCGGCGTCCGCCACGTAGCCGACCTCGGGTGCGGCCTCGCCGCGGACTCCCTGGCCCTGGCATCGATGGACATCACGGTCACGGCCGTGGAAATGGACGAAACCACGGCCGCCTGCGCCACGGTCAACCTGATTCCCTTCCCCAACGCCACCGTGGTGCATTCGGACGCCACCACCGTCCCTTTGGAAGGGGTCGACGGCGTCTGGCTGGATCCCGCACGACGGGTCACCTCCACCTCCGGTACCAAGAGGATCTGGGATCCTGAGGCGTTTTCGCCGCCGCTGTCCTTCGTGGAAATGCTCGCTGCCACCGGGCGCGCCGTCGGAGTCAAAATGGGACCCGGCATGCCCCACGAGTCAGTTCCCGCCGGCTGCGAGGCACAGTGGGTATCGGTGGGCGGCGACGTCACCGAGGTGGCCCTATGGTTCAACTCCGTGCGCCGGCCCGGAATCCGCCGGGCGGCGCTGCTGCTTGGCCCGCAGGGTGCCGCCGAGCTGACCAGCGCTGAAGACTTCGACGGCGGTCCCGCCGCGCCGGTGGGACCGGCGGCGGGCTACCTGTATGAGCCCGATGGTGCGGTGATCCGCGCCGGCCTGGTGGCCGACGTCGCGCTTCAACTGGGCGGGCACCTGCTGGACGAGCACATCGCCTACATCTGCGCCCCGGAACTGGTGGACACGCCGTTCGCCCGGGCCTACAAGGTCCTGGAAGTGATGCCGTACAACGTCAAGGCGCTCAAGGCCTGGGTGAAGGAGAACGGCATCACGGTGCTGGACATCAAAAAACGCGGCACCTCGGTAACCCCGGAGGAACTGCGCAAGCAGCTGTTCGCCGGTAGCAAGACCTCCGGGAAGAAGGCCGGCCAAAAAACAGCCACCCTGGTCCTGACCCGCATCGGGGAGGACCGGGTGGCCATCTCGGTGGAACCGGTCTGAGGCAGCGAACGCTTCTCAGACCAGGCCCTACTGGGCGCGCATAAACTCCTCGGCGGCCCGGACCTGCTCGTGGGTAGGCCGGACGCCGGTGTAGAGCACAAACTGCTCGAGCGCCTGGATGGTGGCCACCTCGGCGCCCGTGATGACCTGTTTCCCGGCGGCGCGGGCCGCCTTAATCAGCGGTGTCTCAGCCGGCAGCGCCACAACGTCGAACACCACTTTGGCTGCGGCGATCGCATCTTCCGGGAAGGACAGGGAGTCCACTTCCGGACCACCTTGCATACCTCCCGCCATACCCCCCGCCATACCGATAGGTGTGACGTTGATGATCAGGTCCGCGGTGCCGCCGTCGAGTGTTGCCTTCCACTGGAACCCGTACTGCTCGGCCAGCGCCCGTCCGGTGTCTTCGTTCCGGGCGATGACGGTGACGTCCGTGAAGCCGGCGTCGCGCAGGGCCGCGACGGTGGCCTTGGCCATGCCGCCGGCGCCCTGGACCAGCACCGAGTAGTCCGTGGGCACGGCGTTGCTGGCGAGGAGTTGCTCGATGGCGGTGTAGTCGGTGTTGTAGGCCTTGAGGTGCCCGTCGGTGTTCACGATCGTGTTGATCGAATCGATGGCTTTGGCGGAGGGATCCAGCTCATCCACGAGGGCCATCACGTCCTCCTTGTACGGCATGGACACCGCACAGCCCCGGATGCCCAGGCCCCTGACGCCGGCGATTGCCTGGGCCAGGTCAGTGGGGGCAAAGGCCTTGTAGATCCAGTTCAGGTCCAGCTGGTCGTAGAGGTGGTTGTGGAACCTGGTCCCGTTGTTGCTGGGCCGGGCCGACAGCGAAATACACAAGGTCATGTCTTTATTCAGAATGGGCACCTGTCCATTAAACCGCCGTCGTCCGTTCGGCGATGTGTTGCGGGGCACGTTACGGGCAGCCCGTCCCGGCTGGATGACTTCCGACGGCGGCGGGCAGCTTCCCCGGGGCAGTCGCCTTGCCTGCCAGGACGCCAACCAGGGCGTCAAAGGCACCCGGGGTTCGGCCGTACAGCGCAATTTTCACCGACGCGCTGGAATCCTGCAGCGGCCACGGCGCATCCAGTGCCACGGCGATGTCGCCCCCGACCGGCCGCCCGGCGTAGCCGATGAGGCTGACCAGGGGGCCCGTCCCTGTGCCGAGCCCGGCCTTCGCTGCGGCCGCCTCAAAGCGTGCCCTGTCCTGCGCTGAACCCCCGGCGATCCGGATGCTTCCCTGGACGATTGGCGCGCCGCAGTGTCCGGACAGCACTGTGACTGCGGCCGCGGAGACCCGCGCCGAGATGTCCCCGCCGCTGCCGGGGGTGCTGGCCTGCGCATCCGCGGAAGGGATGGCTGCGGGTGAGTTGGTGCGGCCGCGCCAGGTCATCATGGTGGCGACGCGCTGGGCCGCTTCGTCCAGGCGTGCCGCGGGCAGGGTTCCGGCGGCCACAGCACTCACGATGGCCGCATGGGCCTGCCCCACGTCCGTGGGCATCAGGAGCAGGTCCGCGCCCGCGGCGAGCGCCGCCGTTGCTGCGGAGCCGCCCGGGTATTGCTTCTGGACTGCGCCCATGTTGAGGGCATCAGTCACCGCCACACCGTTGAAGCCCATGCCGCGCAGCGCAGCATAGGTAGGGCCGGACAACGACGCCGGGACGTCAGGTTCCAGGGCCGGTACGGCGATGTGCCCGGTCATGACCATGGGCACACCGGCTGCGATTGCGGCCCGGAACGGCTTCCAGTCGCGGGCTTCGAGCTCCGCGATGCCCGCAGGCTGCACTGGAAGGTCCTGGTGCGAGTCCACGGTGACGGAACCATGGCCAGGGAAATGCTTGACGGCGGGCAGCACGCCTGCCTCCTGCATCCCCTGCGAAAACGCCACTGCCAGCACCCCCGCCTGGTCCGGGTTTCCGGACATCGACCGAGCTCCGATGGTTGGGTCCGCAGGGCCGATGGTTACGTCCGCATCGGGCGCGAAGTCAACGGTGAAGCCCAGCGAAGCGATCTCGGCGGCCAAAGCCCGGCCGGCATCCTTGGTGAGCGGCACATTGCCGGCTGCCCCGTAGCTCAGGGGTGTTGGCCATTCGGTCAGCGGCGCTCCCAGCCGGGCCACGATCCCGCCCTCCTGGTCCACGCCGATGAGCCCGGGCCAGGGCCTGCCGTCAGCCTGGGCGGCCCGGGTCAGCCGGGCATTGACCGCCGTCATGGCTGCCAGGTCCGCCTGTCCGCGCGCGTCCAGCGGGATGTTGTCGCCCATGATGATGGACCCGGCCAGGTGGAGGCGTTCAATGGTGGCGGCCTGGGCTTCGGCGTCGGTACCGGCGTACACGGGCATCAGCACCTGCCCGGCTTTCTCCTCCACCGACATCGCCGCCACTGCGGCCGCGGCAGCATCCTGGTCCCGCTGTTCGGGGCCCCAGCCCAGCGGCCGCAGCCCGGGGTCAGGTGAGGGAGAAGCGGACGGAGGCGCCGTCGTCGGACGCTCTGATTCCGGAGTTGAGGCCGGCGCGGGGCTGGAGGTCGCCGGGGCGGTGGTGGGAACTGCCGTGCAGGCAGTCATCGTTGCCACAGCGGCAGCCGCGAATATGAGGGTGGTTTTGTGAATACTGTCACGGGTCCACGGGAACAAGGCCATCAAGACGATGCTACCCCCTGCACTAGACTTGAACGCGGCGTGTGCCCAGGGATATCCGAACAGTTAGGGGAACGCATGAAGATTGATTTCGCTTCATCGAAGCAATCAACTCTTGGTGTGGAATGGGAGCTGGCCCTCGTGGACGGCCGGACCGGCGAACTGGCATCGGTGGCCAACGAGGTGCTCCACGGTGTGGTTGCCAAACACCCCGAACTCAACGAAGACGACGAACACCCCCACATCAAGCAGGAACTCCTGCTGAACACGGTGGAACTGGTCACCGGGATCTGCCGGACCGTCGGCGAAGCCAAGGCAGACCTCAGCCGGTCCCTGGCCGCCGTCCGCGAAATCACCGACCCCATGGGCGTTGAGGTCTTCTGCGCCGGCAGCCACCCGTTCAGCCCGCCGCAACTGCAGCCTGTGACGGACAATGCCCGGTATGCCAAGCTGATCGACCGGACCCAATGGTGGGGCCGGCAGATGGTCATCTACGGTGTGCATGTCCACGTGGGCCTGGACCGGCGCGAAAAGGCACTCCCCGTGCTGGACGGCCTGGTCAACTACTTCCCGCACTTCCAGGCGCTCTCGGCGTCGAGCCCGTTCTGGGGCGGCGAGGACACCGGCTACGCGTCGCACCGTGCCCTCATGTTCCAGCAGCTGCCGACGGCAGGCCTGCCCTTCCAGTTCACGTCCTGGGACGAATACGAGTCCTACGTCCAGGACATGTTCACCACCGGCGTGATCGACACGCTCTCCGAGATCCGCTGGGACATCCGTCCGGTTCCCAACCTCGGTACCATCGAGATGCGCATCTGCGACGGTCTGGCTACTTTGGAGGAAGTGGGCGCGATTGCAGCCCTCACCCAGTGCCTGGTGGACGAGTTCTCCACCACGCTGGACAACGGCGGCACCATCCCCACCATGCCGCCGTGGCACATCCAGGAGAACAAGTGGCGTGCCGCCCGCTACGGCATGGAGGCCATCATTATCCTCGACGCCGCCGGCAACGAACAGCTGGTCACCGACCACCTGCTGGAGACGTTGAACCGGCTTGAGCCGGTGGCCGCGAAGCTCGGCTGCCCCGACGAACTGGCGGACGTCGAAAAGATCATCCGCCGCGGCGCCGGGTACCAGCGGCAGCGCCGCGTCGCTGCCGAGCACGGCGGCGACCTGCAGGCCGTGGTGCTGGACCTGGTCAAGCAGATGCGAAACGGCCCGACGGGCTAGTCCTCCGGCCGGTCAGGCGGGGAGTGACACCGCGGTGACCGGCATCGAGGAGTCCGGGGCGAAGCGGATGCCGCTGGGCCCGACCCCCGCCATCACCAGCTGGGAGCCGAGGGCCGCCACCATGGCGCCGTTGTCCGTGCACAGGTCCAGCGGCGGCACGTGGAGTTTGATTCCGGCGGACGCACAGCGCTGGGCGGTGAGTTCCCGCAGCCTGGAGTTGGCTGCCACTCCCCCGCCCAAGAGCACGTCTTTGATGCCGTGCTCGCGGCAGGCCAGGACGGCCTTGGACGTGATCACATCCACCACCGCTTCCTGGAAGGCGGCGGCGATGTCGGCCACCGGCACGTCCTCGCCACGGGCCTCAAACTGCTCGACGCACCGCGCCACTGCTGTCTTCAGCCCGCTGAAGGACCAGTCGTAGCGGTGCTTTCCCGGCTCCTCGGCGGTGCCCATGTACTTGGGCTGGCTCAGGCCGCGGGGGAACCGGATGGCCTTGGGGTTGCCGGTGCGGGCCAGCTTGTCAATGGCGGGGCCGCCCGGGTAGCCAAGGCCCAGGATGCGGGCCACCTTGTCGTAGGCTTCGCCGGCGGCGTCGTCGATGGTGGAGCCGAGGAGCTGGACGTCGCTGGTGATGCTGTTGATCTTCAGGATTTCGGTGTGCCCGCCGGAGACCAGCAACGCGCCGAGGTTCTCCGGGAGACGCCCGCCGTGGCCGAGCCCTACGGCTAGACCGGCCGCGAGACTGGCGGAACGGCCGGCCCCTCGGCCGGCGGCAGCACCGCCGTCGTGCTTCCCGTCCAGCAGTCCGACGCCGACATGCGCCACGAGGTGGTTGATGGCATACAGCGGCTTTCCGGTGGCCACGGCCAGTGCCTTTGCGGCGCAGACCCCCACCATCAGGGCACCCGCGAGCCCCGGGCCGGAGGTGACGGCGATGGCATCCACGTCCTCCAGCGTTACGTCGGCGTCGGCGAGGGCCTGGCGCAGGGTGGGCACAAAGGCGTCAAGGTGTGCGCGGGAGGCGATTTCGGGGATCACGCCGCCGAAGCGGACGTGCTCATCCATCGAAGAGGACACCGTGTTGGTAAGCAGCGTGGTGCCGCGGACGATGCCGACGCCGGTTTCGTCGCAAGAGGATTCGATGCCCAGCACCAAAGGCTGTGAGCGGTTCATGCCTGGCCTGCTTCTGTTGTGGGATCAAGTGCTGGTGCGGAGTCGGCTGGTGCGGGGTCCGGCACTGAGCCATCGGGGACCAACTGCCCCCGCATGATCAGGGCGTCAACCCCGTCGCGGTAATACCCCCGGCGGATGTGGATCTGTTCGAAGCCGAACCGCACATACAGCTGCTGGGCCCGGGGATTGTCCGCACGGACCTCCAGGAGGACGTCCGCAGCTCCGCAGTGCCGGGCCTCCTCGATCAGCCGGGTCAGGAGCGTTGAGCCGATGCCCCGGCCTTCGAATTCAGGCACGACGGCGATGGTCTGGACATCCGCGATGGGCTCGATGCACATCAGGCCGGCGTAGCCCACAATGTCCCCGCCGCTTTCCGCCACCACGTAGCGGCGCGTTTCGCGCTGGGACAGTTCGGACAGGAACATGTGCAGCGGCCACGCGTCAGCCGGGAACAGCCGCTGCTCGAGGGCGTTCACGGCGGGCACGTCCTCCAAGGTCATGTCCCGGAAGACCACTCCGTCAGCGCTGGTCGGCAAGCTCACAGGGCCCGCTTCCGTGGCCCGGGCACTTGGGCGTCGGATTCCCGGAGGTACAGGGGCGTGGAGTCGAGCAGGTGCCCGCCGGCTGCCAGCCGGGCCAGGGCGAACTGTCCGAGGTAGAGGGCGTCCGGCTGTTCGTTGCTGAAGTCAGGGTCTGCGCGCAGCACATTACTGTAGAGTCCGGCGCCGGCCCCGTAGGCCGGGAGGTCCGGGAGCTCGGCGGCGAAGCTGACATGCGGGCCGTCCTCGAGCTGCGGCAACTGGCCTTCGGCGAGGCTGTACCGCGCCCAGTAGACCTCTTTACGCCGGGCGTCCGTGACCACCAGGAACTCGGCCGCGGCGTCGGTGGACTCTGCCACTTCCAGCGCCACGGCATCCAGGCTCATCAGCCCGTACAGCGGTTTGTCCCAGACGAAGGCGAGTGTCCGGGCGGTTGCGATCCCTGAGCGCAGGCCGGTGAACGGGCCGGGGCCCACGCCTGTCACGATGGCGTCGATGTCCCGTCCGGTGACGCCCGCGGAGGCAAGCAGGTCCTCGATGCCGGGGGCCAGCACTTCGGCGTGGCTGCGGGTGTCCTCGGTGGAGAAGCTGGCCACCACGCCTTCGAGGGCGTCGTCCGAGACCAGGGCCGCACTGGCCACGGCGGAGGTGTCGATGGCGAGAATGAGCATCAGGGTGTCCCTTCGACGGCGCCGCCCAGGGCAGGCTTGGTGCTCCAGCGGGGACCAAAGCCGCGCAGCACGATGGTGCGGGGTTCGTCGAGGTCCTCGGTGTCAAAGTCCAGGATTTCGGCGTGGGCGGGGTTGGCTTCCCGTTCCGCCGCATCCGGCGTCGCTTCCAGACCAATAGCCTCCAGCCCGATCGCGCGGTGCAGGTCCACTTCCAGCCGGCTCTCGCTCAGGTGCTCCACCCGGCCGCGTCCCCACTCCACCACGGTCACGGACGAGTCCAGCGTGTTTTCCAGGTCAATGTCGTCGATTTCCGACGCCGATCCCAGCCGGTATGCGTCAACGTGCACCAGATCCGGGCCACCGGGTCGCGGGCCGTCGGGCAGGTTGGGATGGATGCGGACCAGGACGAAGGTGGGCGAAATAATGCCCGCGCGCACGCCCAGGCCCTCGCCGAGCCCCTGCGTGAAGGTGGTTTTCCCGGCACCCAGCTCGCCGGTCAGCACCAACAGGTCCCCGGCCCGCAGCTCCGCCCCCAAAGCGGCGGCGAGCGTGTGAGTCTCATCCGCCGTCGTGACTCTCAGCGTCTCTTCCCAGTTGGGCATCTCTGCCGGGGGCACGCTCACGGCGTCGCCTGCCCGGCATCGGGATTGCCCACGTCGGGAGCGTCGCCGGCAGGGCTGCCACCGGAAGGGCCGACGGCGGGACTGTCGTTGATGAACCGGCGCGGCACCCGCGGGCTGATCCGGGTCACGATCTCGTAGTTGTTGGTGCCGGCGGCGGCCGCCCAGTCATCCGCGGTGGGCCCGCCGTCGTCCCCGTTGCCGAACAGCACCGCTTCGGCGCCGAAGAGATCCGCAGTGGAGGGGCCGATGTTGCCAAGGTCGATGACCATCTGGTCCATGGCGATCCGGCCCACCACGGGGTAGGTCCGGCCAGCCACCCGGACGGGACCGCCGGTGGCAATGCGGGGCACGCCGTCGGCGTAGCCCAGCGGGATCAGCGCCAGGGTGCTGGGGCCGCTGGTGCGGTAGCGCAGGCCGTAGGAGACGCCTTGGCCGTCGGGGACCTGCTTGCATTGGGACACCAAGGTGCGCAGCGTCATAGCGGGCCGGAGGCCCAGTTCGGCGGAAGTCTGGCCTTCAAAGGGCGAGAGGCCATAGATGCCCAGGCCCACGCGGACCAGGTCAAAGTGCGTATCGGGGCGGGACAGCGTGGCGGGGGTGTTGGCCAGGTGGCGGACTTCGGGGTCCACGCCCGCGTCCTCGGCCACGGCCAGCACCTCGCGGAAAGCCGCCAACTGTTCATCGGTTTCCGGCCGTTCGGGTTCATCCGCCACGGACAGATGGGAGAAGATGCCCACCACGCGCAGGAGGCCCTGGTCCTGGTATTCCATGGCTTCGCCCAGCAGCTGGTCCCAGGCATCGAGCGTTACGCCGTTCCGTCCCAGCCCCGTGTCCACTTTCAGGTGGATCCGGGCGGGACGCTCCTGGTCACGTGCGGCGGCCGCAATGCGGTCCAGTTCCCAGCCGGAGCAACCGATGTCGACGCCGGCAGCCACGGCCGCCGCGAAGTTGCTTTCCGCCGTGTGCAGCCAGGCCAGCAGCGGGGCATCGATGCCCGCGGCCCGCAGTGCCAGGGCCTCGGAGATGTGCGCGACCCCCAGCCAGGATGCGCCGGCTTCGAGGGCGGCCCGGGCCACCGGAACCGCGCCGTGTCCGTACGCGTCGGCCTTCACCACGGCCATGACCTTGGCGGGTGAGGCCGCGTCCGCCAGCCGTCGCACGTTGTGGCGGATGGCGTCCAGGTCGATGACGGCGGACCGCTCGTACAGAGGATCAGGTCCTGAGGCCGCGCTGAAGTCTCCGGTTGTTACGGGATAAGTCACGTTAGTGATTCTAGTGCGGGCGCTCAGGGCGGGATAATCGCGGCGCCAGGGCGCCCGCGTTGAGGCGCCTGGCGCCCCGGCGTAGGGCGCTCAGGCGTCGGACAGGTGGGCGATGGTGGCGGTGGCCCGGCGCTGTGCCGCCAGCGGGACGTCGCTGATAATGTCGGCGAGGAAACCGAAGCGGCGGAGCCACTGGCTGCTCTGGCGTTCCGGCCGGGAGTTGGCCCGCTTCCACCAGTCGGCGATGTCTCCCCAGCCGGGCGCCGCCAGCGAACCGCCCACCTCCTGCACGGCCAGGGACGCGCAAAGGTTGGCGAAGCGGAGCCGGTTTCCCAGCGGCCAGCCGGCCAGGCTGCCCACGATGAAGGCCGCGTCAAAGCAGTCGCCGGCTCCGGTGGGATCAAAGGCAGTCACCGGCAACGACGGCACCCACTCCTCCTCGCCCGTCTCCGAGTCCACAGCCATGGCACCCTGCGCGCCGAGCGTCACTACTGCCACTGGCACGCGGTCCGCCAACGCGTACAGCGCGGACCACGGATTGTCCTTCCCCGTGAAGGCCATCGCCTCGCGCTGGTTGGGCAGGAAGGCATGGAAATACTGCAGGTTCTCGAGCCGGACCGGTGACCACTTCCCGCTGGGGTCCCAGCCCACATCCCCGAACAGCTTCACGCCGGCCTGGTGCGCGGCCACGGCCCACGGTTCGATCTCATCGTCCAGTTCGGCAATGCCGGCGAGCGCAGGGGGCGGCAACCCGATCAGTTCCGACGACGTCACGGGGGCCGGGTGGCCGTGCGTCACCAGGGAACGGTCGTTGTGGACGCTGAGCGAGACGGTGACTGGGGAATGCCACCCCGGGATGCGGCGCGACAGGCTCAGGTCCACGTGTTCCTGCCCGGCCAGGATTTTCCAGTTGTAGTCCCCGTAGCCGTCGTCGCCGAAGGCGGCTGCCAGTCCCGTGCGCAGCCCCAGCCTCGCCGCGGCAATGGCCTGGTTCGCGACGCCGCCGGGGCAGCTGCCCATGCCCTCGCTCCAGATTTCCGTGCCCGGCTCGGGCGCGTGCGGCAGTCCCGTGAAGATGATGTCCTGGAAAACCGTACCGGCCAGCAGCAGGTCGAACCCGCCGTCGGACGGTGTGCGGACGGTTGAGAGCGGATCGAAGCGGCGGTCCGGGATGGCGTCCATGTCCGGCACACTACGCCCTGCCGCGGCCCCACGGTAGGGGCGCGACCGGCGGCCCCCTAGACTGCTGACTATGCGGCTTATGATTGCCGGCGGCGGCGGGTTCCGCGTGCCGCTTGTATACCGGGCGCTGGCGTCCGGCGCGTTTGCGGGGCTGGTCAGCGAACTGGTGCTGTTCGACGTCGATCCCGCCCGCCTCAGTGCCATCACCGCGGTTCTGCACGCCATGCCGGAGTCCGACGGCGGCGCTAACGCAGGCCCGAGCGCAGGTGCCAAGCCGCCCGCCGTGCACACAACCACGTCCCTGCCGGAGGCCCTGGCGGGTACAGACCTGGTGTTCGCGGCCATCCGTCCCGGCGGCACGGCCGGCCGGATCAACGACGAACGCGTGGCCCAGGACCTTGGCCTGCTCGGCCAGGAAACCACCGGCGCAGGCGGCATCTCCTACGCTCTGCGCACCATCCCCGAAATGCTGCACCTGGCGCGGCAGATGCTGGAGCTCTGCCCGGACGCCTGGCTGATCAACTTCACCAACCCGGCCGGCATGGTCACCGAAGCCCTGCTGCCTGTCCTTGGCCGCCGGGTCATCGGGATCTGCGATTCCGCGGGTGGGCTGGTGCACCGGGCGGCCCGCGCGGCCGGCCTGCCGCTGCCGGACGGAAGGCTCGACGGCGTGGGTTACTTCGGTCTCAACCACCTGGGCTGGCTCTACCGGCTGGGGTCCGGCGGCCAGGATCTGCTGCCTGCGCTGCTGTCGGACCCGGCCGGCCTCGACACGTTTGAGGAAGGCCGGCTCTTCCCGCAGCCGTTCCTCCAGGACCTCGGCGCCCTGCCCAACGAATACCTCTATTACTACTACCAGCGGGACAGCGCCACCGCGGCCATGCGCGCCATGGCCCAGACCCGCGGCGAGTCCATCCACCACCAGCAGGCCGCGCTGTACCCGCGGCTCGCCTCTGCCGGGGCGGACGCCTACAGACTGTGGGACGCCGCCCGCCGCTCGCGGGAGGAAGGCTACCTCGCCGAGGCACGGACCCACGGCGAGCAGCGCGACGAGGACGACCTCGCCGGCGGCGGCTACGAACGCGTCGCCCTGGCCGTGATGCGCGCCTTGGCGGGGGCCGGGGATGCCCAGCTCATCCTCAACACCCCCAACACGCTTCCGCCCGATCCTGGCGGGGCGACCGCCCCCGGGGGCATCCCTCCGGAACCGGCCATTCCGGGGCTGCCGGCGGACGCCGTCGTCGAGGTCCCCTGCGCCGTAACGCCCGACGGCGCGGTGCCGCTTCCGCAGTCAGCCCCGGGACCGGAGCAACTCACCTTGCTCCTGCGCGTCAAGGAGGTCGAGCGGCTCACTGTCCGGGCAGCGACGCACGGAGACCGGGCAGCCGCCGTCGACGCTTTCAGCCGGCATCCTCTGGTGGACTCCCCCGCACTCGGAGCCCAGTTGCTGGCCGGCTACGAACGCTCGTTCCCTGCGCTGAGGGAGCTCTGGGGGGCTAGAGCTTCCGGTACATCACGTGTAGGCCCACGTATCCCAGTTTCGGGTGATTGAACGCGTCGGGGATGGTGGCGAGGATTTCGAAGCCCATGCCCTGCCAGGCAGCCACCGCGCGGACATTGCTTTCCGCCACGGCGTTGAACTGCATGGCCCGGAAGCCCGCGTCGCGGGCCGCGTCCAGAGAGTAGGCGCACAGTGCCCGCGCCACGCCTTTGCCGTTGTGGCCGCCGTGGACCATGTAGCCGGCGTTGGCCACGTGGCTGCCGGCGCCGCCCTGGTTGGGGTGCAGCTCGCCCGTGCCGATAACGCTGCCGTCGGCCGTCACGGCCACAAAGGCCTGGCCGGGGGCGTCCTTGAACCAGCGGGTGCGGGCGTCCGACTCTGTGGTGTACCGGTCCCAGGTGAACGTCTCGCCGGACCTGATGACGGGCTCCAGCACTGTCCACATGCCGGGCCAGTCGGCGTCCGTGGCGGGGCGGATCGAGTACTCTGCGGAACTGGGCAGAGTTGTGGCTGCATTCACACGCGCCACGTTAGCAGCCCGTCACGTGCGGGAGACCGCCCGGGAGCGGCTGGAGTAGTGTTTTACCGAGTGGGCAACAGCGGGGCCCACGCCGCGCCAGCGACGGGAAGGAGAAGCCATGACATTGATCCGCAGGGTCGCGTTACTCTCCCTCCACACCTCCCCAATGGAGCAGCCAGGCTCCGGCGACGCCGGCGGGATGAACGTCTACATCCGGGAGCTGGCCTCTGCGCTCGCCGAGACCGGCGTGGAGGTAGAGATCTTCACGCGTTCCACCTCAGCCAAGCAGGCCGCCGTCGAGCATCCGGACCCCGGGGTATGCGTCCACAACGTGCTGGCCGGGCCGCCGCGGAAGATCCCCAAGGAAGAACTGCCGGCGCTGCTGCACAGCATGGTGGCCGAGATCGAGCAGATCCGCCAGCGCCAGCCGCACGGCCGCTACGACGTCGTCCATTCGCACTATTGGGTGTCCGGGATCGCCGGCCTGGAGCTCTCGGAGCTTTGGGGTGTGCCGCTCGTCCATACCATGCACACCATGGCCAAGGTCAAAAACCTTCTGCTGGAGTCCGGCGAACAGCCCGAGCCGCGGCGGCGCGAAGAGGGCGAGCACCGGATCGTCGACGGCGCCGCCCGCCTGATCGCCAACACCACCGCCGAAGCCGAAGAGCTGGTGTCCCACTACGGTGCCGATTACGACCGCATCGATGTGGCGCCGCCGGGCGTGGACCTCAGCACCTTTGCACCCGCGTTCCGCGCGCGGTCCCGGGCCGAACGGGGTGTATCGCCGGAGACGTTCCACCTGGTGTTCGCGGGCAGGATCCAGCGGCTGAAAGGCCCGCAGGTCCTGCTCAAGGCCGCGGCCCTGCTTCGCGCCCGGCGGCCCGAGATCGATCTCAGGCTCACCATCTTGGGTGCCCTCAGCGGCAACAAGGACTTCAACCTCCGGCACCTGATCGCGGAGTCTGGAATGGACGACGTCGTCACGCACCTTCCCCCGGTCAGCGCGGCTGACCTGGCGTCCTGGTTCCGGGCGGCCGACGTTGTGGTGATGCCTTCCTACAGCGAATCGTTCGGCCTGGTGGCCATTGAGGCACAGGCCTGCGGGACACCCGTGGTGGGCACCCGGGTGGGCGGACTGTCCCGCGCCATCTGCCATGGCCGGACCGGGCTGCTGGTGGACGGGCACCACGCCTCGGACTGGGCGGACGCGCTCGAAGCCATGTACGACGATCCCGACACCCGTGCCGATATGGGGCGGGCCGCGGCCATCCGGGCGGAGAACCTGGGCTGGCAGCGCACTGCCGCCATCACGCTCGAAACGTACCACGCCGCCGTCGAACAGCATCTGGGCCACCGGCTGATCCCGGCGGTCCCGGCACCGTAGGCGGCGGGCAGCCGCCGTCGGCCTTCAGTACCCGGCCCCAACCAAAGGACAAGGATGTCTGAACGGAATACCCTCAGCGACCTCGAGATCGCACGGCAAGCCACTATGAGGCCCATCGAGGAGATTGCAGCTGCCGCGGGCATCAATGCCGCCGCGCTGGAACTGTACGGGCGGTACAAAGCGAAGGTTGATCCGGCACGGCTGACCGCTGCGGCACCGGCAGGGAAAGTGGTGCTGGTCTCGGCGATGTCGCCCACGCCGGCTGGTGAGGGAAAGTCCACCACCACGGTGGGGCTCGCCGATTCGCTGGCCCGGGCCGGGCACAAGGTGATGATCGCGCTGCGGGAACCCTCGTTGGGCCCCATACTGGGCATGAAGGGTGGGGCTACGGGGGGCGGCTACTCCCAGGTGCTGCCCATGGACGAGATCAACCTGCACTTCACCGGTGATTTCCATGCCGTGACGTCTGCGAACAATGCCCTGATGGCGCTCGTGGACAACCACATCTATCAAGGCAACGAGCTGAACATCGACCCCCGGCGGATGACGTTCAAACGCGTCCTGGACATGAATGACAGGGCGCTCCGAGAGGTCATCATCGGCCTGGGCGGGCCCACCCAGGGTGTCCCCCGGCAGGACGGCTTCGACATCACCGTGGCTTCGGAGATCATGGCGGTTTTCTGTCTGGCCACCAGCCTGGCTGACCTCCGCGAGCGCCTGGGCCGGATCACGTTCGGCTACACGTACTCCCGGGTTCCGGTCACCGTGGCGGACCTCGGCGTCCAGGGCGCCTTGACCCTGCTCCTGAAGGAAGCCATCAAGCCCAACCTGGTACAGACCATAGCCGGCACTCCCGCGCTGGTACACGGCGGGCCGTTCGCCAACATCGCGCACGGCTGCAACTCGCTGATCGCCACCCAGACGGCCCGGCGGCTCGCGGACATCGTGGTCACCGAGGCCGGCTTCGGCGCTGACCTGGGCGCGGAGAAGTACATGGACATCAAGGCGCGGATCGCTGACGTGGCACCGTCCGCCGTCGTGGTTGTGGCCACCGTCCGCGCGCTCAAGATGCACGGCGGTGTACCCAAGGACCGGCTGACGGAACCCGACGTCCAGGCGCTGCAGGCCGGCGTCGCGAATCTCCGGCGGCACGTGCACAACGTGGAGAAGTTCGGGGTGGCGCCGGTGGTGGCCATCAACAGGTTTTCGTCCGACACCGAAGAGGAGCTGGACTGGCTGCTGGAATGGTGTGCGGCGGAGGGGGTCCAGGCCGCGGTGGCGGACGTCTGGGGCCGGGGCGGCGGCGGCGACGGCGGCGACGAACTGGCCGCGAAGGTCGCGGCCGCGGTGGCTGCGCCGAACAGCTTCCACCATCTGTATACCCTGGAGCTGCCTGTGGAGGAGAAGATCCGGACCATTGCGCAGGAGATCTACGGCGCCGACGGCGTGGACTTCTCCGTCCCTGCCCTGAAGCGCCTGGCTGACATCGAAAAGAACGGCTGGTCCGGGCTGACCGTCTGCATGGCCAAGACCCAGTATTCTTTCACCGACGACGCCTCGCGGCTGGGGGCGCCCAAGGGCTTCACCGTGCACGTCCGCGACCTCATCCCCAAGACCGGCGCGGGTTTCATCGTGGCCCTGACCGGCGCCGTGATGACGATGCCCGGCCTCCCCGCGGCCCCCGCGGCAATGCGTATGGATGTGGACGACGCCGGCAACCCAGTAGGCCTCTCCTGACCCACCCCCTCCCCCGGACGCTCTCTCACCTGTGGATAACTTCTGCGGGCAACGGCCACTCTGAGGAACAATGCCGGTATGCACACGCAGACCGCGCTTCCCGCCACACTGGCATCAGGTCCGTTCACGCTCACGGAGGCCACAGCAGAAGGCGTCCCTCGGAATCGTCTCCTCCGGCCCGACGTCGCCCATGTCAGTCGCGGACTGTACCGGCCCGCTGACTGGGATTTCGAACTTGAGGCGACCGCCCGTGCGCTCTCGGAAGCCACTCCGGGTGCATGGATCTCGCACGTGACGGCGGCACGTCTTCGCAGCTCATGCCTTCCACCGTGGCTCTCCGACTCCACGGAACTACATCTCAGCAAGCCGCGTTCCTTGCCGAGCGTTCGCCGCAAAGGCGTGATTGGGCACACGGTGACGGTGGCTGATGACGAGGTCGAATCGGTTGACGGAATCCTCATCAGCACGCGGCCGCGCACGTGGCTGGACATGGCCCGGGTAGTGCCGCTGAAGGACCTTGTCTGCCTGGGCGACGAATTGATCCGGCTGCCCCGGCAGGAATTTGAAAGCCGTAACGTACCGTTTGCCACCGTTGAGGAGCTGCGAGCCCTGACGGATCGGCACAAAAACCTGCAAGGAATCGTCCGCGCCCGCGAAGCCCTGGAACTCATGCGCGTGGGAGCGGATTCCGTCCCGGAGACCCTTCTCCGGCTGGCAATGCTCGACGCCGGGGTCCCCGAGCCCCAGCTTCAGCTCAGGCTGCGCGAGGCAGACCCGCTGTCGCCGTCGGCGGACCTGGGATACCGCCATCGGCGCGTGGCCATCCAGTACGACGGCGGCCATCACCTCGTGCCCAAACAGCAGCTCAGCGATCGGCGACGGGACAAGGCCTTCGAAGCCGCTGGCTGGACGGTCCTCATTTTCGATAACGATGATCTGGCCGACGGATTCGAACGCGCCGTCAGGATGATCAAAAGGCAACTGCGGTCCGCCCGGGTGGATCCCGCCGTCGTGTCCGGCTTTTCGCGCTCGATGTAGTGCGAGAGCGTCCGTCAGAAACGCCCCAAAGGTGAGAGAGCGTCGCAAGGGCCGCCAAACGCCGGACGCTCCCCCACCAGTCGGGTGAGGGAGCGTCCGCAATGCAGGGTGGAGCGGGGTCAGCGCTCGAGGTCGCCGCGGATGAAGGCCTCTACCTTTTCACGGGCGAGGTCGTCGTTGAACTGCTCCGGCGGGGACTTCATGAAGTAGCTCGAGGCCGAGAGCAGCGGGCCACCGATGCCGCGGTCCAAGCCGATCTTGGCGGCACGGATGGCGTCGATGATCACGCCAGCGGAGTTGGGTGAGTCCCAGACCTCGAGCTTGTACTCCAGCGACACGGGTGCGTCACCGAAGTTGCGGCCCTCGAGGCGGACGAAGGCCCACTTGCGGTCGTCGAGCCACTGGACGTAGTCGGACGGGCCGATGTGGACGTTGCGCGGTGCAATGTCGGCTTCAACGTTGGACGTCACGGCCTGCGTCTTGGAGATCTTTTTGGACTCGAGGCGGTCGCGCTCCAGCATGTTCTTGAAGTCCATATTGCCGCCGACGTTCAGCTGGTACGTGCGGTCCAGCGTGACGCCGCGGTCTTCGAAGAGCTTTGCCATAACGCGGTGCGTGATGGTGGCACCGATCTGGCTCTTGATGTCGTCGCCCACGATCGGGACGCCGGCGGCCGTGAACTTGTCGGCCCATTCCTTGGTGCCGGCGATGAACACTGGGAGGGCGTTGACGAAGGCCACGCCCGCGTCGATGGCAGCCTGCGCGTAGAAGTGGGCCGCATCCTCGGAACCAACCGGGAGATAGCAGACCATAACGTCGGCCTTGGATTCGCGGAGTGCGGCGACGATATCAACGGGCTCTTCGGCGGACTGTTCGATGGTCTCGAGGTAGTACTTGCCGAGGCCGTCGAGGGTGTGGCCGCGCTGGACGGTCACGCCGGTTGGGGGCACGTCGGCGATCTTGATGGTGTTGTTCTCGCTAGCCAGGATGGCGTCGGCGAGGTCCACGCCCACCTTCTTGCCGTCCACATCAAAAGCGGCAACAAACTGTACATCGTTGACGTGGTACTTGCCGAACTCCACGTGCATCAGACCCGGGATCGTGGCTTGGGGATCGGCGTCGCGGTAGTAATGCACACCTTGGACGAGCGAGGCGGCGCAGTTACCCACACCAACGATGGCAACACGAATCGGATTTGCAGACACGGAACTCCTTTGAAGACAACTTCAGCCGCCAGGACGGTCAGTGCCGGAAAGTACGACGGCGGCATGCTGGCAGTGCGCCATTCGGCGCCTTTTCATCTTACCCAACCGAGCCCGGGCCGGGATTGTTCCCGGCCCGGCTAATTGAAGCGTTACGTGGTTACTTCTGCTTCCACAGGTTGATGTCCGATTCAACGGCGAACTCGTCGATGGCATTGGCCTCATCGGCCGTGAAGTCTAGGTTGTTGATGGCGGACAGGGTGTCTTCCAGCTGCCGGACGCTGGAAGCGCCGACGAGTGCGGATGTCACGGAGGAGCCCTTGCCCTGCTCGCGGAGGATCCAGGCGATCGCCATTTGCGCGAGGGTCTGCCCGCGGCCCTCGGCGATCCGGTTGAGCCCGCGCACACGGTCCAGATTTTCGTCCGTAATCATGGCTTCGTCCAGGGACTTCTGCTGCGCTGCCCGGGAATCCGCGGGCACGCCGTTGAGGTAGCGGCCCGTGAGCATCCCCTGCGCCAGCGGCGAGAAGGCGATGCAGCCGGCGCCCACCTGCTCCAGCGCCTCGTAGAGGTTGGGGCTGCCGTTCTCGGTCCAGCGGTTCAGCATGGAGTAGCTCGGCTGGTGGATCAGCAGCGGCGTGCCCAGTTCCTTCAGGATCCGGGCCGCTTCGAGGGTCTGCTCCGGGGTGTAGGACGAGATGCCGGCGTACAGGGCCTTGCCCGAGCGGACTGCGTGGTCCAGGGCGCCCATGGTCTCTTCCATCGGAGTTTCCGGGTCCGGCCGGTGGCTGTAGAAGATGTCCACGTAATCCAGGCCCATGCGCTCCAGGGACTGGTCCAGGCTGGCCAGCAGGTACTTGCGGGAGCCCCAGTTGCCGTACGGCCCGGGCCACATGTCATAGCCGGCCTTGCTGGAGATGATGAGTTCGTCGCGGTACGGCTTGAAGTCATCCTTGAAGTGGCGGCCGAAGTTGGTCTCGGCGGCGCCGTAGGGCGGACCGTAGTTGTTTGCGAGGTCGAAGTGGGTGACACCCAGATCGAAGGCGCGGCGCAGGATGGCGCGCTGCACTTCGAAGGGCTTGTCGTCGCCGAAGTTATGCCAGAGGCCCAGGGAAATGGCCGGCAGCTTCAGTCCGCTGCGTCCGACACGGCGGTAGGGCATGGATTCATAGCGATTTTCCGCGGCTGAATAAGTCATACATACCATCCTGCCACCTGTGACGCGCGCTACAGACCGCAAGGGTCGTGGTTACGGCCTCGGAGCCGGCAGGGAATTGACGACGGCGGCAATCGCCTTGTCGTATTGGGGCGCCTGCAGGTAGTCGCTGTGGCTCACTACGAGGAACTGGTAGGTGAAGGGATCTATCTCCTGCGCATACGGGTCAGTGTCCACGCAGTCGTTACCTCTGGGACCTTTGTAGAGCACCGGGAAACCGAGGTAATCGGTCTTGCGGTACAGGTTCACCCACCGGTTGGAGCCCGGGCCTAGGATGTCACTAAGGTTCAGATATTTTGGTTCCAAAGCGCCCTGAAGTCGTTCCCTTTCCGTGTGCGGACCGCCGGGTGCCCGGAGCGGGGTGCGCGCAACGGCGGCCGTGGAGAGCACCGCTGGCCCCAGAAGTTCAGGGAAGAACCGGCCAAAGTACGGTCTCAGCTGGGTTCCGTAGGTCAACAGGCCGAGCCGCTCAAAGGGCAAGGTGGGACGGGTTGCCTTCAAATGGAACAGCGCGCTGACGGCGATCACCGCGCCCAGGCTGTGCGCCGAGATTGCCACCTTTCCGGTTCCTGCCGGCGGTGAACCCTCGGAGCCGTCCAACCAGGCTGCAATCCTGGCGGCATATTCAGGGACCGCCCGCTCGCCATAGCTGGGGGGACCAAAGGGATGCGCTGTCTTGGGCATAAAGCACATGAGATCCCACAGGAGCGCCATGGGCCGGGAATTCGGCCGGGCTGACAGGACCGCCAGGGCAACGATGGTGGCACCGGCCGCGGCAAGGCCCAGGACCCCAAGGTCTTCGATAAGCCCATACAAACCTGCCACCCAGCCGACGTTCCACCAGTCCTTGAAGGTGCCCAGGACCAGGGCCGAGAGCAGTCCCAGGAAGATGAGGATGGCCAGTAGCGACACCACAGCTTCTGCCCGGTGGGCGAGGGAAGCAGTCCGCCTGGCAGCTACCAGCTTGCGGCCGGCCGCGGCCTCCTGTGGCAGGGGCGGAGCTGCATTGTAAAAGCCCAGCAGTTCCAAGATCGCGTTATCTGGCTTATTCCAGGCCATGGAACGCACCGCCTGCCAGGAGCAGAAACCCCACACAAGGGCGGCCAGGACGATCACTGCCAGGAGCAGCCCGCTGAAGAGCCGAAAGACCGACGGCGGTTCCAGCACGTCGAGCGCGACGACGCCGTACCGCCACATGCCGTCGTCGGTAGTGCTTCGCCGCTCCATGTTGCGCTGCAGCAGGGTTGCCGCTGCACCAACGATCGCGCAGCTCAGGATGGTTGCGGCTCCCAGGGCGAGGGTGGCGAAGACGGCCGAGCCCTTCCCCCGCCAGCCCAGCGTCCGCGGGTCGTAGCCCTTCCTGTTTAGCAGGCACATGCTGATGATCAGCGCCAGCATCGCGAACATAAGACCCGCCGGCGCGGTGCCCAGTCCCAGCATGCGTGTTACCCCCGCGGCGCCTTCGGCTGCGACGGGAACTCCGCCGGCGTCATCACCGGAAAGAACCGAAGCCAGCACCGCCACGACCGCGCTAATCACGGCCGCGCCGGCGATCGGCCCCTGCCAGGAGGATCCGTCATGGACCGGCACGTCCGGGTTGTCTGCCGACTTCCGGACGGTTTCAATCCCGGCGCCGGCCACCGCAACAACCCCTATCAGCCAGGCGGCCATCATCGCGTACCCGGTCACCGACATAGACCCGGTCGCCAGCTCCCCGACACAGCCGGTGAAAAATGAGCTCAGGTGCCCGCAGTCCGTACTGTCGATCCGTGTCCAGAATCCGTCCCACGCGATCATGGCACCAACTGCGGCGAGCGCAGCCCACACGTGCAGCCCTCCGTTGTAGCGGATTTCCCGACGGGCTTCCCACAGAGTCGGGATCATGAGGCTGGGGATCGCCTGTTCCTCTGGGGCAACCGGGGCGAACCCTGCCGGAGTGCCTGGTCGAAGGTTGGGCCTGGGGTGGAACCGGGTCCGCGCCAGGTAGGCGATCCCAGCCAGAATCCCCACTCCAACGAGGGGTGCCAGGGCAAACAGGGCGATGCGTTGGCCCCGGGTCCATAGGGCCAGGCCGTCAAGGAAAGCCGGCAGCGGGGAGCAGATCCGGCCCTCCTGCTGCGGCACGTCCGCCGCTTCATTGGCATCGATGTCGACCGGAAAACACTGGACGGCGATCAGGTCCATGAAGACCACGGCCGCCGTCACCACAAAATACAGGGTGAGGGCCAGCGCGAAAAGCCGGATCCGTCCCGCACCATCCCACCCGCGTGGCACATTGTCTGCGTAGACCACAGGTGCAACCTCGGCGGCCGCAGCGTCCGGTTGCTGCTTTACCACCGGCAACGGCCGACTCCAATAGGCGGCGTTGGTCAGCCCAAATGGCATCAGCAGGAACCAGGCCGTGCGGACCAGGGCATCGGCGATTTTGCTGACGATGCCTACACCCGTGAACCGGGCCAGCCGGCCCCACGAGTACGCCTCCACCACCACCTTCTCATCGGCCGCGGCGGCCCGGCCAACCCCGCCACTAGTCCCGGCCTTGGCCCGATAAAAGCCCGCGAGTTCGTCACCCCAGGAGAGCTCAACGTCGTCGGGCTTGAGCAACCTGTTGCCTGATCGGAGGAGTTCATGGGGCGGCGTATTGCGGATGCCGTGGATGCGGAGTTCCAGCGTGGCAGCAACCTTCGACGCCTTTTTCGCTGGGTCACCCATGACGGCCTCCATCGCCCGTACACCACCGAGCCGCCCATCACGGCTGGTCAGTACGCGAATAGTACGCCCGGGTAACTACAGTGTCTACGTCAACTCGAGGCTACTTCTGCCCCAGTAGTCATGACCGCCCCACTGTGCGCCGAAAGCACGAACACATCCGCGTCCAGCGAAGAGGCGTGGTCCGTCGAGAGCAGCACCGTGCCCCGCACATCGTCCAGGCGCACAGGCGACGCGGAGAAGTTCAACAGCACCTCCACGGACCCGCGCCGGAAACGCAACCAGCCGGCGTCGTCGTCGAATGTCACGTCCGTTTCCGCGAACCCCAGGCCGGCCAGTTCGGGGTAAGCGCGCCGCAACGCGGTCAACGAGCGGTACAGCGACAGGAGCCGCGCGTGGTCACCGTGGCTAGCCTCCGCCCAGTTGAGTTTGGAGCACCGGAACGTTTCGGGATCCTGCGGATCGGGGACGACGGCGGGATCCCACCCCATACGTTCGAACTCGCGGATCCTGCCCTCCGCCGTCGCCTTGCCCAGCTCCGGCTCGGGATGCGAGGTGAAAAACTGCCACGGCGTGGAGGCACCAAATTCCTCACCCATAAACAGCATGGGCGTAAATGGCGAGGTCAGCGTCAGTACCGCGGTCACGGCCAGCGGACCGTAGGGCAGGGACTGGGACAGTCTGTCCCCGATGGCCCGGTTGCCGATCTGGTCGTGGTTCTGGCTGCACACCACCAAGGCCGCGGGGTGGACCAGCGAAGTGTTGATGGGCCGGCCGTGATGGCGTCCGCGGAAGCTGGAGTAGCTGCCGTCGTGCAGGAAGCCGTCCTTGAGGACCTTGGCCAGCACGCCGAGGGACGCAAAGTCGCCGTAATACCCCGCGGTCTCGCCGCTGACGTTGACGTGCACCGCGTGGTGGAAGTCGTCGCTCCACTGCCCGGCGAGGCCGTAGCCGTTGGCATCGCGGGGGTAGATCAGCCGCGGATTGTTGAGGTCCGATTCGGCGATGAGGGTCTTGGGAAGCCCGGTCTCCGCGGAGATCGCATCGCCAAGCGTGCCGAGCTCCTCCAGGACGTGCACGGCCCGCTCGTCACGGAGAGCGTGGACCGCATCCAGACGCAGGCCGTCCACGTGATAATCGCGCAGCCACAGGGCTGCATTGTCCAGGATGTATTCACGCACGACGTCGGACCCCGGGCCATCGAGGTTGACCGAATCGCCCCACGTGTTGGCGTCGCCCTGCTTGAGGTACGGACCGAATCTGGGCAGATAGTTCCCGCTGGGTCCCAGGTGGTTATAGACCACATCCTGGATGACGCCCAGCCCGGCTGCATGGGCCGCGTCCACAAAACGCTGGTAAGCCGCGGGCCCGCCGTAGCCTTCGTGGACCGCGAACCACTGCACGCCGTCGTAGCCCCAGTTGTGGGTGCCGTTGAATCCGTTAACCGGCAGCAGCTCGACAAAGTCGATGCCGAGGGCCGCGAGGTAGCCGAGTTTGTCTGCGGCTGCATCGAGCGTTCCCTCGGGCGTAAAGGTTCCGACGTGGAGTTCGTAGATGACCGAGCCGCGCAGTTCCTTCCCGGACCAGCCGGCGTCCTGCCAGGCGTAGGAGCCGGGATCGTAGGTGCGGGACAGAGCATGGACGCCATCCGGGAGGCGACGCGACCGGGGGTCGGGCAGCGGGTGCGTATCACCGTCGAGCAGGTAGCCGTAGTCCACGTCTGCGTCCGCCGGGGCGTCCGGCGCGGACCACCAGCCATCTGCGCCGGGGCCTCCGGACACCTGCTTCATGGGGTAGTGCTGACCGTTGGCGAGCAGCGAGACGGCCGAGGCGTCCGGGGCCCAGACATCGAACCGGCCGGAACCGTGGTGCGTCAGGCTCATGCGTTGTCTCCGTTCACGGGCGCGAGCAGCGCCACAGGGTAAGGCTGGAGGATGTCGGCCACGTGCACCGGGCCGGGGCCGTGCGTCCGTCCCGTGAGTTCGTCCCGAAAGGCAATGGAAAGTTCGACGGCGGTGTCCCGCCACCCGCCGGCGCGTTCCAGTCCGAAGGGGAGCCGAGTGGCAAGGGTCAAGGCGCCTGGTGTGCCGCCAGTGCCGTTGCTGTCCGCCCCGCGGTTGAACGCCACCAGATGGTCCACGGCAGCGCCGGAAGCAAAAACGGGCCGGTAGCCCTGGAAGAGTTCAGGCCGGTCCCGGCGGAGTCGGAGCGCCCGGGAGGTTACCAGCAGTTTCGTGGTCTCGTCCCGGAAGTCTGCCGGAATCGTGCCGGCATCCAGCGCGGCCAAAGCCACGCCGCGGCGTTCAAAGTCGACAGCCCGCCGGTTGTCCGGGTCGGCCAGCGACCGGTCCCGGAATTCCGTCCCTTGATAAACGTCCGGCACCCCCGGCATGGTCAGCTGGAGCAGCTTCAGGGACAACGAGTTGGCGGCGGCAAAGGCATCCGTCCTGGCGACGAAGTCCGCGATCACCTTGGTGACCCGGGCGTCGTCGAACGCAGCATTAACAGCTGCCTTGACGCGTGATTCGAACTTCTGGTCCGGATCGGTCCACGTGGTGGAGTTGGCTGCCTCCCGGGCAGCCTTTTCCGCATAGGCCTGCAGCCGTTCCCGCGACGCCGGCCACGCACCGATGACCGCCTGCCACAGTAAGGCCTCGAACGGGCCGTCGGGCACCGGGGCCAGGTCTCGGAGGGTGTCCAAGGTTGCTGCCCACTCGTCCGGCAGCTCGGCGATCACGGTGATCCGTGCCCGGGCGTCCTCGCTGCGCTTGGTGTCGTGCGTGGTCAACGTGGTCATGGACAGTGGCAGGAACTCCTGGCGCTCGGCCATCCGCCGGTGGAACTCTTCCGGGGCGAGCGAAAAATGGGACGGGTCCGCTCCCACCTCCGTCAGTGTCCCCAGCCGGGTGTAGCGGTAGAAGGCTGTGTCCTCAACACCCTTGGCCATCACCATGCCGGACGTTTGCTGGAACCGCCCGCCAAGTTCAGTCTCGGGCTTCAGCAGCAGGGGCAGCAGCACGTCCAACACGTCGGCCAGGTCAGGGCGCTGGCGAGCCGCAGCCGCGCAGGCCTCGCGCAGCACGTCCTCACCTGCGGGCAGGTATGTGCGGTACACGGGGAAGGCCGCGATGACCTGGGCCAGGGCATCCGCAGCGACGTCCACAGACAGGTCAGCAGACAGCCGCGCGTCAGAGGGGACCAGGCGGGCCAACCGCAGGATCTCGGACCGCAGCATGCCGTCCGCCACGGCGCGCTTGGTCCCTAGGATCATGGCCGCATAGTCCGCAGAATCCCCGGAGCGGAGCTTTGCATCCAACGCGTCCAACGCAGCCGCGCCGGCCGGGTCCACCAGCAGGCGGTCCAGGTCGGCCAGGGCGTCGTAGCCGGTGGTGCCCTCGCAGGCGAATTCCGTCGGAAGCTGCTCCCCCGGCTCCAGGATCTTCTCCACCAAGACGTAGGCGCCCCCGCTGAGGTCCTTGAGCCAGCGAAGATACCCGGCAGGATCAGCCAAGCCGTCCGGGTGGTCCACGCGCAGGCCGTCAACCAGGCCGTCGTCGAACCAGCGCTTCACCTCGGAATGTGCCTGGTCGAAGACCCAAGGGTCCTCCACGCGGATGCCCGCCAGGGTGTTGACGGCGAAGAACCGCCGGTAGTTCAGCTCGCTGTCCGCCCGGCGCCAGGAGACGAGTTCGTAGTGCTGCCGGTCGTGCACAGCCTGCGGAGAGTCGCCGTCGGAGTATGAACCTGCGGCCAGCGGAAAGCGGTGGCCGTAATAGTGGAGCTCGCCATCTGCAACCTCCAGAAGCTCACGGTCGTCATCGCTGCCCAGAACGGGGATCCGGATCCTGCCGGCACCAAAGTCCCAGTCGACGTCGAATGCTTCCGCGTACGGCGAGCCCCGCCCTTCCTGCAGCAGCGACCACCACCACGGGTTCTGCGCCGGCGAGGCCACGCCCACGTGGTTGGGGACGATGTCTACGAGCACGCCCAGGCTATGGGCGCGGGCAGCCTCGGAAAGTGCCAGTAGCCCTTCCGGGCCACCCCGCTCCGGATCCACCGACGACGGATCCGTCACGTCATAGCCGTGATCGGAACCGCGTTCCGCCGTGAGGATCGGAGACAGGTAGACCCAATCAGCGCCCAGTGATTTCAGGTACGGAACGGTCGCAGCCGCATCAAAGAGCGTGAAGCTGCTGCGAATCTGAAGCCGGTACGTGGACGCCGGAGCCTTCACTTGGCGCCGTCCTTCCAGCCCCCCACTTTCGTGGTCTTCCCGGGCTCGGCCACCATGGGTGTGCTGAGGGACTCGGTCTCACTGGTGGCGGTCTGCGACAGTGCGGCGAGCGACGCGGCTACGGAATGGTCCGGTTCAACATCGGGAACAGTGTGGGCACGGAGCACCAGCAGCGACTTTGCGTCTACCGGCAAAGCCTCACCGGCCTTGACCGGCTCGGTGTCCGCATTGTGGCCGGCGGTATCGATGATAATGTCCCAGGCCGGCGCATACTCATCGGCCGGAAGGGTGAAATTCACCATGTCATCGTGGGCGTTGAAGTACAGCAGGAAATTCACGTCTGTGATCCGGCGGCCGCGGACATCCTTGCCCTGGATGCCGTCGCCGTTGAGGAACACTCCTACCGAGCGGCCGAAGCCGCTGTCCCAGTCCTCCGGTTGCATGGTGCTGGCGTCCACGTCAAGCCATACGATGTCCGGCAGGCGTTCGCCTTCGCCTCTACGGACGGGGCGGCCGTCGAAGAACCTGCTCCGGCGGAAGGTGGGGTGCTTGGCGCGGAGCGCGTTGACGGCGGCCGTGAACTCGATGAGCGGCTGGTCGATGGTCTCCCAGTTGATCCAGGTCAGTTCCGAATCCTGGCAGTAGCCGTTGTTGTTGCCCTGCTGGGTGCGGCCCAGTTCGTCTCCGTGCAGCAGCATGGGAACACCCTGGGACAGGAGCAGCGACGCGATGAAGTTCCGCTGCTGGCGGGCGCGCAGACCCAGGACGGCGGGATCGTCGGTGGGGCCTTCCGCCCCGCAGTTCCAGGACCGGTTGTGGGATTCGCCGTCGTTGTTGTCCTCGCCGTTGGCGTCGTTATGCTTCTCGTTGTAGGACACGAGGTCGGCGAGCGTGAAGCCGTCATGGGCGGTGACAAAGTTGATGGACGCCACGGGCCGGCGGCCCGAGTGCTCGTACAGGTCAGCGGAGCCGGTGAGGCGGGAGGCGAATTCGCCCAGTGTGGCCGGTTCGCCGCGCCAGAAGTCCCGGACCGTGTCGCGGTACTGGCCGTTCCATTCCGTCCACTGCGGCGGGAAGTTGCCCACCTGGTAGCCGCCAGGACCCACATCCCAAGGCTCGGCGATGAGCTTGACCTGGGACACTACAGGGTCCTGCTGGATAAGTTCGAAGAAGGTGGAGAGCTTGTCCACGTCGTAGAACTCGCGGGCCAGGGTGGAAGCAAGGTCGAAGCGGAAGCCATCCACGTGCATTTCGGTGACCCAGTACCGCAAGGAATCCATGAGCAGCTGCAGGGAGTGCGGCTGGCGGACATTGAGCGAATTGCCCGTTCCCGTGTAGTCCATGTAGTGCTTCTCGTCGCCCTCCATGAGGCGGTAGTAGGAGGCGTTGTCGATGCCCTTGAAGGACAGGGTGGGGCCCAGGTGGTTACCCTCGGCGGTGTGGTTGTACACCACGTCCAGGATCACTTCGATGCCCGCCCGGTGCAGGGTGCGGACCATTGCTTTGAAGTCCTGGACCTGCTGGCCGGTGTCGCCGGTGGAGCTGTAGGTGTTCTGCGGCGCAAAGAAGCCGATGGTGTTGTAGCCCCAGTAGTTGCTCAAACCTTTGTCCTGCAGAGTTCCCTCGTTGACGAACTGGTGCACCGGCATCAGTTCGATGGCCGTGATGCCCAGTTTCTGCAGGTGCGCGATGACCGACGGGTGCGCCACGCCGGCGTAGGTGCCGCGCTGCTCCTCGGGGATCTCCGGGTGGAGCTGCGTGAGGCCCTTGACGTGGGCCTCGTAAATGACCGATTTGTGGTACGGAATGCGCAGGTTGTGGTCGCCGTCCCAGTCGAAGAACGGGTTGATCACCACGCCCATCATCATGTGCGGCGCGGAGTCGTCGTTATTGATGGAGTCCGGCTCGCCCAGGTTGTAGGAGAAGAGTGCCGGGTCCCAGTCCATCTGGCCGTGCACGGCCTTGGCGTAGGGGTCCAAGAGCAGTTTGTTGGGGTTGAAGCGGTTGCCGGAATCCGGGTCGTAGGGCCCGTGGACGCGGTAGCCGTATTTCTGGCCCGGCTGGACCTGCGGGACGTAGCCGTGCCACACGTAGCCGTCCACTTCGTCAAGCTCGAACCGCGTTTCCACGCCGTCGTCATCGAAGAGGCACAGCTCTACCTTTTCGGCGCGTTCGCTGAACAAAGCGAAGTTCGTGCCGGTCCCGTCAAAAGTGGCGCCAAGCGGATATGCCGTTCCGGGCCAGATTTCCATGTGTGCTCCTCATCGTTGTTCGGCAGCGGGAGCGTGGACACAAAACCGCCCCTGCCGGTGCAGAACCTATGCCTACGGTAGCGGGTGGGTGTGACTATTACGTTTCCGGCCCGCTGGTTTACTAAGCAGGCTGACTTTGTGCCAAACGTCTGGTACGGCGTCCGCAATCCGGCCCGCCGTCAGCGGTCCGCCGCCGGAGGCGGCCGCTCCCGCGAGGCCGTGAAGGCTGGCCCCTAGGGCGGCAATTGCCGCCCAGCGCTCGTCCGGATCTATGCCCGCATCCCGGAAGCGCCCGACGTCGGACCCCAGTTGAGCGAGCAGCGCACCGATGATCCCGGCCAGGACATCGCCGCTTCCGGCAGCGGCGAGCCACGCCGTGCCGTCTGCCTGGCTGTAGAAATCCTGGAAGGGCGAAGCGACCAGGGTGGTGGCGCCTTTTAGCAGCACGGTGGCCTCGGTAAGCACGGCGGCATACCGGGCAGCACCGAGCGTGGAAGCCTCGACGGCGGTACGGTCGGGGGCGGGATCAAAGTCCGGGCTGTCCGGGGACGAGGCGAGCCGTTGCAGGAGGGACGCCAGTTCGCCGGCGTGCGGCGTGAGCACCACCTGCGGCCCCAGGACCGCGGGCAGGGCAGGCAGCGCCCCGGCGTCGGCGATCACGGGCAGGCCGGATTCCACGGCGTCCCGGGCGTGCTGGAGCTGCTCGGCGTCGCCGGGACCCATGCCCGAACCCACCAGCCACGCCTGGACGTGCGTGTCAGCCACGGAGCCCGTGCTGCACACCACCTCCGGGCAGGACTGCCGCACCAGGTTGGCCACCTCGGGCGGGCCCAGGTAGCGGACCATCCCCGCGCCGGCAGCCAGCGCACCCCGGCAGGCCAGCACGGCGGCGCCCGGATAGTCGGCGGAACCGGCGACGACGCCCAGGACACCGCGGGAATACTTGTGGGAGCGCCTCCCGGGCTGTGGCAGCAGCCTGGCCAGGTCCACCGGCTCAAATCTGCGGAGCGCCGGCCAGGGCAGTTCCTCTTCGATGCCGATGGGCACCACGTGGATGCGGCCGGCGTGATCGGCGCCCGGGTCCGCCAGCAGGCCCACTTTGGCTGCGCCGAATGTTACGGTCAGGTCCGCTGACAGCACCGGCGCATGGGCTTCCCCGGTGTCGGCGTCAACGCCGCTGGGGATATCGCAGGCCACTACAATGCCCGACTCTCCGGCCGACAGCCGCAAATCCGAAAGACCGCTCACCAGGCCGGCCGCCGCTCCGCGAAGGCCGCCGCGGGCACCCGTGCCCAGGACTGCGTCAATCACGACGTCGGCACGCGCCACGTCTGCCGCCAGCCGGCCGGCGTTGAATTCAGTGAGGAGGTGGACGCGTCCGCCGGCGCGCTCAAAAGCAGCCAGCGCCTCGGGGTGGGCCGTTCCGGCGGTGAGTACCGCCGTCGTGCGCATTCCTCTGGCGGCCAGGAATGAGGCGGCGAACAGGCCATCTCCCCCGTTGTTGCCTTTGCCCGCCAAAACGGCCACGTCGGCGCCGTAGAGCCGCCGGCCGCGTGCCTTCAGCTCATGGACCACCGCGTTGGCGAGCCCATGGGAGGCTCTCTGCATAAGTACAGCGCCCATCCCGGCAGTCAGGAACGGCTGTTCGGCCACCCTGATCTGGGTTCCGGTATACGCGCTGATCATGGTGTCAGGTCCGTTGGTGGGTTGAGCAGTAGGTGGCTCAGCCTTCAGCCAGTACCGTGGCGGTGGCGATCCCGCCATCGTGGCTCATGGAGACGTGCCAGCGCTTGACGCCCTTGGACTCGGCCACCGCGAGGACGGTGCCCTTGACCTGGATGGTGGGTCCGTGCTGGTCCAGGCCGATCCAGCAGTCCTGCCAGTTCATGCCGGCCGGTGCGCCGAGGACCTTGGCCACGGCTTCCTTGGCGGCGAACCTCGCGGCCAAGGAGCGGGTGTTCAGCTCGCGCTCCGCGGGTACGAACAGCCGGTCCCGGAGCCCCGGCGTGCGCTCAAGCTGGCGGCCGAACCGCTCGATGTCTACAACGTCTACGCCAATGCCAACAATCATGGCGCTATTCTACGGGGACACTGGTGACCTGCCGCGCACAACCTGCGCCATTACGCTGTCGGGGAGAAAGTGGCACGCTACATCGGCCACGGACGAGGAATCTTCTGGACGGTAAGGCCGCCGGGATCGGTGGCCTTACCGTCCCTGGCCGCTCTGGGTCCAGTTCCGGGCGTGGCGCCGCGCAGCTGACGGGCGAGCCTGCGCGGCTGACAAAGGAAGCCCCGAGCCAAAGGCTCGAGGCTTCCGTTTCGCAGGGCACCAACCGGCTCTTGGCCGGTCAGCCTGCGGTTACTCTACGGTGACGCTCTTGGCGAGGTTGCGCGGCTGGTCCACGTCGTAGCCCTTGGCCGAGGCGAGGGCCAGGGCGAAGATCTGCAGCGGGACCGTGCTGAGCAGCGGGGCCAGGAGGGTGGGGGTTTCCGGGATGTAGAAGACGTGCTCGGCGTAGGCCTTGACGGCTTCGTCGCCCTCTTCCGCGATGACAATGGTCTTGGCGCCACGCGCCCGGACTTCCTGGATGTTGGAGACCACCTTGGCGTGCAGGGAGTCGCGGCCGCGCGGGGACGGGACCACCACAAACACGGGCTGGCCTTCCTCGATCAGCGCGATGGGGCCGTGCTTGAGTTCCCCGGCTGCGAAGCCCTCGGCGTGGATGTACGCGAGCTCCTTGAGCTTCAGCGCACCTTCCATGGCCACCGGGAAGCCGACGTGGCGGCCCAGGAACAGCACAGACTTGGCCTCGGCCATGGAATCGCCGAGTTCCTTGATCTGCGCCTCGTTGTCCAGGATCCGCTGGATCTTGGCGGGGATCTTGTTCAGGTCCGCCAGGATGTCCTTGATCTCGCCCTGGAAAATGTTCCCGCGCAGCTGCGCCAGGTAAAGGCCCAGGAGGTACGCAGCGGTGATCTGAGCCAGGAACGCCTTGGTGGAGGCGACTGCGATTTCCGGGCCGGCGTGCGTGTAGAGCACGGCGTCGGATTCACGCGGGATGGTGGAGCCGTTGGTGTTGCAGATGGAGACCGTCTTGGCGCCCTGTTCCTTGGCGTAGCGGACGGCCATCAGGGTGTCCATGGTCTCGCCGGACTGGGAGATGGAGACGATCAGGGTGTTCTCGTTCACGATCGGGTCCCGGTAACGGAACTCGTGGGAGAGCTCCACTTCGGTGGCAATCCGGCACCAGTGCTCAATGGCGTACTTGGCCACCTGCCCGGCGTACGCGGACGTGCCGCAGGCCAGCACAATGATCTTGTCGACGTTCTTCAGCAGCTGCGGATCAATGCGGAGCTCATTTAGGGTTAGTTTGCCGTTGACGTCCGAGCGGCCCAGCAGGGTCTGCAGCACGGCGTCGGGCTGGTCATGGATTTCCTTCTCCATAAAGGACGGGAAGCCGCCCTTTTCCGCCGATTCCGGATCCCAGTCAACGTGGTATTCCTTGCCCTCAGCCGGGGCGCCATAGAAATCAGTGATCTCCACGGTGTCTGCGGTGATGGTGACAATCTGGTCCTGGCCCAGCTCCACCGCCCGGCGGGTGTAATCGATGAACCCGGACACGTCCGAGCCCAGGAAGTTCTCGCCCTCGCCCAGCCCCACCACCAGGGGTGAGTTACGGCGGGCGGCAACCACAACATCCGGCTGGTCCGCGTGCACCGCCAGCAGCGTGAACGCACCCTCGAGGCGCTGGCAGGCGAGCTGCATGGCCTTCGTCAGGCCGCCGTCGGACACGTCACCCTGGAGCTTGGTACGGAAAATATCGCCCAGCAGCACAGCGGCGACCTCGGTGTCCGTCTCGGACTCAAACTTGTAGCCCTTAGCCACCAGCCCGAGCTTCAGCTCGGCGAAGTTCTCGATGATGCCGTTGTGGATCAGGGCCAGCTTGCCGCCGTCGGCCAGGTGCGGGTGCGCGTTCTGGTCCGTCGGGCCGCCGTGCGTGGCCCAGCGGGTGTGGCCGATACCGGTGAACGTCTCCGGCAACGGACGCTCCTCCAGCTCGGCGAGGAGGTTGCTCAGCTTGCCGGACTTCTTCCGGGACTGGATGGACCCCTCGGAGACCACCGCCACCCCCGCGGAGTCGTAACCCCGGTACTCCAGACGGCGCAATCCCTCAAGGACTACATCCAACGCACTGTGACCGGCATTCACACGGCCAGCAGAATGGCCCACATATCCAACGATTCCACACATGGGCTCTAGCTTATCGGCAGCCGGGTTGAGATCTAAACTTACGGTGCCCCATTTCGCTCTCAGCCGCGCGCGGGGCAGAATCTCTAAAGTGACTTTGCAACGCAATGAAGCGAACGGTGAGGGTGCCTCCCCGTTCGTTGAGCTGGACCGCCAGACCTGGTCCCGGCTCGCCGCCCAGATGGAGCAGCCCCTTAACGAAGAGGACATTGTCCGCCTGCGTGGCCTCGGCGATCCCCTGGACATGAAGGAGATCCGCGAGGTCTACCTGCCCCTCTCCCGGCTCCTGCACCTTTACGTGGAGGCCGCGGGCCAGCTTCATTCGGCCACCACCACCTTCCTGGGCGAGCAGACCCAGCGCACTCCGTTTGTCATCGGCGTGGCCGGCTCGGTAGCCGTGGGCAAGTCCACCATCGCCCGTGTGCTCCGGGAGATGCTGCGGCGCTGGCCCGGCACCCCCAATGTTGAGCTGATCACCACTGACGGTTTCCTGTATCCCCTTGCCGAGCTGAAACGGCGCCAGCTCCTGGAGCGCAAGGGCTTCCCGGAGTCCTATGACCGCCGCGCGCTGCTCCGCTTCGTGAGCGAGATCAAAGGCGGCGCTGAGGAAGTCAGGGCGCCCTGGTACTCGCACGTCACCTATGACATCGTGCCGGACAAGGAAGTGGTGGTCCGCCGTCCGGACGTGCTCATCGTCGAGGGCCTGAACGTCCTGGCCCCGGCACGTCCGCGCCACGACGGCAAGCAGGGGCTTGCCCTGAGCGACTTCTTCGACTTCTCCATCTATGTGGATGCCAAGACCTCCTACATCGAGGAGTGGTACGTGGACCGTTTCCGCAAGCTCCAGAGCACAGCGTTCGCGCAGCCGGAGTCATACTTCCACCGGTATGCCACCCTCTCCGAGGCCGAAGCGGAGACCACTGCCCGGGACATCTGGAAGCGCATCAATGAACCCAACTTGGAAGAAAACGTGCTGCCCACCCGCGGCAGGGCCCAGCTGGTGCTGACCAAGGACGCCGACCACTCCATCCGCCGCATGCTTCTGCGGAAGGTTTAACACACGTGTGCCACGACTGCATGGCGGGCGGTGTCCCCTCGGGGGCCAGCCGGCGGTCCTTCGCCCGCTTCCTCGCCGCCGGAGCGGGGCTGACGGTCCTGGCAGCCTGCACGCCGGAGGCACCGGCTGGGGTGGCGCCGTCGTCGTCCTCCCCCGCCCCGGCGGCGACCTCCGAGTCCGCCTCCGCCGTGGCGGTCCCTTCGGTAGAAAGCACGACGGCGGCAGCTGAGCCAACGCCGCAGACTCCCGTACCGCCGTCGGCGGCGCTGCCCCGTCAGTTCTCCCTGACGGATCCGGCCAGCCCGTGGCTGGTGGTCAACAAGCACCGTCCGCTGGCGCCGGCCGACTACGTCCCGGCAGATCTGGTCGAGCCCAACGTCCGGCTGGCTGTTTCCGGCGAGGCGGCCCTGCTGAACAGCACGACGGCGGCGGCCGCGGAAGCGATGTTCGCCGCGGCCGCGCTGGACGGCGTGAACATGACGCTGGCGAGCGGTTACCGCTCGTACGGCACGCAGGTGACCACGTACAACGGCTATGTGGCGGCCCGTGGCCAGGCCGATGCCGATACCGCCAGCGCGAGGCCCGGTTACTCGGAACACCAGACCGGCTGGTCGTTCGACATCGGCGACGGCGGCGGGGCGTGCGGCTTCGAGCCGTGCTTCGCGGATCAGCCGGCGCCCATATGGGCGAAGGCGAACGGCCACCGCTTCGGATTTGTGGTGCGGTATCCCTGGATGTTCCACCCGATCACCGGCTATTACTACGAGCCGTGGCACCTGCGGTACATCGGCGTGGAAGCCGCCACCGACATGGTGACCCGGGGCATCAGCACCGTGGAGGAGTACTTCGGGGTGGAAGCGGCGCCGGGGTATCCCTAAACGAAAGCTACGCCTACTTAGTTCCCGACACTCCTTTAGGAATTTACAGATCTGTCATGTCCGGCTCACCTTGGTGCGCTAGCTTGGTCCATATGTTGACAGGATTCAAGAAGTTCCTCATGAAGGGCAACGTCGTAGACCTTGCCGTCGCCGTCGTCATGGGTGCCGCTTTCGGCGCCGTCGTGACCTCAATCGTCGAGGGCCTGCTCACACCGCTGATCGGCCGCCTGTTCAGTGCCAAGGGAATTGCAGAAATGCAGTGGGAGGGATTCATGTATGGATCTGTCATCTCCTCCGTCATTTCGTTCGTGCTGGTGGCCGCCGCTATCTACTTCGTGGTCATCATGCCGATGAACCAGATGATCGAACGCCGCAACCGCAAACTGGGCATCAACCAGGAGGTCAAGGAGGAGGCTGCGGAAGATCCGCAGCTCGCGCTCCTCACCGAAATCCGCGACTCGCTGCAGAACCGGGTCCTGTAACTTCACCGTAACCAAGTGTGGCCCGCTTCCTGACGGAGGCGGGCCACACTTGTTTGTCTTAGATCGGTTGCTCAGCGCCTAGTCGGTGACCAGCTCGAGCGCGAGTTCGGTGCGGACAACCTGGGCCAGGCGCTCAGCGATGGATTGGGCCGTTGCTTCATCCCCTGCTTCCACCATGACGCGCACCACGGGCTCGGTGCCTGAGGGGCGGAGCAGGACACGTCCGGTGTCACCCAGTTCAGTTTCAGCCAGGACCACGGCCTGTGCCAGCGCCTCGGAACTGCCCACGCGGGTGCGGTCAACGCCCTTGACGTTGATGAGTACCTGCGGGAGCTTGGTCATCACGGTGGCCAACTCCTTGAGCGGTTTGCCCGTCAGAGCGATCTGCGCCGCCAGCTGGAGACCGGTGAGGACGCCGTCGCCGGTGGTGGCGTAGTCGGCGAAGATCACGTGGCCGGACTGTTCGCCGCCGAGGTTGAAGCCGCCGTCGCGCATGCCTTCCAGGACGTAGCGGTCCCCCACTGCCGTTTCGCGGATGCTAATGCCTGCCTCGCGGAGGGCGATCTTGAGCCCGAGGTTGCTCATGACGGTGGCCACGAGGACGTCGTCCTTGAGCTCGCCGGATGCTTTCAGCGCCACGGCGAGGATCGCCATGATCTGGTCACCGTCCACCTCTGTGCCTTCGTGGTCCACGGCGAGGCAGCGGTCGGCGTCGCCGTCGTGGGCTATGCCCAGGTCCGCGCCGTGCTTGACCACGGCGGCTTTGAGCGGACCCAGATGGGTGGACCCGACGCCGTCGTTGATGTTGTGGCCGTCCGGCTCGGCGCCGATCACGATGATTTCAGCGCCGGCGTCCTTGAAGACCTGGGGTGAGCAGCCGCTGGCAGCACCGTGGGCGCAGTCCAGCACTACCTTCAGGCCGTCGAGGCGGTGCGGGAGCGTCTGCAGGAGGTGGACGATGTAGCGGTCTTCGGCGTCGGAGAAGCGCTGGATCCTGCCCACGTCGCTGCCGACGGGCCGCACGGGCTCCTTGTCCAGCTGTTCCTCGATGGCGTTTTCCACGTCATCAGGGAGTTTCTGGCCGCCGCGGGCGAAGAACTTGATCCCATTGTCCGGTGCGGGATTGTGGGAAGCCGAGATCATGACGCCGAAATCGGCGTCAAGATCCGCCACGAGGTAGGCCGCGGCAGGCGTCGGGAGGACACCGGCGTCATAAACGTCAATACCGGAGCTGGAGAGCCCCGCCTCGACGGCGGCAGCGATGAATTCCCCGCTGGCGCGGGGGTCACGCGCCACCACGGCGCGGGGCCGGGTGCCGTTGGTATTGCGGTCATGACCAAGCACGACGGCGGCCGCCTGGGCCAAGTTCATCGCCAGCTCGGCAGTCAACAGGCCGTTAGCCAGGCCCCGGACTCCATCTGTTCCAAATAATCTAGACATCGTGGATAAGTCTAGAGGACGGATGCCTGAGGCTTTGAAACGGCAGGTCAGCGGTACGCCGGTTCGCTGGACGGGAGCGCCTCGTTAACGGCAGAAGCCCGCCCCGCCAATGGCGGGACGGGCTTCTGTGTAAGCGGGTTTAGCGCTTGGAGTACTGCTGAGCCTTACGGGCCTTCTTGAGACCGGCCTTTTTACGCTCGATGACGCGTGCGTCACGGCGCAGGTAACCGGCCTTCTTCAGGGTGGCGCGGTTGTTCTCGGTGTCGATCTCGTTCAGTGAACGGGCGATGCCGAGGCGCAGGGCACCGGCCTGGCCGGAAATGCCGCCACCGTGGATGCGGGCGATGACGTCGTAGGCGCCGTCAAGATCAAGGATCTTGAAGGGCTCGTTGACGTCCTGCTGGTGCAGCTTGTTCGGGAAGTAGTTGTCCAGCGCGCGGCCGTTGATGGTCCACTTGCCGGTGCCGGGGACGATGCGCACGCGGGCCACAGCTTCCTTGCGACGGCCAACTGCGGCGCCGGCAACGGTCAGTGCCGGGCGTTCCTTCTTCGGCGCTTCTGCTTCCGCAGGACCGCTCTCCGAGGTGTAGCTGGTCGGGTTTTCCTCAGCCACAACGGCCTCGGTGGTCTCTTCGTTCTGAGCCACGATTCTCCTTGTATAGATAAGTTGTTTGGTGGCCAGGACTACTGGGCGACCTGGGAAATTTCGAACGTCTTGGGCTGCTGGGCGGCGTGGGGGTGCTCTGCACCGCGGTACACCTTCAGCTTGCCCAGCTGCTGTGCAGCGAGGGAGTTCTTCGGGAGCATGCCCTTGATGGCCTTCTCAACGGCGCGGACCGGGTTGGATTCCAGGAGTTCCGCGTAGTTGACGGAGGTCAGGCCGCCTGGGTAGCCGGAGTGGCGGTATGCGCGCTTCTGCTCCAGCTTGGCGCCGGTCAGGGCTACCTTCTCAGCGTTGATGATGATGACGAAGTCGCCCATGTCCATGTGGGACGCAAAGGTGGCCTTGTGCTTGCCGCGCAGCAGGATTGCGGTCTGGCTCGCGAGACGACCAAGGACAACGTCTGTGGCGTCAATGACGTGCCACTGGCGGTTGATATCGCCGGGCTTCGGGGTGTACGTACGCACGGTTTTTGCCTCGTTCTTGTTCTGGCGTTCTTGTTTAGGTGTCACTCAAGCGTGTGCACCTACTATCTATGCGCTACCGGAACAGAGGTGAGGGCTCCATGTAACCAGTCATCCTGAGGTCCCGAATGTGCCCTTTGAGTAGTTATCCTGCAACCGGATTCTCAAGCGGGCACGCATCATCGAGAAAGGACACGCACAACGACTACCAATGTTAGCTTGAACCGGGCCTCGGGGTCAAAATGGGGTAGCCGGACGCTCATCCATCAATCTGCCGGCCCGACGTAAGCGGGGATGCAGTGACTTCTTGGGGCGACGCTGGCTCAACCGGACCGCTGTTCGTGACGGTCATTGGCCTCTTGGGACTAATACTCTCACCCTTGGCAGAGCTCCTCATTGCCAAGATGCTCCCCCGCGTCGGCCCGAAGCCTGGCATTCGAGCAAGGATCAGGACGGCGGCAATCACCGCCGCCCTGTGTGCAGCTTTCGCCTTCCGACTCGGCGCCGACCCGGCACTGCCGGCATTTGTCCTCCTCTCCATTCTTGGCGTCCAGCTGGCCCGAATTGATGTCGCACAGCATCTTTTGCCTAACCCTGTGGTTCTTTCCCTATTGGTAGGGGGCATTTTGTGCCTCTTGGCGGCCACGTTTGCCGGGGAAGAGTGGGCTGTCCTTGTTCGCGGACTGGTCGGCGCCGCAATTCTCTTCGTCATCTACCTGATTCTGGCGTTAATTTCACCGGCGGGTCTGGGAATGGGCGACGTCAAGCTCGCCGCTCCCGTGGGCCTGTACTTGGGTTACCTAGGTTGGACACAGCTCTTGTACGGCGGCCTGCTGGGGTTCATCATGAACGGCCTGGTTACCGTCTTTGTGGTGGCACGAAACCGCAAAGAACACACGTCAGAGGTGGCTCACGGACCGTCGATGATCGGCGCCGTAGTGTGCGTCGGACTCCTGACGCTCTAGGCCTGAGACCGGCCCAATCGCCATCTCTAGTTGCTCGCGCAACAGGAATCCAAGTAGTCGTCTATTGATGCGTCCACCAATCTGAGTACTCGAGTATAGCTTCCGAGTACGTACCAATAGAGCCCTCAGAAAAGTCGAGTACGACTACGCATTGTTGCCTAGAACGCCCAATGACAATCTCTTCTTAGCGAAGTCCAGCAACCGTTAAGAACTATGGGGGCAGCTGGAAATTCGTTGAAACATCACAAAAATCACTTTCATCGAATTAAGGAAATTAAAATGACTTCTCTTATGGTCTCAATGATGGCCTATGTTGCCGGCCTCAAGGAACGCCTCACCTCCGAAAAGGGAGCAACGATGGTGGAGTACGGCATCATGGTCGCCCTCATCGCTGTCATCGTCATGGTTGCCGTCGGCCCGCTTGGTACGCAAATCGCGGCCTTGTTCACCCAGGTCACCACAAGGATCACGCCCGCCGCGCCGTAGGCAGGTTCGGATTCGTGTTTGGCGGCGGGGGTGTCACCTCCGCCGCCAAACCCTTTTATTGAGTGGACCTTAGCGAACTGGGGAGCAGCGTGTTGAATACCAGGCATAAAGAGCGAGGTGCGGCAGCAGTCGAAATGGCAATCGTGCTGCCCCTGTTGCTCCTAATATTATTCGGCGTCATTGAGTTCGGCCGCGTATTTAATGTGCAAATTTCTCTGACGCAAGCCGCTCGCGAAGGTGCACGGCATGCGGCGATCCACTACAACAAGGACACCCTGGACGTTGAGGCAGCAACATTAGGGGCAGCCCCTTCTCTTGCTGGATTGGGCGTACTAGTCGACGACGACGCTGATACCTGCACCCTAGGGGAAGACGTAACCGTCACCGCAAGCGTGAGTCTTGACTCGCTGTCCGGTTTCCTGGATACCGAACTTTTCGGAAATCCGATTATATTTCCGCTCGACCTGACAGGCGTTGGAGTGATGAGATGCGGCGGCTAGAAGAAGCGTTTTCGCCAGGATCAATGGGTAAGCGGATTCACGAAGACAAGGAGCGAGGTGCGTCCACGGTCATTGTGGCGGTCCTGCTCGTGGTCCTTTTAGGCTTTGCCGCCCTCGTGGTGGACGTCGGCGCAATGTACGCGGAGAAGGCTCAGATACAAAACGGGGCGGATTTTGCCGCACTGGCAATCGCACGCGACTGTGCTGGCGGTACTTGCGGCGACATGGAAGCCAGTGCTGAGAACTTGGCAGATGCGAATAGCAATGACGCAGCGACCGGGGTGACCTCTATCACGTTTCCAACTCCAACTACGGTCCGAGTGGAAACATACGCACGCGAGAGTGGCACCGTAGATGACAGTTTTTCTCTGTTCTTCGCAAAACTCATGGGCTTTGAGACTACACAAATCCATGCAGTGGCCGCCGCCTCATGGGGTCCACCAAATTCTGGGTCCACTCTTCCTTGGACGGTAAGTGAATGCGTGTTCCTGGATTTCCTGACGTCCACTCAGCGGGCAGAGCTCGAGTCAACAGGCAATTTCACCGGAGACCCTGAAGCAACACACCTGCTTCTCAGGTACGACGAAAACACTCCGACCTACCCCGGTTGCGAGGCCCAAAATGGCTATCGACCAGGCGGCTTCGGATGGCTGGAGGCAAACGCCGATTGCTCAGCCGATATCACCGCTGACGGGACGGTCTTGGGGCAACCCGGAAACTCGTTCCCCAAAGTAGGAGGCAAAGACAAAGTCTGTCAGGACGTTCTGGCCGGCATTCTCAATGAACCGGTCCTCATTCCGCTATTCAGTTCCGCTGTGAACGGGGGCGGATCCAAGACTGAGTACCAAGTCATTGGTTTTGCCGCGTTTCAAGTCGCCGGTTACAAGTTTGGTGGCGGTCCTGAACTAACGCACGTGGACACTGCCGCCCCAAGCTGCACCGCTAAATGCAGGGGCATTCAAGGCTTCTTCACCCGTTTCGTCTCGCTGGAAGAGGCCGAGATAGGGACCGGCGGTGCCCCAAATTTCGGGGCGTCGGTCGTGAATCTGACCGAATAACGGTCATACCAGTCCGTAGCGGTTGGTATACACATCGACAAAGGAGAAATCACAGTGAAATCACGCCTACTGGGAGGCATCGCGGCTTTGGTATTGGCCCTAGTCGGAGCCGCTCTACTTTTTGTTTACGTCCAAGGCGCAGCGAATCGCGCTCAGGCGGGGCTGGAACCCGTCAATGTCCTGGTTGTCCAGGAGTCAGTTCCTGCGGGCACGAAGACGTCAGACCTTGGCACCAAAGTCCGCTCTCAAGCCATACCGAAGAGTGCAGTTCCCGAAGGGGCATTGGAGACGCTTGACCTAAAGGAGGGAACGGTCACCGCTGTCGATCTGCAGCCCGGCGAACAGCTCCTATCCTCTCGGCTGGTTGACCCTCGCCAGCTCGTTCCCGGAACCGTGCCAGTGCCCGACGGGCTGGAAGAGCTAACCTTCCTTCTGGACCCCGAACGAATCCTTGGAGGTAGGCTCGAAGCCGGCGACACCGTAACGGTGTTCTCCTCCTTCGCGTCAATAGACGGCATGCCAGCCGATGCTCCCGTTCCTCCCGAAGTGAAAGGCTGGAAGCAGTCCACTGGCCTTCTGTTCCACGATGTGCTGGTCACGGCCGTACAGAAAGCAGCTCCGGACGCGAAAAAGTCGACGGGTTCTGAATCTGGGGTGGAAATGCCCAATGGATCCGCGTTCGTTACAGTAGCGCGAACCGACGCTGACGCTGCGAAAATGATCTTCGGCGCTGAATTTGGCACGCTGTGGCTATCCAAGCAGACCCCAACGTCTACTAAGAGCGATCCTCCAATCACCACCTTTGGAGGGCTGTACTGATGAGCCGCTTCGTCGCCATCACTGCAGTCAGGGACTTCGAAAGCCGAGTTCGCCAAGCTATCTCTGGCGCTCTTCACGGGGAACTACAGACGCTCTCTCCGGATGTTCTCAAAGGCGGACCCAATGACGTCTTCCAACAACTGAACGGAGCGCCGCCCGAAGTGCTCATACTCGGGCCTGGAGTGACTCCCGATGACGCGCTGAAGCTGGCCACAGTCTTTGACCTTCAATTCCCCGAGGTCAGTCTCCTCTTGGTCGCCGAGCCCAGCCCCGAGCTGGTCTTGCGCGCCATGCATTCGGGCATCAGGGATGTGGTGACTTCCGAAATTGGTGTCAACGATCTCCGGGTCCTGTTGGAGCGGTCGTGCCTGGCAGCCGCAAGCCGCCGCCGGGGAATGGCGGCAGCGCCGGAATCCGGTCAGGAGCGAGGACGCGTCATCGCAGTGATGTCCCCGAAGGGCGGCGTCGGGAAGACTACCATCGCCACCAACCTTGCGATCGGGCTTGGCAAAGTTGCCCCTATGGGCGTTGTTATCGTGGACCTGGATTTGCAGTTTGGGGACGTCGCTTCAGGTTTGTTGCTGGAGCCGGAGCACTCCATATCGGAGGCGGTGCACGGCGCGGCTGCCCAAGACTCAATGGTCCTCAAAGCGTATCTGACGGTCCATCCAGCCGGAATCTACGCCTTGTGCGCCCCACGCACGCCGGCCGAATCGGACTACATCACTGCTGAGCATGTAAGTCGCCTCATTAATCAGCTGGCCAGCGAGTTCAAGTACGTCGTCGTAGATACGGCACCGGGGCTGGGCGAGCATTGCTTGGCCACCCTGGAACAGGCCACAGACGGAGTATGGGTTTGTGGAATGGACGTTCCAAGCATCCGTGGCCTCCATAAATGTTTCGGCGTCCTTCGCGAGTTGCAGCTATTGCCGCAAGGAAGGCATACGGTTCTCAATTTTGCAGATCGAAAGAGCGGCATCTCGGTCCAAGATGTCGAAGCCACTATTGGCGTTCCGATTGACGCCGTCATCCCTCGTTCTCGGACGCTACCGTTCTCCACTAATCGAGGCGTACCAGTGCTGCAAAGCACTAACAGAGAGCCTGCTTCAAAGGGACTCAAGAAACTCGTGGACCGCTTCGATCCTCAATGGGTGGCTTCGAGCCACCACAAACTTCACCGAAGGGTAGTGGTGTCATGAAACTTTCAGCCCGGCTCTCCCGAACACAGGATGCGGTCGAAGCTCAGGCGCCAGCTGACCCGGATAGCGCACAGGGTGACATGCCCTTTCTCGATGCAGCCTTCACACTCCCTGGCCAGGCCGTCCGCCCTGCACAGACCCCCGCGATTTCTCTAGGAGGCGCACCAGCGCAGCCCGCCGTGGATGCGTTGGCCGGGCTGAAGCAGCGTGCCGCTCTGGCATTATTTGAACGGATGGGCACGCGCTTCGGTGATGCATCGTCCTCCGAGGAGGAGATGCGGACCAACGCAATCGAAGAGTTGTCCACGGTCATCGACCAGGAGCAAGTACCGCTCTCCCCCGAGGAGCGCCGCCGGCTGATCAGAGAGATCGCCGATGAAGTAATGGGCTACGGTCCACTTCAGCGGCTCCTCGAGGACCCCTCTGTTACAGAGATCATGGTGAACCGTTTCGACCAGATCTATATTGAACGGCACGGTCATCTCTCGCTTACCGGATCGCGGTTCAGTTCTGACGACCACTTGCGAAAGGTAATCGAACGGATTGTTTCCCGAGTGGGCCGCAGGATCGACGAGTCGTCGCCCCTGGTCGATGCACGGCTTGAGGATGGATCCCGCGTAAACGCAATCATCCCCCCGCTCGCCGTAAACGGCCCCTCGCTCACCATACGAAAGTTCAGCCATGTGCCATTGACTGTTCAGAACCTGATTGAGTGGGGCTCGCTCACCCCCGAGATGGCTGAACTCCTCAGCGCCTGTGTCCGGGCGCGGCTGAATATCATCGTCTCGGGGGGTACGGGCACAGGAAAGACGACACTCCTGAATGTTCTGTCCTCATTCATTCCAGAAGAGGACCGGATCGTCACCATTGAAGACGCGGTGGAGCTGCAACTGCAGCAAGACCACGTGGTCCGCTTGGAAAGTCGACCACCGAACATCGAGGGCAAAGGGGCGGTGAATATCCGCGATCTCGTGCGGAACTCATTGCGTATGCGACCCGATCGAATCATCGTTGGTGAAGTACGTGGTGGCGAATCGCTGGACATGCTCCAGGCAATGAATACAGGCCATGACGGCTCATTATCTACAGTGCACGCAAATTCTCCCCGTGATGCCATTGCCCGTCTGGAAACGTTGGTATTGATGGCGGGAATGGACCTTCCCCTCCGCGCCATCCGCGAACAGGTGTCCTCTGCAGTGGACTTGCTGGTGCAGGTCACGCGTCTGCGTGATGGCACGCGGCGGGTAACTCACGTAACCGAAGTCCAGGGCATGGAAGGTGACATCGTCACTCTGCAGGATGCCTTTGTCTTCGACTACGCCGCTGGAATTGACCAGCACGGGCGTTTTCTCGGCAAGCCGATTCCCACAGGCATCAGGCCGCGTTTTCTGGACCGTTTTACCGAACTTGGTATCTCGGTATCGCCGGCGGTCTTCGGTTCGGCAATAGTGCCGCAGGGGAGGCGATAGGGCATGGATTCCCCAGTCATCTTCATTGTCGCCACGTTCATCTGCCTGTGCGCATTGCTTGTACTTTTTCTCGTGGTGCTCCAACCGCGCCATAGCGGTATACCGATCGAACGCAGAAGGCCGGGTTCGCAGCCCGACCAGTCTGCGCTGGGAAGGGTCACGCAGACAGCTGTCACCGCTGTGGATGGTGTGATTGGTGATTCCGGAGGGCCCTACAACCGGGCCGCGCTTTATAACGCAGGGGTAAAAACGGACCCGGCAACATTTACTGTTTCGGTCGTGGTCGCTTCGGTTGTCGGGGGAGTACTTGGGACGCTCCTGACCAATGGCGTTATTGGTGTCCTGCTGGCCGTGGCGATTCCGTTCGTAGCTAAGGCCTACCTATCCGTCATGACAGACAAACGACGTGGAAAGTTTGAAGCGCAACTAACGGACACCATTCAAATGCTCATCGGCGGCCTGCGGGTGGGGCATAGCATTATGCGTTCCATCGAAGCCGCGGCCTCTGAAGCCGACGCGCCGACATCGGAAGAGTTGACACGAATCGTCAACGAAACCCGCATCGGTATGGACGCGCAACTAGCGCTAGACGAGTGTTCCAAACGAATGGACAGCGAAGACTTCCGCTGGATCGGTCAAGCCATCCAGATCAACCGCGAGGTCGGCGGGGACTTGGCGGAAGTACTTGAGCAGGTAGCCGGAACAATTCGCGAGCGCAGCGAGATCAAGGGGCAGGTGAGGGCCCTTAGTGGCGAAGGGAAAATGTCCGCTTACATACTGATGGCCATGCCGGTTGTCGTCGCTATCATGATCAGCTTCATAAACCCTGGGTACACGGACGTCTTCTTCACCGAGCTCCTCGGCATCGTGATGCTCGTCGCGAGTCTCATCATGTTCGCCGTCGGCGGCTTCTGGATGAGCCGCATTATCAAGATTAAGTTCTAGGAAGGCGCACATCATGACTCCAATAGGATGGCTCATCATTGCCACCGTTGTCCTCCCTTTGTCTTATCTTGCCTGGGCCCTCGTGACGGCTGACCGAAAAGGGCTCCTGGCCGTCCAAACGAACTTGGGGCACGGCCTAAGCCAGGCCGGAAGCGCGAACGTCCGCCGACCGCCAGCTCTCTTGTACATCTCGAAAAAAATGACTCCCGTCGGTTACGCAGCCAAGCTTGATCGCTGGCTATCCCTCGCTGGCCGCCCGCAATCCATGTCTCTGGAAAAACTGGTGGCGGCCAAACCCACGCTGGCGTTGGCAGGTGCTGTCGTCGGATTCATCTTGTTCAGTGGCTCTCCCTCAACGAAGAACCTTGGGATCGGCCTGTTTCTGACCCTTTTCCTGTACTTTCTGCCCGACCTGCTGATCTACAACAAGGGGATCAAGCGTCAGCAGGAAATCGAGTTGCAGTTGCCCAATACGCTGGATCAGATGCTGATCTCCGTGGAGGCGGGACTCGGCTTCGAAACGGCCATGGCCAGGGCGGGACACAATGGCACAGGACCGCTCGCTCAGGAACTGACGCGCACCCTCCAGGACATCCAAGTTGGTCGACCAAGGCAGGAAGCCTACCAGGCCCTCGCAGACCGCTCTTCCGTGCAGGATCTCCGTAGCTTTGTCCGTGCGGTAGTTCAAGCTGACAAGTACGGAATCGGCATCGCAAAGGTTCTCAGGACGCAAGCCAAGCAGGCTCGCGTAAAGCGCCGGCAGCGGGCCGAGGAAAAGGCGATGAAACTCCCTGTGAAAGTTCTTTTTCCGCTGCTCCTCTGCATTTTCCCGGTTTTGTTCATTGTTCTACTGGGGCCTGCCGTCCTTAACATCATCGAGGCATTCAGCTAGCACTTCCCACCGCGCCCTTCGGCGCCCCCAATACCGGACCCCCTCGGAACCCAGAACCGAGGGGGTCCGTTTGCCTGCCCGGCTAAACCTCATTCCGCAGCATCAGCACAGGATTTCCGAAGGGAAAGGGAAGGAAAAGCGCAACCAAAGAAGTCTTGGCGCAGGATGCTGCAAGATCTCATCAACATCACATCAAGCGTTGCTAGTTTCGTGATTGAGCTGGTGCAGGACCAGCCACCCAAAAACTCGCTCAGGAGTCCCCATGCTTTCTCTCTACACCAACCTCATGATCCGCCTTCGCAGCGAAGAAAAGGGCGCAACCGCTGTTGAGTACGGCATCATGGTCGCGCTCATCGCCGTTGTCATCATCGTCGCCGTGACGCTCCTTGGCACCACCCTGAGTGATATGTTCACCCAAGTTCAGTGTTCCGTCACCGGCGGTACCTTTAATGAAGCTGTTCCGGCCTCCACAGGTGTTACGGCAGCCGACGCGAGTTGCACGCCCGCCCCCTAGTCCGACGAGGCTCCCGGGCGTCCAGCGCACCACCAGGCGTAAGAGTGGCGGCGGCGATCTAGCCGCCGCCACTCTGTTTTCCCACCCAGCTCTTGTATTGAAAGGCACCACCATGTCCAGGGCATCCGAGCGTGGAGCCGTCGCGGTCGAGTTTGCGATCGTGGCACCCGTCCTGGTGATGCTGCTGCTGGGCATCATGGAGTTCAGCCGGGCCTACAACGCCCAGGCCTCACTCGCGGCAGCGGCCCGTGAGGGAGTCCGCGTTATGGCCATCACAGGCAAACAAGATGTAGCCAAAACGGCGGCCAAAAACGCAGCCGTATCGCTTAGCCCGGCGCTGCAGGATACAAACATCAGCTTTGGCACGCCGTGCCCGGTGACGGCCGCCGCAGGCTCAAGCCCGCAGGTCTCGGTCACCATCACTTACAGCCTGTCCACCATGACGGGCATAGCAGGCCCGTTCTCCATGACAGGCAAGGGGGCCATGCTGTGCGGCGGCTGACGTTCAAGCTTGTTGACCACGACCGCGAACGCGGCGCCGTGAGCGTCATCGTCGCCATCATGTTGGTGGCACTGTTGGGCTTCGGTGCTATTGCCGTGGACGTAAGCATGCTTTACGCCGAACGGACCCAGCTCCGGAATGGAGCCGACGCGGCGGCCCTGGCCATTGCCCAGAAGTGCGCCAAGAGCGACAGTAATCCGGATTGCTCTGCTACATCATCACTGGCAGCAGGGCTCGCCGGCCGTAACGCGGTTGACGGCCTCAGCAACATCAAGTCCGCCGTACTGGACAAATCTGCCCGGACAGTAACCGTGACGGCTTCCGCTCAGGAGGCCGGTCACTCCCCCAATGAAGTGTCCCTTTTCTTCGCCCGGGCCTTGGGAATGAACACCGCCGAGGTGAACGCCCCGGCAACTGTCCACTGGGGAAGCCCGGAAAAAGGACCCACACCGTTCCCCATCACAGTTTCCGTTTGCCAGGTCCGAAACAAGACTGACGTGATGCAGCTCCTCCAATTACACGGGAAGAACGCCAACACCGACTGCAATTACGGACCGTCAGGCGCCGCGGTGGAAGGAGGGTTCGGCGAACTCAAACAGGATCCCGGCCAGTGCGGCGCGATCATCAACATTGCCACCAGCACTGCCGGCGGCGATACCGGTAACAATGCCCCACCAAACTGTGAGACCACGCTGAATTCCTGGGCGGCGGACATGAATGCGGGCAAAGACGTCATCGTCCTGCTGCCCATCTTCAACAAAGTGACCGGCACCGGAACAAATGCGATTTTCGGACTCACCACCTTCGCCGCGTTCAAAGTCGCCGGGTGGAAAGTTGGCAACACGGGCCTTCCCTATACCTTTCGTAATCGATCCCCGGACGTCCCGTCAGCCTTGGAATGCAGGGAACCATGCCGCGGCATCATCGGAACATTCGTCAAGTACGTCTCCTTAGCCAATGGTTACACCTTGGGCCCGATAAATTCGGACGGCGCCACCGTCGTCGCACTCAGCGGTTAGCACAGACAACACCATGATTTTCGAAACATACAGGAGCAGTCAGTGAAGTCACGTTTGTTGGCAGGAGTGGTGGCAGTCCTGCTGGCCATCGTTGGGGCGGTCATCGTTGTCTCGTACGCTCAGGGAGCCGATCAGCGGGCGGTCAGCGGCCTGGATCCGGTAGGGGTTCTCGTGGTCAGCAAGGCAGTGCCCGCCGGCTCATCGGTGGAGACTTTGAAGGCAGCCGTGGCCTTGGAGCAACTGCCGGGCACCGCCGTCGCGAAAACGGCCCTGAACACCCTGGACGGAGCAGTTGGAAAAGTAACTGCCGCAGACCTTGTCCCTGGCGAGCAGCTTCTGGCCGAACGGCTTGTCTCTCCCGAAGAACTGAAGACCTCGGGCTCAGTGCCGGTGCCGGCGGGCCTGCAGGAAATCTCCTTCCAGCTGGAGCCACAGAGGGTTGTTGGCGGCCGGGTGACGCCCGGCGACCATGTTGGCATCTTCATCTCGATGCCCAGCGGGGGCGTTGAAGCGAAGTCTGACAAGGAGACCGTCCAGCTCTCGATCCACAAAGCCCTTGTGACCGCCGTCCAGCGAGCGCCGGAAGGAGCCACTCCAAAGCCGGCACCAACGGCAACCGACGCGCCGGCGCCCGATCCCCGTGACGTGAACCTTCCCACCGGATTGCTGATGGTCACCGTCGCTGTGGACGACATCAACGCGAACAAGATCGTGTTCGCTGCCGAGTACGCCTCCATCTGGCTCAGCAGGGAACCCCTTGACGCCAAGGACAGCGGGCCGCGCATCATGCTGAAATCGGACCTCTACAAATGAGCCGCTTCGTCCTCATCACCCCTGACGTCGACTTCGATTCCCGCCTCCGGCAGGCAGTCGCCGGTGGCCTGCAGGGCGGTGTGCAGACTTTCTTCACCAGCACGCTGCCCGCTGACCCGCACCAACTCTTCGCCAGCCTGGACCAAGAGCAACCGGAGGTCCTGATCCTGGGACCCGAGGTGCCTTTGGATGAGGCACTCCGTTTCGCTACCGTTCTGAACGTCAGCTTCCCAGAGCTCGGCGTGATTGTGGCCGCCGAACCCGAGCCCGACTTCCTCCTGCACGCCATGCGGGCAGGCATCAAGGACATCGCCTCCCCCGATTCGGACGCCGCCCAGCTGCGGGTCCTCTTGGAGCGCGCCAGCCAGTCCTTCGCCAACCGCAACCGCACGCTCGCATCCCAGCAGGTGCCTGAAGGCAACAAGGGCCTGGTGATCGGCGTCTTCTCCCCCAAGGGCGGCGTGGGCAAAACCACCATTGCCACCAACATCGCCATCGGGCTGGGAAAGATCGCCCCCATGAGCGTGGTGATCGTGGACCTGGACCTCCAGTTCGGTGACTTGGCTTCCGGCCTTTATCTGGACCCCGAACATACGGTCACCGACGCAGTCTCTCCGGCCGCAAGCCAAGATTCCCTTGTCCTCAAGGCCTTCCTCACGGTGCATCCGGGCAGCATCTACGCCCTTTGCGCTCCCCCCACCCCCGTCGATGCGGACGAAATCACGCCCGACCAGATCAGCCGGCTCCTGGAGCAGCTTTCCGAGCAGTTCCAGTACGTAGTGGTGGATACCGCGCCAGGGCTGCCCGAGATTGGGCTGGCGGCCATGGAAAAGTGCACAGACGTGGTGTGGGTCAGCGGCATGGACATCCCCAGTGTGCGGGGACTTCGTTCCGGGCTGGACGTCCTGCGCCAGCTGGATATCTTTCCCGATACCCGCCATGTGGTGCTGAACATGGCTGACTCCAAGAACGGCCTCACCGTCCAGGACCTCGAATCAACTATCGGGTCCCCCATTGATGTGAGCATCCCACGCTCCAGGGCGGTGGCCCTCTCCACAAACCGCGGGATCCCAGTGCTCCAAGAACCGGTGAAAGACCCGGCCGTCAAGGGACTCAACCAACTCGTGGAGCGCTTCAATCCTGCCTGGCGGGCAAAATCCCAGCGCAAACTGCACCGAAGGGTCGTGGTCTAAATGAAACTGTCAGAGCGCATCAGCGCCGCGCAGGCGAAGTCTCAGCCAACTGCCCAGCCTGCTTCTACGAAGGCTTCAGCGCCTACGCTCGATATCCCGCGGCCGGAGGTTCAGCCTCAGCGCGTGCAGTGGTCGGAACAGACCCAGCAAAAACGGACGACGACGGCACCGCCTGCCGTCGCCGTCGCCCCCGCGCAAACACATCTAGAAGAGACGAAGCCGAAACTCCAAAAGCCTGTCGATGTTTTCGCAGCCCTTAAGGAACGGGCAGCGAAGGCCTTGTTTGAACATATGGGCGCCCGGTTCAACGACTCCGCCATCACGGAGCATGAACTGAAGTCCTCTGCCCGCGAAGAGCTCACGCGGATCATCGACGCAGAGCAGGTCCCGCTCTCCGCCGAAGAGCGCACACGGTTGGTCCAGGACGTGGCCGATGATGTTCTCGGCTTTGGCCCGCTTCAGCGGCTGTTGGACGATCCGGCGGTTACCGAAATCATGGTCAACCGCATGGACCAGATCTACGTGGAACGAAAAGGGCATCTGACCCTGGCGGATTCCAGGTTCAGCTCAGAGGAGCACCTCCGCAAGGTTATTGAACGCATCGTCTCGAAGGTGGGACGCCGCATTGACGAGTCCTCTCCCCTGGTGGATGCCCGCTTGGAAGATGGTTCCCGTGTCAATGCGGTGATCCCTCCCTTGGCCGTTGGCGGCTCATCGCTGACCATCCGTAAGTTCAGCAAGGTGCCCCTCACCGTCCGTAACCTCATCGATTTCGGCACACTCACTCCAGAGATGGCAGAACTGCTGAACGCCTGTGTCAAAGCCAAGCTCAACATCATCGTGTCCGGCGGAACGGGCACCGGAAAAACCACCCTGCTGAATGTGCTGTCCTCTTTCCTGCCGGCAAATGAACGGATCGTGACCATCGAGGACGCGGTGGAACTCCAGATCCAGCAGGACCACGTGGTCCGGCTGGAAAGCCGCCCGCCCAACACCGAGGGCAAAGGTGAAGTCACCATCCGTGAGCTCCTCCGGAACTCCTTGCGTATGCGCCCTGACCGCATCGTGGTGGGCGAGGTACGTGGCGGCGAATCACTGGACATGCTGCAGGCCATGAACACCGGCCACGACGGCTCGCTCTCCACCGTGCACTCCAACTCGCCCCGCGACGCCGTCGCGCGTTTGGAGACCCTTGTGCTCATGGCCGGCATGGACCTGCCGCTGCGCGCCATCCGCGAGCAGATCGCTTCCGCCGTGAACCTCATTGTCCAGATTTCACGCCTGCGCGACGGCTCACGCCGCATCACCCACGTGACCGAGGTCCAAGGGATGGAAGGGGACATCGTGACGCTTCAGGACGCGTTTGTCTTCGATTACTCCGCCGGCGTTGACCAGCATGGGCGTTTCCTGGGCAAGCCCGTGGCAACGGGCATCCGGCCACGCTTCATCGACCGTTTCGAGGACCTCGGAATCCACGTCTCGCCGTCCGTGTTCGCCACCCCAGCCGGTCCGGGTCCTGCAGGTGCGAACCCAACCGGCGGCGGAAAGGCGTAGGACCGCATGTTGATCATCATTGGAGCGGCTCTCCTTTTCCTCGCCCCCATCATGGTGGGCGTGGCGCTGGTGCTGCCGCGTACTCCCGAGATCGCGCTCGACCGGCGCCGGCCCTTTCAGACGGATCCGCCGTCGAACCTTACCCGGCTAGCAGACGCGACGGTAGGGGCCTTGGACCGCTTCCTCGGAACCAGGGACGTCCGGCTCTACAACCGCGAGGCGCTGGAGAACGCCGGCGTCCGCTTCAGCCAAACCGAATACATGGTGCTGGTCATTGCTGGCGCAACTGTGGGAGCACTCGTGGGAATGGTGATCGGCCTACCCGTGATCTCCGTCCTGCTGGTTGTCTTGGCGCCGTTCGTAGGGCACCTTGTGCTTGGTTTCCTTGCCGGGAAACGACGGGCAAAGTTTGACGCCCAGCTTGGCGACACCTTGCAATTGCTTTCCGGCGGGCTTCGAGCAGGACACAGCATCCTGCGGGCCATTGATGCCGCTGCGGCCGAGTCCCAGAGCCCCACATCTGAAGAGATGCGCCGTGTGGTCACCGAGACCAGCCTGGGACGCGATCTGCTGGCCTCCCTGACGGACACGTCGGAACGTATGCGGAACGAAGACTTCGTTTGGATTGCCCAGGCCATCCAGATCAACCGCGAGGTGGGAGGAAACCTGGCCGAAGTGCTGGACCAGGTGAATGAAACCATCCGCGAGCGCAGCGAGATCAAGGGGCACATCAAGTCACTCGCCGCAGAGGGGAAATTCTCCGCCTACATTCTCGTTGCCATGCCTTTTGGCATCGTCCTGATGCTGATGACCGTCAACCCCGGCTACATGAACTCGATGTTCACCCATCCGCTGGGCTGGGGCATGATCGGCGCGTCCGTTGTGCTCATGACGATCGGCAGCCTGTGGATGCGCAAAATCATTGACCTGAAGTTCTGAGGCGATGATGAGTCCGCTGATCATTTCCTCGCTCTTGCTGGTTTCCGTACCCATCGGCTACCTGACCTGGTCCATCCTTTCCGTTGATCGGAAGGCTCGGACTGCCACCGTAGCCATCCTTACCCGGGGCCACCGAGCTCCTGAGACGGTGGACAAAAAACCGACTGGCTTCGTGGCCGGGATCGGTTACCGCCTGACTCCCCCGGCCTACGTCCGCAAGCTTGATCGCTTGTTGTCACTTGCCGGCAGGCCGCTGTCGATGCCACTAGAAAAGGTCCTCGGCGCCAAGATCGCCCTCGGCATAGCCGGCGCGTCCCTCGGCCTCTACCTGAGCGCCGTCGGCACCACGCCCATCATGAAGCTCGCGGGCCTCTTCCTCCTCTTCCTCGGCTATTTCATCCCGGACCTGTTGCTCTACAGCAAGGGCATGGAACGCCAGAAGGCTATGCAGCTGGAACTGGCCAACACCCTGGACCAGATGCTGATCTCGGTGGAAGCCGGCCTTGGCTTCGAAGGGGCGATGGCCCGCGCGGGCGAAAACGGCAAAGGACCGCTGGCCGAAGAACTGGTCCGCACCCTGCAGGACATGCAGGTGGGCCGCAGCCGGCGTGAGTCCTACCAGGCACTGGCCGAGCGGACCAGCATCCCGGAACTGCGAAGCTTCGTGCAGGCCGTGGTCCAGGCCGACACCTACGGCATCGCCATCAGCCGGGTGCTGCGGATACAGGCCAAGGTCATGCGCGTTAAACGCCGCCAGCGCGCCGAGGAAAAGGCCATGAAACTCCCCGTCATGATCCTCTTTCCCCTGCTGTTCTTTATCTTTCCCGTGCTCTTTATCGCAATTCTCGGTCCCGCTGTTATCAACACGGTTGTCACGTTCAGTGGGCAATGACAGCGCGATACGCAAAGTCAAGGATGACTCAAGTTTTCCACAGGATCGACCGAAACCGGACTCCCAAGTAACTACAGGAAGTAGCCTTGAAGCATGGATAGTCCACGACCCACCTCCAGCAGCGGGGGCGTCCATGCCGGGCCGTCGGCTGCAGGGTCTGTTGCGGACGCACGTCCCGGACTGCACCAAGCGGGCAACGAGGCCACTCGCTGGGTCGAACCGGACATCCTGGCGGAACTGGAAGCAGAACTGGACGGCCCGGAACTTGCCCTAGGATTCGCGCGCGATTACGCGTCTTTGTGGGACCAGCGCTTCAGCCGGCTGGCCGCAGCCGTCCACACCGAGGACCGCCCCGCTGCTTTGGACGCCGTCGTCAGCCTGCGAATCACCTCTGCCATGGTGGGCGGGATCCGGTTGTCCGTTCTGGCCCAAGCGCTGGAGGACGCCATCCGCCGCAGCGACTTCGTCCAGGGCCAGGCACTTCTGGCAGGCGTGGCCGAGAACGGCGTGCGTACAGTCTCAGAGCTCCAGGCGAACTACATCCTGAAAAACGATTAGCCCTTCAGTGTTCAGCCCCCGGCCAGCCCTACAGGTCGGTCCTATGCGGTGCGAGCCGGTAGCCCACTCCCCGCACGGTCTGGAGCCAGCGCGGTGACTGCGGATCCTCCCGAAGCTTGCGGCGAAGGTTCCCCACGTGGACTTCCACGGCCCGCTCGTCAGCCTCACTGATATAGGCATCGGCCTCATAAAGGTCACCCCGGACCGCGCGCACCAGATCGGACCGCGTGCACACTACCCCCTCGCCGCGGAGCAAAGTGTGCAGGAGATCGAACTCGCTGCGCGTGAGCCCGACGTTGACCTCACCAATCACTGCCGTGCGGGTCCGGTAGTTCAGAATGAGCCCGTTGTGCTGGAGAACGCCCGTGTGGGCGAAGGTTACCGGCGCGGCCGGAGGTGAAGCCCATGAAGCAGCTTCGGGTGGAGTGGTGATCTCATGGCGCGGCCTGCGCATCATGGCCGCCACCCTGGCCCGGAGTTCACGCGGCCGGAAGGGCTTGGCGATGTAGTCGTCCGCGCCGGCGTTCAGCGCCGAGAGCAGATCGGGTTCCTCGGTCCGGCCGGTCAGCATGACTACATAGGCATCGCTGAAATTCCGGATCCGCCGCAGGACCTCGAAACCGTCAATGTCCGGAAGGCCGATGTCCAGCGTGACCACCTGGGCCTTGTTGTGCCGTACCGCCTCAACGCCTGCCCGGCCCTCGGCGGCAGTATGGACCTCAAATCCGGCCTGACGCAGGATCCCCTCCAGGAGATTCCGCACGTCGGCGTCGTCTTCAATTACTACTGCTACCCCAAGATCTTCCATGTCTATCCCTGTTGCCAGGTGGAAGAGGCCCCCATCAGCCCAGCGCTAATCCCCTCGTCCACTCCAACTCTCTATACGGTACAAGTATGAACGGCGGATGACACGCTTCCCGCGTTTAGTTTTGGAAAGTCAATTACCATAACAACGCAGCACATTAGGATTCAGAAGGTTGACTGTGCCGCCCTTCAGGAATTCGGGCGCATAAATTCATTGGGGACGGAATGGGGGCCGTCAGGAAAGTTGGAGACCCCGTATGGCTCGACGTCCCTCGCCCCGGGGAGTTGCCCTCTACTTCAGGAAGCTCGGCCCTCGCACTCAGGTGGCCTTGTGCCAGCTTCCGCTGTCCCTGATTGTCACCGCCATTGGCGTGATGACACCCGTCGGCTGGCCATCGCTGCTGTCCAGCCCCCTCTACCTTGCCGGACTCGCACTGCACGCCGTCCTCTTCCTAGCATGTTTCCTGATGCCCTGGGAGCGCATGCGCCATAGTGCCTATCTGATCATTCCAGTGCTGGACCTTCTCGCGGTGGGACTCCTACGCAACGGCGCCGCGCCGCTCCTACCGGGACTGGCAATCCTGGCGGTGTTTCCGGTCATCTGGCTCGCCGCTTCCGGGATGCTCGTCCGGACCAGCCTTGTGCTGAGCGCGCTGGGACCGCTTCTGATCATGGTTCCCTCAACAGCCCCGAAATTGCCCAATATCACGGCTGCCGACATCACGGCCCTCGTTCTTTTCCCGCTGGTGATGCTTGCTGTTTCACTCGCCATCCGCTTCGCCAGCGTCAATATGCGCGTCCAGCAGCGCGAGCTGCAAGCCATGGGCCAGGACCTGCGGGAGCTGCTCGCCGCGAGCCGGGAACGCGAGAAACTCCTGATGACCATCCTGGACGCTACCGACGTCGGCATTGTTGCCGTCGATTCGAACGGCGACCAACTGCTGGCCAACAACATGATGCGGGGTTGGCAACAGTCCGCCGCACCCGCCGGCGTCGTGCCTGCCGACCACAGCGAGCAGCGGGTTTTCGCCCAGGACAAAGTGACTCCCCTGCCGTCGGGCAAACGTCCCCTCCGGCGCGCCATCGAGGGTGAATCGTTCGCGGACTATCTCGTCTGGATCGGCGATATCCCGCATCAGCGCGCGGTGTCCACCGCCGCCAGGCCGTTAAGGGACGACGGCGGCCGCCTCACCGGAGCGGTGGTTGTCTACAGCGACGTGACTGGGCTGGTTGAAGCGATGGCCGCGAACGAGGAACTGGTCTCGAACGTCTCCCACGAGTTCCGGTCCCCGCTCAATTCCATCCTGGGCAACATCGACCTGGTACTCGAGGACAGCGACGGACTTCCCGACGTTACGGTCCAGCGCCTGGCCGTGGTGCAGCGAAACTCCGAACGGCTGCTTGCCCTGGTCTCGGACCTGACGCTCGAGGCGTCCGCCGCGCTGAATGTCCACCCGAAACGCACCGACATTTCCGGCCTCGTGGAGACCAGCATCGGCTCAGCCCAGGCGCAGGCGGAACGGTCATCAGTTGCCCTGGTGGCCCACGTGCCCGCCCCGCTGTGGGCCTACGCCGACCCGCTGCGGATCGGCCAGGCACTGGATAACCTGGTGTCCAATGCCATCAAATACTCCCCCGACGGCGGCACTGTGACCATCAGCGCAGCCGGCACCGAGGACTGGGTCAAGCTTGTTGTTCAGGACACGGGGATGGGCATGGCGCCGGAGGATGCGGCCAAGGTTTTCAGCCGGTTCTTCCGCGCCGAGTCGGCCCGGGACGCAGCCATCCCCGGTGCCGGGCTGGGCCTGTCCATCACCAAGACCATCCTGGAACGCCACGGCGGGGCCATCACCTGCGCCAGCGACTTGGGCGGCGGCAGCACGTTCACCATTACCCTGCCCGTCGAAACCCCGGCACCCCCATCGATTGCTCCATAGGGGCCCTTTTCAAGGCCCAAAAGGGCGCTGACGGAGCAGTCGATGGCGTCCACAGCTCAGTGCTTGCGGACCGCCCTTGTCAGCTCAGCACGCGCCAGCATCTCGTCGTCGGACGGGTAGGCCACTTCCTCGAGGACGAGCGGGTGCGGGGCGGCCAGGACGGATTTGGCGTCCCGCTTCTTGGCCAGCAGCCGCTCATGCAGCCAGCCAGGCGCCTCGATGCCCTCCCCCACGAACAGGGCTGAGCCAACCAGTGACCGCACCATGTTGTGGCAGAACGCGTCGGCCTGGACCGTGGCCACAATAACGCCGTCCTCACCGCGGTGGAACTCGAACCGCTGTAGCTCACGGATAGTGGTGGCACCCTCCCGCGGCTTGCAGTAGGACAGGAAGTTCTGCAGGCCCAGCAGCTGCACGGCACCCGCGTTCAACAGGTCCACGTCCAGCGGGCTTTGGTGCCAGAGCGTGAAGTACCGTTCGAGCGGATCCCACAGGGCGGGTCCGTCAGCGATGCGGTAGCTGTACCGCCGCCAGAGTGCAGAGAACCTGGCATCGAACCCTACGGGTGCCAAGGACACCAGGTGAACCTCGATAGCCCCGGTCAGGTCCCCCAGCCCCCTGCTGAGTGCGCCACGAATGCGCCGTAGGAACGCGACGGCAGGATCCAGTTCATGACCGCGCGGCAGCTTCAGCCACTCGGCCTCAGTCAGGTCCAGGTGGACCACCTGGCCGCGGGCATGCACGCCGGCGTCGGTGCGTCCCGCCACGGTGACCCGGATGGGCCGGCGGATCAACAACGCCAGCGCCTCTTCCAGGATGCCCTGGACGGTGCGCAATCCCGGCTGCACTGCCCACCCATTGAAGGGGCCGCCGTCGTACGATAAATCAAACCGGACACGCAAAAACCCGCCGCCCCCCAAAACGGGGGCAGCGGGTTTTTGGTCGTTCATAGACATAAGTCTACTGGAGCGTCAGAGCCTGATTACTCAGCTTCGACGGCCTGTGCAGCTTCGCCACCGGCAGGCACGAAGCCTGCGGCTGCGGCGGACTCTGCAGAGTCGAACCAGACTTCAGCAACCGTGGCGTCGTACCAGCGTGAGCCGGGAACGTGGTACTTCATGGAGTCCTCGTTGCCCTTGACCTCGAAGCCCTCAGGGGCAACGTTGTCAGCCGTAGCAGGCTTGGAGCCGGCGTACTTGGCTTCAGCAGCTTCGGTCTCAGCAGCTTCGGCAACCGGAGCTTCTTCAGCAACCGGAGCAGCCTTAGCGGCAGCCTGGGTAGCCTCGGCCACAACGGCCTGCTTGGCGGAAACCGGCTCGAGAACCAGTTCGATGACAGCCATGGGAGCGTTGTCGCCCTTGCGGTTGCCGATCTTGGTGATGCGGGTGTAGCCGCCGTCGCGGTTCTCCACTGCCTGTGCAATGTCGGTGAACAGCTCGTGGACGATGCCCTTGTTGCTGATCAGGCCGAGTACACGGCGGCGGGAAGCCAGGTCGCCACGCTTGGCGAATGTCACCAGACGCTCGGCGTACGGCTTCAGTCGCTTGGCCTTGGTCACCGTGGTGGTGATCCGCTTGTGCTCGAACAGTGCGGCGGACAGGTTCGCGAGCATAAGACGCTCGTGAGCCGCTCCGCCTCCGAGGCGCGGACCCTTAGCGGGGGTAGGCATAATAGTTTCTCCTCATATGGAAGCCAGTGGGCTGCGCACACCGTGGTGCATCCAGCCAGCCGGCCAAGATCTGTTTATTAGAGTTCGTCGTCGCCGAAGGCGGCGTCGTCCTCTTCAATTGCTGCGGCGCGTGCTGCGAGGTCAAAACCGGGAGGCGAGTCCTTGAGGGACAGGCCCAGTTCAACCAGCTTTGCCTTGACCTCGTCAATGGACTTCGCACCGAAGTTACGGATGTCCATGAGGTCAGCCTCAGAGCGTGCAACGAGTTCACCCACGGTGTGGATGCCCTCACGCTTGAGGCAGTTGTAGGAACGGACGGTGAGGTCCAGATCCTCGATCGGCAGTGCCATGTCTGCTGCCAGGGCAGCATCCGTCGGCGACGGGCCAATCTCGATACCTTCAGCTGCGGTGTTCAGCTCGCGGGCCAGACCGAAGAGTTCCACCAGGGTGGTACCTGCGGAAGCAACAGCATCGCGCGGGGCGATGGCCTGCTTGGTCTCGACGTCGACAATGAGCTTGTCGAAGTCGGTGCGCTGCTCAACACGGGTTGCTTCCACGCGGAAAGTAACCTTCAGGACCGGCGAGTAGATCGAGTCGACCGGGATACGGCCGATCTCGGAGTCGCCGGACTTGTTCTGAGCTGCCGAAACGTAGCCGCGGCCGCGCTCGATGGTCAGTTCGAGTTCGAACTTGCCCTTCGAGTTCAGCGTGGCAATGTGCAGATCCGGGTTGTGGAATTCGACGCCGGCCGGCGGAGCGATGTCCGCGGCGGTGACGACTCCGGGGCCCTGCTTGCGCAGGTAAGCCACAACCGGCTCGTCGTGCTCGGAGGAAACCGACAGGCTCTTGATGTTCAGGATGATCTCAGTGACATCTTCCTTGACACCCGGAACCGTGGTGAACTCGTGCAGCACGCCATCGATCCGGATGCTGGTTACAGCGGCACCGGGGATGGAGGAGAGCAGGGTACGGCGGAGGGAGTTTCCGAGGGTGTAGCCGAAGCCGGGTTCCAGCGGTTCAATGATGAAACGCGAGCGGTTATCGGAGACGACCTCTTCGGAGAGGGTGGGGCGCTGTGCAATGAGCACTTAGGTTTCCTTTCGGCGAGCATCCGCTATATGACGCAACACAGGGGGTGGAAATTCGGTCTGAAGACTTAACGCGGCTGGGCTTGCCCGGACCATTGACGGTCCGGGCAAGCTCAAGCTGCTGGAAAAGCCTTAGACGCGGCGGCGCTTCGGCGGACGGCAGCCGTTGTGCGCTGCGGGGGTGACGTCCTGGATGGAGCCAACCTCCAGGCCAGCGGCCTGCAGCGAGCGGATTGCGGTCTCGCGTCCGGACCCCGGTCCCTTGACGAAAACGTCAACCTTGCGCATGCCGTGCTCCTGCGCACGCTTGGCAGCAGCTTCGGCAGCCATCTGGGCTGCGAACGGGGTGGACTTGCGTGAGCCCTTGAAGCCAACCTCACCTGAGGAAGCCCAAGAGATAACAGCGCCGTTCGGGTCCGTGATGGACACGATGGTGTTGTTAAAAGTGCTCTTGATGTGCGCCTGGCCAAGCGCGATATTCTTTTTGTCCTTCTTACGCGGCTTGCGAACCGCGCCACGAGTCTTCGGGGGCATTTTTTCTCCTACAGAAAGTTATTGGGGGAAGACGAGTCAATCCCGAGGGATTTAACGAGCCTTCTTCTTGCCTGCAACGGTGCGCTTCGGACCCTTACGGGTACGTGCGTTCGTCTTCGTACGCTGTCCGCGCACTGGCAGGCCCTTACGGTGGCGAATACCTTCGTAGCTGCCGATTTCAACCTTGCGGCGGATATCAGCTGCTACTTCGCGGCGAAGGTCACCCTCAACCTTGTAGTTGCCTTCGATGTAGTCACGAAGCTCGACCAGCTGGGCATCGGTGAGGTCCTTAACGCGGACGTCAGCGCTGATGCCAGTGGCAGCCAGGGTTTCGTGTGCACGGGTCTTGCCCACGCCGTAGATGTAAGTAAGCGCAATTTCCAACCGCTTTTCGCGGGGAATGTCTACGCCAGCGAGACGAGCCATATTGGCAGTACTCCTTGTATAAACCGGAGGTCGTAGGCAGTACACCCGCACGTTCTGTGCGGCCCCAGCCTCCGACCGGGGGTTAGCTGTCCGGGCTCATACGTCCCAATTCAGCTTGTGCTGCCTTTATTTACTTGCGTGGGTTAGCAACCCAGGATTTCCCTCAGGAGGGAAATTAGCCCTGGCGCTGCTTGTGGCGCGGGTTCTCGCAGATCACCATGACCCGGCCATTACGGCGGATCACTTTGCACTTTTCGCAGATCTGCTTGACGCTCGGCTTGACCTTCATGGCATTCCTTTGCGTGTGGCAGTTGGTCAACTGGAGCAGCCGTCAGCTCATGCTGAGGCCGCCCAGAATTTACTTGTAGCGGTAGACGATACGACCCCGAGTGAGGTCATAAGGGCTCAGTTCCACCACTACCCGGTCCTCAGGGAGAATCCTGATGTAGTGCTGGCGCATCTTGCCTGAGATGTGCGCGAGTACGATGTGCTTGTTGGTCAGCTCAACGCGAAACATCGCGTTAGGCAGCGCCTCAGTCACAACGCCTTCGATCTCAATGACCCCGTCCTTCTTGGCCATACCCTCCGCTAACTGTTGTTGCCGCAGCCCTGCCGGATTGCACCGGACATGACCACGAACGTTTTTGTTGGATCGGTTATCGCCTCCGGCCCCAAACAGGGCACAGCTGGGCAGACAACCAACAGACAACTCTACTGTAAGTGTGTAGAAAGTCCAACTGCATAATGAAAGTGCACACCCTACCCGGTAATGGAGCTTGCCGAAATCCCGTCCAGGATCGCCAGGCGTACGACGTCGGCAGCCGCACTCTGCAGGGTAATGAGACTCACCTGCCGGGCAGTTTCAGTACTCCGGTCCAGTGCCACACCTCCGGTAGCGATGCAGAAGACAGTATCCCCGTCGGCCAGGGTGTGCGAAGGGTTCAGCGCGCGAGCCAATCCAGCATGCGCCGCAGAAGCAGTCCGATAGCATTCGGCGACATCGAGCAGGGCGTTTGTCGCCACAACAACCAATGTCGTGTTCAATACAGGGGGCTCGTGGGGCGGCACGACCGAGCGCGCGGAGGGTTGCGGCTCCTGCCGCCCGTCGAGCATCGGAAACCCAAGCGCGTTCACCACGGCCAGCGCCCCCACAACCACGCCGTTCTCGAGCGTGACCGATGCCGTCCCCACTCCCCCTTTGAACTGTCCGCGTCCGATCATCGCTCCGGTGCCGGCGCCCACACTGCCGCGTCCGACGGCGTGCCCGTCCTTTTCGGCAGCAGCGGCGGCGGTCGCCGCGTAGCCCATGTCCGCCGTCGGGCGCGCTGAGAAGTCGCCGCCCCGGCCCAGGTCGAAGATCGCGGCGGCGGGAACGATCGGCACCACTCCCCCGGTGACGGCGAAGCCCCTGCCGTTCTCCTCGCACCAGCGCTGCGCCCCGTGGGCCGAGGCGAGCCCGTACGCGCTGCCGCCGGTGAGGACAACCGCATCCACGGTGGACACCAGCGTGGTGGGATCCAGGGCGTCAGTCTCATGCGTACCCGGGCCACCGCCCCGGACGTCCACCGACCCGACGGTGCCAGGCGACGGCAGCACCACGGTGACGCCAGTCAGCCACCCGTCGTCGGACTTCTGCGCGTGGCCAACCCTAATCCCAGGCACATCCGTGATTGCTCCCATGGCACCATTCTGCCCTGCGGGTCCCCTGTGGTTGAGCTTGGAGCTCGGCGGGCTCGATCACCGGGAGAACACAGCGGCGTTCTCGGCTGCGACCGGCTACATGCCTACGCGGACGTCCGCTGACATGACCGCCGTGCTGGCCAAGATCCCGCAGATCAAGATCGCCATGGACCAGATGGCCAAGGCTGCCGCCAAGATCCTGACCCAGCTGGGCGACGTGAAGGCCACCATGACCGAGCTGAAGGCGACGCTGGAGGGAATCTACACCAAGGACATCAAGCCGAAGCTCAATGCCTGACGCTGGACGGGCTGGATCTCGCTCCCCAACCGATCACCGGAGTCGAAGCCCCGGCGTCGCCGTACCGGACATCCGCTGCGGTTTCGCTGACGATGCGCTGGGTGGCCTGCGACACGCAAAATCCCTGCCGCTACCGGTATTCAGGTAGCGACAGGGATTTTGCGCGTCGGCGGAGCTTTTGCGCGTCGGCGGACCTACGGGATCGGGACGGGTACGACGCCGAGCGGCACCAGGTGCTCCGCTCCGCCGTCGGGGGCTGAGAGTACCCAAATCCCCTTTTCGTGGACGGCAACCGAGTGCTCCCATTGGCAGGAGCGCTTGCCGTCGGTGGTCACAATGGTCCAGTCGTCGTCCAGCACGGCGGTTTCGATGCTGCCGCGGACCAGCATGGGCTCGATGGCCAGGCACAGTCCGGGCTTGATCTTGGGGCCTCGGTGGCTGGTGCGGTAGTTCAGTACATCCGGGGCCATGTGCATTTCGGAGCCGATGCCGTGGCCCACATAGTCCTCCAGGATGCCCAGCGGCTTGCCCGGCACGGAGGAGACGTAGTCGTCGATGGCTGAGCCGACGTCCCCCACGTGGGTTCCCGTGGCCAGCGCTGCGATGCCGCGCCACATCGCGGCCTGGGTGACGTCGGAGAGCCGCTGGTCCTCGGGGTCGGCCTTGCCCACAATGACGGTCCGTGCAGAGTCGGAGTGCCAGCCGTCAACAATCGCGCCGCCGTCGATCGAAATGATGTCGCCGTCGTTGAGGACCTTGCCGCCGGGGATGCCGTGCACCACTTCCTCGTTCACGGAGGTGCAGACGGTTGCGGGGAAACCGTGGTAGCCGAGGAAGTTCGACTTGGCGCCCGCTTCGTTCAGCACAGCAGCGAAGACGTCGTCCAACTGCTTGGTGGTGACGCCGGGAGCGGCGGCCGCCACGGCTGCGTCCAACGCACGGCTCAGCACCAGCCCGGCGTCGTGCATGATGCGCATCTGGGCGTTGGTCTTGTATTCGATACGGGGCTGGCCGAAGGCCATGGTGTGTCCTCTCAATGGCTGAGGCTCCTCCCGGATGCCGGGAGGAGCCTCGAAAAAAGCTTGTTGCGGGGCTCAGGCGGTCTGGGCTGCCTTGATGGCCTGCATCACGCGGTCGGTGACCTCGTCGATGCCGCCGATGCCGTCAACCTGGGTCAGGATGCCGCGTTCGGCATACTTGGCCACAACGGCCTCGGTCTGCTCGTGGTACAGGTCCAGGCGGTGGCGGATCACGGCTTCGTTGTCGTCGCTCCGGCCAGTTTCCTTGGCACGGCCCAGCAGGCGGGAGACGAGTTCCTCGTCGTCGGCCGTGAGCTGCAGGACGACGTCGAGCTTATCTTCGCTGTTCGCGAGGATACCGTCCAGGTAGTCCACCTGCGCCGTGGTGCGCGGGTAGCCGTCCAGAAGGAAGCCGTTTTCGACGTCGGACTCGCTGAGGCGGTCGCGGACCATCTTGTTGGTGACGCTGTCCGGAACGAAGTCCCCGGCGTCCATGTACTTCTTGGCCTCGATGCCAAGAGGAGTTTCGCCCTTCACGTTGGCGCGGAAGATATCACCGGTGGAAATCGCTACGACGCCGAGGCGTTCGGAAATGCGTTCCGCTTGCGTTCCTTTTCCGGAACCGGGGGGTCCAATAATCAACATTTTCGTCATCGCAAAAGCCCTTCGTAGTGACGTTGCTGTAGCTGCGCATCTATTTGCTTGACGGTTTCAAGGCCAACGCCCACCATGATCAGGATCGAGGTGCCACCGAACGGGAAGTTCTGGTTCGCGTTGATCAGTACCAGAGCCACCAACGGAATCAGCGCCACGAAGCCCAGGTAAAGGGCGCCGGGCAGCGTGATCCGGGAGAGCACGTACTGCAGGTAGTCCGCGGTCGGTTTTCCGGCACGGATACCCGGGATGAAACCGCCGTACTTCTTCATGTTGTCGGAGACCTCTTCAGGGTTGAAGGTGATGGCGACGTAGAAGTAGGTGAAGAAGACGATCATGGCGAAGTACAGCGCCATGTAGATCGGATGGTCTCCTCGGGTCAGGTTGTTGTTGATCCACTCAACCCACGGCGCGAGTTCCTCGCCGGCTTTTGGCTGGTTGAACTGTGAGATCAGTCCCGGCAGGTAGAGCATGGACGACGCGAAGATCACGGGGATCACACCTGCCATGTTCACCTTGATGGGGATGTAGGTGCTGGTGCCGCCGACGGTCCGGCGTCCGATCATCCGCTTTGCGTACTGCACCGGGACACGGCGCTGGGACTGCTCAACGAAGACCACCAGGGCAACCGTCACCAGGCCGATGACCAGGACCATAAAGAACGTACCCGGGCCCTGTGAGCTCCAGATGGCGCCCAGTGACGTGGGGAACGTTGCCGCGATGGAGGTGAAGATGAGCAGCGACATGCCGTTGCCCACACCCTTTTCGGTGACGAGTTCGCCCATCCACATGATGAGCCCGGTACCGGCGGTCAGCGTGATGATCAGCAGGATGGTGGTGATGATGCTGTCATCAGGAATGATCGGCAGTGCGCAGCCTGGAAGCAACTGGCCTGAACGTGCCAGCGACACCAGCGTCGTTGCGTTCAGCAGGCCCAGGGCAATGGTGAGGTACCGAGTGTACTGGGTGAGCTTGGACTGCCCGGAGGCGCCCTCCTCGTACAGCTCCTGGAACCGGGGAATGACCACCCGGAGCAGCTGCACAATGATGCTGGCCGTGATGTACGGCATGATGCCCAGCGCGAAGATGGACACCTGAAGCAAGGCACCGCCGCTGAACAGGTTGACGAGCTGATAGAGCCCGCCAGCGGTCTGACCGTTCTGCAAGCATTGCTGGACATTCTGGTAGTTCACACCAGGCGAGGGGATGAATGCACCCAAGCGGAAGATTGTGATGATTGCCAGCGTGAACAACAACTTGCGTCGCAGATCAGGCGTGCGAAAGGCCCGGCCAAATGCGCTAAGCAAGCGTCCTCCTGTGTTGTTTATAAGCGTGGTGTGATGGGGGTCAATAAATCCCAACAACCGAGTCTAACGGGTGGATTGGCCATGCGAATAATCCGAGAGGCGGCGCGTGCGGCGAACGGGCGGAAATAGTCGGCAGGCGGATACGAAAAACTCCCGGCGTGCAGGGCCCTGGGGGCCTTGCACACCGGGAGTTCACAACGGGCATTCGCCCACCGTCTACTAGAGAGCGGTGGTGCTTCCACCTGCTGCAGCAATCTTTTCTGCGGCGCTGGCCGAGAATGCGTGGGCGGTGACGTCAACCTTGACGGTGATGTCGCCGGTGCCAAGCACCTTGACGGGCTGGTTCTTGCGAACGGCACCCTTTTCGACCAGGTTCTCCACGGTGACTGCGCCACCTTCCGGGAACAGCTCGTTGAGCTTGTCCAGGTTTACAACCTGGAACTCAACCCGGAACGGGTTCTTGAAGCCGCGCAGCTTCGGCAGGCGCATGTGCAGCGGCAGCTGGCCGCCGGCAAAGCCAGCCTTGATCTGGTAGCGGGCCTTCGTACCCTTGGTACCGCGACCAGCGGTCTTACCCTTGGAACCTTCACCACGACCAACGCGGGTCTTGGCGGTCTTGGCACCCGGGGCGGGACGCAGGTGGTGAACCTTCAGTGCGTTCTGCTTCTCAGCAGCGGCGCCCTGAGCCTTTTCGGCGGTGTTCTTCTCTGCCATTTACTTCGCCTCCTCTACCTTTACCAGGTGCGGAACCGTGTTGAGCATTCCAACAGTCACGGCGTCGGCGGTGCGGACAACGGTGTGTCCGATCCGCTTCAGGCCGAGGGACCGAAGGGTGTCGCGCTGGTTCTGCTTGCCGCCAATGGCGGACTTGATCTGAGTGATCTCCAACTGCGAGTCGGAGGGAATCAGGTTCTTAGCCATGGCTTAGACACCCGCCTTCTGGTTCAGGATTGCCTTCACCATTGCCGGCGGAGCAACCTCGTCCAGCGGCAGGCCGCGGCGTGCTGCCACAGCTGCCGGCTCTTCGAGCTGCTTCAGCGCAGCAACCGTCGCGTGAACGATGTTGATGGCGTTGGAGGAACCCAGCGACTTGGAGAGGATGTCGTGGATGCCCACGCACTCCAAGATGGCGCGGACCGGACCACCGGCAATAACACCGGTACCGGCGGAAGCCGGACGCAGCATTACGACGCCGGCAGCGGCCTCACCCTGAACGCGGTGCGGGATGGTGTTGCCAATGCGGGGAACGCGGAAGAAGGACTTCTTGGCCTCTTCAACGCCCTTCGCGATAGCGGCAGGAACTTCCTTAGCCTTGCCGTAGCCCACGCCGACCATGCCGTTACCGTCACCAACGACGACCAGAGCGGTGAAGCTGAAGCGACGACCACCCTTGACCACCTTGGAAACGCGGTTGATGGTGACGACGCGTTCAATGAACTGGCTCTTCTCGGCTTCGCGGCCACCATCGCGGCCACCACGGCCACCACGGTCTCCGCGGCCCTGGCCCTTGTCGCCACGCTCGCCACGACGAGCGCCACCACGGCGGTCATCGGCAGCAGCTGCGGGCGCAGTGGTCTCGGTGGCCGGAGCAGCTACGGCTTCAGTCGCCTTCTGATCTGCAGACACAGTGTCCTTTTCCTTGTTTGCTTCCGTCACAGTGACAGCCCACCTTCACGTGCACCGTCAGCGACGGCGGCAATCCGGCCGTGGTACTTGTTACCACCGCGGTCGAAGACAACAGCTTCGATACCGGCGGCCTTGGCACGAGCGGCAACGAGCTCGCCAACGCGCTTGGCCTTGGCGGTCTTGTCGCCTTCGAATGCACGAAGGTCGGCTTCCAGTGTGGAGGCGCTTGCTACGGTCAGGCCCTTGGTGTCATCGACAACCTGGACGAATACGTGGCGTGCGGAGCGGTTGACGACCAGACGAGGACGTACAGCCGTGCCGGAGATGCGCTTGCGGATACGAAGCTGGCGGCGGCTGCGCGAAGCAGACTTGCTCTTGTTCGTACGCTTCTTGTTAATTGAGATGGCCATGGTTACTTACCAGCCTTTCCGACCTTGCGGCGGATGACTTCGCCTGCGTAGCGGATGCCCTTGCCCTTGTAGGGGTCCGGCTTCCGCAGCTTGCGAATGTTGGCAGCAACCTCGCCGACCTGCTGCTTGTTGATACCTGAAACAGAGAGCTTGGTCGGGGTCTCAACTGCAAAGGTGATGCCGTCCGGTGCGGTGACATTTACCGGGTGGCTGTAGCCGAGAGCGAACTCAAGGTCAGATCCCTTGGCCTGAACGCGGTAACCAGTACCAACGATTTCAAGCTTCTTCTCGTAGCCCTTGGTAACGCCCTCGATCATGTTGGAGATCAGGGTGCGGGTCAGGCCGTGGAGTGAACGGGAGGTGCGCTCGTCGTTCGGGCGGGCGACAGTCAGGGTCTCTGCTTCCAGGGAAACCTCGATCGGGCTGGCCACAGTGTGGTTCAGCTCGCCTTTGGCACCCTTGACGCTGACGACAGAGCCGTCAACCTTGACCTCAACGCCGGCGGGAACGGTGATGGGGAGACGTCCAATACGTGACATTATTCTCTTCCTTTCCCGTTACCAGACGTAGGCGAGGACTTCGCCGCCCACGCCCTTCTTGCCGGCTTGCTTATCAGTCAAGAGGCCGGAAGAGGTGGACAGGATTGCGACACCCAGGCCACCGAGCACGTGCGGGAGGTTGGTGGACTTTGCGTAAACACGCAGGCCCGGCTTGGAAATACGACGAACGCCAGCGATTGAACGCTCGCGGTTCGGACCGAACTTAAGGTCGAGGGTCAGCTTCTTGCCAACCTCAGCGTCTTCTTCTTTCCAGGAGGCGATGTAACCTTCAGCCTTCAGGATGTCGGCAACGCGTGCCTTGAGCTTGCTGTACGGCATGGACACGGAATCGTGGTATGCCGAGTTTGCATTGCGCAGACGCGTAAGCATGTCTGCGACAGGATCTGTCATTGTCATTTTGGGCTCTTGCCCTTCCTCATAACGGTTTCCTCGCTGCTGCGTGAAGCATCAGCGAAAGACCTGTTATGTAGTTAGATTAGTTTTCGGCCTTGAACGGGAAACCAAGCGCCTTGAGCAGCGCGCGGCCTTCGTCATCGGTCTTGGCGGTGGTTACGACCGTGATGTCCATGCCGCGTACGCGGTCGATGGAATCCTGGTCGATTTCGTGGAACATAACCTGCTCGGTCAGACCGAAGGTGTAGTTGCCGTTGCCGTCGAACTGCTTGCCACTGAGGCCGCGGAAGTCGCGGATACGGGGCAGAGCCAGCGTGACCAGACGATCCAGGAATTCCCACATGCGGTCTCCACGCAGAGTTGCGTGTGCGCCGATGGGCATGCCTTCGCGCAGCTTGAACTGTGCGATCGACTTGCGGGCCTTGGTTACCTGCGGCTTCTGGCCGGTGATCAGGGTCAGATCGCGGACAGCGCCGTCGATCAGCTTGGAGTCCTTAGCGGCATCTCCAACACCCATGTTCACAACGACCTTCACCAGGCGGGGAACCTGGTTGACGTTGCTGTACTTGAATTCCTCAACGAGCGTGCTCTTGATGGAATCGGCGTACTTGGTCTTCAGACGAGGAACGATCTTCGTTGCCGGAGTCTCGAGAGTCTCAGTCATTAGATGTCCTTCCCGGAGCTCTTGGCCACGCGGACACGCACTTCGCGCTTCACGCCATTGCGCTCAACGGTCTCGGTGCGGAAACCGACGCGGGTGGGCTTCTTGGTGGACGGGTCAACCAGAGCCACGTTGGAGATGTGGATCGAAGCTTCTACGACCTCGATGCCACCGGTCTTGGTGCCGCGCTGCGACTGACCGGCCTTGGTGTGCTTGGTTACGCGGTTAATGCCTTCAACCAACAAGCGGTTGGTCTCCGGGAATACGCGCAGAACCTTGCCCTGCTTACCCTTGTCGCCGCCGCGCTCAGCCTTGGCGCCAGTGATGACCTGAACGAGGTCACCCTTTTTGATCTTAGCCATGGACTAGAGCACCTCCGGAGCCAGAGAAACGATCTTCATGAACTTCTTGTCACGAAGTTCACGACCAACCGGTCCGAAGATACGGGTACCGCGGGGGTCACCGTCAGCCTTCAGGATCACAGCTGCGTTCTCGTCAAACTTGATGTAGGAACCATCCGCACGGCGGCGTTCCTTCTTGGTACGGACGATGACTGCCTTAACAACATCGCCCTTCTTTACGTTGCCGCCCGGAATTGCATCCTTGACGGTAGCGACGATGACGTCGCCAATGCCTGCGTAGCGACGGCCAGATCCACCGAGAACGCGAATGGTAAGGATTTCCTTAGCACCCGTGTTGTCGGCGACCTTGAGTCGCGACTCCTGCTGAATCACTATTTACTCCTTGCGTCGCGCCGGTTCTCAGACCGAAAATCTTCCTACGGAATGAGCCTTGCGGAACGGTTGATCGGGGTGTCTCTTGACCTGCCTGGATTTTGCCAGACCAGGCCTAAACGCCCGTGCCAAAAACATTTGCTTCCCAGACGGATCCGGACAGGTCCGAAGCACTAGGGGGCACTATGCCGTGGCACGATTGTTTACGAGGTTGATAACGGCGCACAGAGGGCGCCATACAAACTCAATATCCTAGCACAGTTGGGGCCAACTCCCATATCACACACCGGCGGCCGCCGCACTACCGCCGCCTTCTAGAGCCGGCAAGCACGACGGCGTCACGCACGGCACGCTTTCGGCCCACCGGCGGTGCCACTCCCCCGAAAAACAGGCCTCCCGCCGTCGGGCAGTCCCCAAAACCGTGCCCCACGTGACATACCCAGCCAGCCCAACCGCAACCGAACGCGGAAAACCCCCGCTCCCAGAAAGGGAACGGGGGTTTCCGGTGCAGTACCTGCAAGCAGGCTGCGGGGTGTTACTTAGCCTTTTCGAGGATCTCGACCAGACGCCACCGCTTGGTAGCGGACAGCGGGCGGGTCTCGGCGAGGAGAACGAGGTCGCCGATGCCGGCGCTGTTCTCTTCGTCGTGAGCCTTGATCTTCGTGTTGCGGCGGATGACTTTGCCGTACAAAGCGTGCTTTACGCGGTCTTCTACCTGGACAACGATGGTCTTTTCCATCTTGTCCGAGACTACGTAGCCACGCTTCGTCTTACGGTCACCGCGTTCGCCAGCCGTCGCTGCTGCGGAAACAGTTTCCGTCACGTTCTCGTCCTTTTCACTCACTTGGCATCCTCCTCGGCCTCAACCGTTTCAGCCGTTTCGGCCTTCTTGGTTGCAGCCTTCTTGGACTTCTTCTCTTCCTTGGCTTCCACAACCGGCGCGGCAACCTCGGCACGAATGCCCAGCTCGCGCTCACGGAGAACGGTGTAGATGCGTGCGATGTCCTTCTTTACCGCGCGCAGACGACCGTGGTTCTCCAGCTGACCGGTGGCGGACTGGAAACGCAGGTTGAACAGCTCTTCCTTAGCCTTACGGAGTTCTTCAACGAGGCGCTCGTTGTCGAACGTGTCCAGCTGTGCGGATGCAAGTTCCTTGGATCCTACTGCCATTTCTATTCACCACCTTCGCGACGCAAAATGCGTGCCTTCAACGGGAGCTTGTGGATTGCCAGGCGAAGTGCCTCGCGAGCTACCGATTCCTCGACGCCGGAGATCTCAAAGAGAACCCGGCCCGGCTTGACGTTTGAGACCCACCATTCCGGCGAACCCTTACCGGAACCCATGCGGGTTTCGGCAGGCTTCTTGGTGATCGGACGGTCCGGATAGATGTTGATCCAGACCTTGCCGCCACGCTTGATGTGGCGGGTCATCGCGATACGGGCAGACTCGATCTGACGGTTCGTGACGTATGCCGGGCTCAGTGCCTGGATACCCCACTCACCGAAGGAGACCTTGGTGCCGCCCGTAGCAGCGCCGGAACGACCCGGGTGGTGCTGCTTACGGTGCTTGACTCGACGTGGGATAAGCATTTAAGCCTGTCCTCCTTCTACTGCAGCAGGTGCAGCCTCAACTGCCGGAGCTTCGGCAGCCGGAGCTGCCTCTGCTGCCGGACGGTCGGTACGACGGCGGCGGTCACCACGGTCAGCGCCGCCGGCGCCACCCGGGCGGCCCGGACGGTCGCTGGGACCGCGGCCACGGGACGGAGCAGCAGCTGCCTGCTGAGCCAGTTCCTTGGCGGTGACGTCACCCTTGTAGATCCAGACCTTCACGCCGATGCGGCCGAAGGTGGTCTTGGCCTCGTAGAAGCCGTAGTCGATGTTCGCACGGAGGGTGTGCAGGGGCACACGGCCTTCGCGGTAGAACTCCGAGCGGGACATTTCTGCGCCACCCAGTCGACCGGAGCAGGCGATACGGATGCCCTTGGCACCTGCACGCTGAGCGGACTGCATGGCCTTCTTCATCGCACGGCGGAAAGCCACGCGGGAAGTCAGCTGCTCAGCAACGCCCTGGGCAACAAGCTGAGCTTCCATCTCGGGGTTCTTGACCTCGAGGATGTTCAGCTGGACCTGCTTGCCCGTCAGCTTCTCAAGCTCGCCGCGGATGCGGTCTGCTTCAGCGCCGCGGCGGCCGATAACGATGCCGGGACGTGCCGTGTGGATATCCACGCGGACACGGTCACGGGTGCGCTCGATCTCAACCTTGGCGATACCGGCGCGCTCCATGCCAACTGACATGAGCTGGCGGATACGGATGTCTTCGCGAACGAAGTCCTTGTACCGCTGTCCGGGCTTGGTGCTGTCAGCGAACCAGTGCGATACGTGATCGGTGGTGATGCCGAGTCGGAACCCGTGCGGGTTAACTTTCTGTCCCACTTAGCGAGCCTCCTCTTTCTCAGGTGTAGCGACTACCACAGTGATGTGGCTGGTGCGCTTCTTGATCTGAAATGCACGACCCTGGGCACGCGGCTGGAACCGCTTCATGGTCGGGCCTTCATCAACAAACATTTCGCTGATGATGAGGTCGCTTTCGTCAAACGAAACACCGTCGCGGTCCGCGAGGGACCGGGCGTTTGCGATTGCCGACTGTACTACCTTGAATACCGGCTCCGAAGCTGCCTGGGGGGCAAACTTCAGAATTGCCAGAGCCTCATTCGCTTGCTTACCACGAACAAGGTTGACGACGCGCCGGGCCTTCATAGGCGTTACGCGGATGTGACGCGCAATTGCCTTGGCTTCCATTGCTTTCCTTCTCTCGTCTTTGACGTAAGTGCAGGCGCCTAGCGGCGCTTGCCCTTACGGTCGTCCTTGACATGGCCGCGGAATGTCCGCGTGGGAGCGAATTCGCCGAGCTTGTGCCCGACCATCGACTCGGTGACAAACACCGGAATGTGCTTGCGTCCGTCGTGTACGGCGATCGTGTGCCCGAGCATGTCGGGGATGATCATCGAACGGCGGGACCAGGTCTTGATGACGTTCTTGGTGCCCTTATCGTTTTCCCTGGCTACCTTTACAAAGAGGTGCTGGTCAACGAAAGGACCTTTTTTCAGGCTGCGTGGCATGTGTCCAGGCTCCTATCGCTTGTTCTTGCCAGTACGACGGCGACGAACAATAAGCTTGTCGCTCTCTTTGTTGGGACGCCGGGTGCGGCCTTCCCGCTTACCGTTCGGGTTGACGGGGTGACGTCCACCGGACGTCTTACCCTCGCCACCACCGTGCGGGTGGTCAACCGGGTTCATCGCGACACCACGGACGGTCGGGCGAACGCCCTTCCAGCGCATGCGGCCGGCCTTGCCCCAGTTGATGTTCGACTGCTCGGCGTTGCCGACCTCGCCGACGGTTGCGCGGCAGCGCACGTCAACGTTGCGGATTTCGCCGGAAGGCAGACGCAGCTGGGCGAAGCGGCCTTCCTTGGCTACAAGCTGGATCGACGCGCCGGCGGAGCGGCCCATCTTGGCGCCGCCACCCGGACGCAGTTCAACTGCGTGGATTACGGTACCAACCGGGATGTTGAGCAGCGGCAGGTTGTTACCGGGCTTGATGTCAGCACCGGAACCTGCCTCAACGACGTCACCCTGGGAGAGCTTGTTCGGGGCGATGATGTAACGCTTGGTGCCATCAACGTAGTGCAGGAGGGCGATGCGAGCCGTACGGTTCGGATCGTACTCGATTTCGGCAACGCGGGCGTTGACGCCGTCTTTGTCGTGGCGACGGAAGTCGATCAGACGGTACTGGCGCTTGTGGCCACCACCCTTGTGACGGGTTGTGATCTTACCGGAGTTGTTACGGCCGCCCTTTTTGGGCAGCGGACGTACCAACGACTTTTCCGGCGTCGACCGCGTGATTTCGGTGAAGTCCGCTACGCTCGAGCCACGACGGCCCGGGGTAGTCGGCTTGTATTTACGGATTCCCATAATTTATTTCCTCGTTAAAGTGGTCTCCGCTACGAGAGCGGACCGCCGAAGATGTCGATGGTGCCTTCTTTGAGGCTCACAATTGCACGCTTGGTGTTCTTGCGGGTACCCCATCCGAATTTGGTGCGCTTGCGCTTACCGGCACGGTTGATGGTGTTGATCGATTCGACCTTGACGGAGAAAATCTTCTCCACGGCCAGCTTGATCTCGGTCTTGTTCGAGCGGGGGTCCACCAGGAAGGTGTACTTGCCCTCATCGATCAGGCCGTAGCTTTTTTCCGATACGACGGGTGCAAGCACGACGTCGCGCGGGTCTTTGATGGTGGCTGCACTCACTTGGCATCCTCCTCGTTCTTTGCTACTGCCCGGTCAGCAACGAATGCTTCGTAGGCAGCCTTGGTGAAGACAACGTCGTCAGAGACGAGTACGTCGTAGGTGTTCAGCTGGTCTGCGTACAGAACGTGAACACCGGCGAGGTTGCGCACGGAAAGTGCTGCAACATCGTTGGCGCGCTCGATGACAACCAGCAGGTTCTTGCGCTCGGAAACTCCGCGCAGCGTTGCCAGTGCGTTCTTGACGGACGGCTTGGTGCCCTCCACCAGTTCGGCAACAACGTGGATGCGTCCGTTGCGGGCCCGGTCAGACAGTGCGCCGCGCAGTGCAGCAGCAATCATCTTCTTGGGGGTGCGCTGGCTGTAGTCACGCGGTGTGGGACCGTGGACTACGCCACCACCGGTCATGTGAGGAGCACGGATTGAACCCTGACGGGCGCGGCCGGTGCCCTTCTGCTTGAACGGCTTGCGACCTGCACCGGAAACCTCGGCGCGGGTCTTGGTCTTGTGGGTACCCTGGCGAGCAGCAGCGAGCTGGGCTACGACGACCTGGTGCAGCAGCGGCACGTTGGTCTGAACGTCGAAGATCTCTGCAGGCAGGTCAACCTTGACAGTGCTAGTCATTGAACTAGGCTCCCTTCACGGCGGTGCGTACGAGTACGACCTGGCCGCGGGCGCCGGGGACGGCACCCTTGATGAGGAGCAGCGACTTCTCGACGTCAACAGCGTGAACGGTGAGGTTCAGCGTGGTGTGACGAACGGCGCCCATGCGGCCGGCCATTTTCATGCCCTTGAAGACGCGGCTCGGGGTGGATGCGCCACCGATTGAACCGGGCTTACGGTGGTTCTTGTGAGCACCGTGTGAGGCGGGAGCACCGTGGAAGCCGTGACGCTTCATAACACCGGCGAAGCCCTTACCCTTGGTGGTGCCAATAACGTCGATCTTCTGGCCGGCTTCGAAGAGCTCAACAGAAAGCTCCTGGCCCAGCTCGTAAGTGTCAGCATCTGCAGTGCGCAGTTCGACGACGTGGCGGCGAGGCGTGACGCCTGCCTTTTCAAAGTGACCAGCCAGCGGCTTGGTGACCTTGCGGGGATCGATCTGGCCGTAGCCGATCTGAACAGCTACGTAGCCATCAGTGTCTGCGTTGCGCAGCTGGGTGATGACGTTCGAATCTGCCTGGACCACAGTGACGGGGATGAGCTTGTTGTTCTCGTCCCAGACCTGGGTCATGCCGAGCTTCGTGCCCAGCAGGCCCTTTACGTTACGGGTTGCGGTCATAGTCTCTCAGCACCTCCCTACAGCTTGATTTCGATGTTCACGTCGGCCGGCAGGTCGAGACGCATAAGCGAATCAACAGCCTTCGGCGTGGGATCGATGATGTCGATAAGACGCTTGTGCGTGCGCATTTCAAAGTGCTCGCGGCTGTCCTTGTACTTGTGCGGAGAGCGGATAACACAGTAAATGTTCTTCTCCGTCGGCAGCGGCACGGGGCCAACTACCGTTGCGCCTGCGCGCGTGACCGTCTCAACGATCTTCCGTGCTGAAACGTCAATGACCTCGTGGTCATATGACTTCAGCCGGATGCGGATTTTTTGTCCCGCCATGTCGCCTGACTCTCTTTCAGTTAGTGCTGCTCCCGGTGAGGGCTGCTCTGTTCACTTTCTTGTTGCATGTGGCTGCCGAAGCATTTGAAGTCTGAACTACCACCCGCCGCACAAGCTGAATCCGGATGAATCCGGGTTCCTCAACCTGCCGACGTAACCGACCCCCGCGGTCGGGCGTGTCGCGCTTAGCACGCATACAAATCCGCAGTTCCATGGGGAGTGGGTTATGTTTGGGCTTCCACTTGGACCCTGACACCCGGCATTATCCGGATCGGGACACGAAGAAGCGCTTGAACAACTCATCTAGTATGCCGGATATTACGCCCAGAAGCGAATCTGCAGGCTCACACCTCCCTGTCCCGCCCACCGCCCATTCCGGCCCTGCGCCGTCTGGGGTCATTGCCTTCGGCAACATCCGAATGGATGATGGGGGAATGACCGTCGAAGATGACGTTTCCGTCCAGGATCTGGCCGGCCGAGTGCCCAGCTCGTTCACGCTGGGAGTTGCCGCCGCCGCCTTCCAGATCGAAGGCGCACTCTCCGCTGACGGCCGAGGTCCCTCCGGCTGGGACGCCTTCGCGGAGAAACCCGGCGCCATCATCGATGGACACTCCCCCGCAGTGGCCTGCGACCACTACAACCGCTCGCCCGAAGATGTGGCTCTGATGCGGGACCTCGGGGTGGATTCCTACCGCTTCTCCATCTCTTGGCCGCGGATCCAGCCGGACGGCCGCGGCGCGTTCAACAAGCAGGGCCTGGACTTCTACGACCGCCTGATCGACCAACTGCTCGAGGCCGGCATCTCCCCCATGGCCACCCTCTACCACTGGGATACGCCCCTGCCCTTGGAGCGCCGTGGCGGCTGGATGAACAGGGCCACCGCCGAACGCTTCGCCGAGTACGCAGGTGAGGCCGGCCGGCGCTTTGGTGATCGCGTAGACCAGTGGGTCACCCTCAACGAACCAGCCTCGGTGGTGCTGAATGGCTATGCCCTGGGCGTCCACGCGCCCGGGCGATACCTCCTCCTTGACGCTTTTCCGGCTGTCCACCATCAACTGCTGGCGCATGGCATGGCCACCCAGGCACTGCGGGCGGAGGGGGTCCGCGGAGGAATTGGCGTGACCAACCTGCATTCCCCCGTCCAGCCGGCAACGCGGAAAATTGCCGACAGGGCCGCTGCGAAGGTCTTCGACATTATGCTGAACCGGATCTATGCCGATCCGGTCCTCCTGGGCCGGTACCCCCGCTCCTTGCGGTTTGTCAAGCCGTGGCTGCGGTCGTCCGGCAAGATTTCCGACGCCGATCTGCGCACCATCCATCAGCCCGTGGACTTCTACGGCGTGAACTACTACCAGCCCGTGAAAGTAGCGGCCGGGCAGGGCACCGGCGAAGACCTTACGGTGCCGGCGGAAGCCATGGTCCGGATACCTGCCCACCAAGTGCCGTTCGACGAGTACGGCACCACAGGCTTCGGCTGGCCGGTGGCTCCGGAGCACCTGGGACTCCTGCTGCGCGAGCTGAAGGACCGCTACGGGGACGCCTTGCCGCCGATCTACATCACCGAAAGCGGTGCCAGCTTCCCTGAACCCGAGCATGTCACCGGCCCCGTCCCAGACCAGCAGCGGATCGATTACATCGCGGGCCACTTGCGACACGCCCTGGAAGCAACGGCTCCGGGCGGAATTGCCCACGACGTGGACCTCCGCGGGTACTACGTCTGGACCCTGATGGACAACTTCGAATGGGCGGCCGGGTACTCACAGCGCTTCGGCCTGGTGCACGTGGATTTCGACACCTTGGAGCGCACTCCCAAGGAATCGTTCTACTGGTACCGGGCGCTCAGCCAGGCCCGGAAGTCACTGGCCGGCGGAGGCCCGCCCGGCTGAACCCCGGCTAACAGCCGGCTGAAGCGTGCTGGCCCTGCTACTTGTCCTTGTTTGCCCGGTTGATGCGCTTGGCGCGGTCAATCTCAGTGCGGAAATGCTTCTTGGCCCAAAAAACTCCGGCGACCACTGCAACCGCGATGATCAGAAAAATCAGCCATCCCATGATGTACTCCTCTCGCTGTCAGCAACAGTATCAGTGCCGGCGTGACGGTTCCCTGCCGTCGCGGGACTGCGGGTTGGACTCAGGACCCAGGGGCGCCTCTGGCCCCGCGTCCGGCACGTGACCGGTCGTTCCACGATTCAGCCGCCAGATGGCAAAGACGATCAGCCCCAGGGCGATGAACGCCAACAGCAGGAACGTGTACTGGCGCATTGCCCACAGAATGCAGGCGGCCACCCCTGCTGCGCCCCACCAGGCACCGGCCGGCAGCTTGGTCGCCGGAGAAGTACCGCAAGCCACCGAGGACAGCGGCCAGGACCACGTACCACTGAATTACCCAGAACGGACTGCGGAGGTCGGCCAATAGCCGGCCTGGGCGACCACCCGGCGCCTCCAGTTCGAAGACGGCAGCACGCTGGGCCGCCATGGTCAGTAGCAACGCGCCCACCTCCAGGGCGATCCGTCGCGCCCGTGGAGGTGCCTCACGACAGGAGATTCCGACGGCGGCGGCCAGTACGGCCGCGGCCGTCCAGGACGTCGCATCGTGCCGGATTCCGACGAAGATCACCAGGAGGAGGCCGAGGAAGGCCGCGCCGGCCAGCGACCAACGACGCACCGGCCCAGCCTGCAACGGGCCGCGGCGCATGAGCCGCAGCGCATAGAGGGCGGCCGAAGCCACGCCCGCGCCGGTCAGCCATGGCAGGAATTCTCCCCAAACGCCGGGGACATCCTGATAGGCCTCCGTTGCCAAGGCGACGGACCCGCCGAGCGCGGCCAGGGCTCCCGGCGGATACAGGACCGGCAGATTTTCGACGTGCGACGCGGTAAAACACGCGGCTGACAGGACCCATACAGCCGCTCCCGTCACCCAGTCGGCCGCCAACGGCGAGATCAGCAGCCCCACACCAGCAAACGAGCCAGCGGTAACCAGCCAGAGCCAGTGTTCGATGTCCGCGGCGCCAACGTCCTCCTGGCGCCCGTCCTTCTGGTGACCGTTCCGCTGGGGCCCGTCGGGTTTGTAACCGTACTGCCGCTGTTGCAAGATGCCGGCAGCGAGCAGCGCCACACACAGCAGAGCCACGGCAGTTCCGGTGTGGCTGAGGATCGGGGATACCAGGTACGTGCCACCGAACGTGAAGAGCGGGCCCAGGGCGAGCACTCCGAACAGTGCCGCATACACGGCGAAGTAAAGGGCTCCGCGGGCACTGAAGAGTCTCCCGGCCCCCACAGCAGAGCCCAGGAGCATCAGCAGTTCAAGCAGCACTACCCAGCGGCCGCCGTCGTCGTCCTGCGCCAGCAGCCCGACGCCACCCGGCCTCGTCACGTACGCCAGCGGCAGCAACACCTGCCCTGCCAGGGTGATCCAGACCGCAGCCTGCTGGAAGGGGATGTCAGCCAGCCGTGAGCGCATCACCCAGCGGACGGCGGTGTTGGCGCAGGCGCAGACCCGTCGCCGTGATGAGCAGATACGCCACCACCAGAAGCAGCGCCACGTTTCCGGCGCCTTGTGAAACGGCCTGGAACGCGACCGTCGCGGCCACCACGGACATACCCAGCGGCAAGGCTTCCCACACCGTTGCAACCCAGTCCCGTTCGGTGGCCGGTCGTGGAACCAGCAGGGCTCCGATAGCTAATGCCGCAGCAAGCTGGATGAGCAGGCCGACGGCCGTCAGACCGTGGTCCGGCGAGGTCTCTATGAACGGCAGCCCGACCAGGACCAGCGCACCCCCGACGCCGCAGACCACCAGGGTGGGCTGCGGCGCCAAGGTCCGCACCCCGAGGCGCTGCAGGAAAGCCGTAAGGAGCTGCTGGAACACCAGTGCCAGCAATAGTGCGAACACAGACGACTCAACCCGCCCAGGAGGCTGGTACCGATGAAGAGTGCTGCGGCAGCCACCAGCAGCAGGCTGGCCACGTACAGCGTGATATTGATGTTCTGCCGGTCCCGATTTTCACGCCGGGCCTGGCGCTGGGCCGGTGTCTCCGGGTATGTCCGGAACGAGGCGGCCGGGGTTTGCGGCGGAATCCCCGGCGGCACCGGCCCGCTGGGCGATGGAGGCGAAACAGGCGCCGAAACTGGCTGCGCGTCGATGATCATCCGAACAGGTGGTACCGGCGACGATTCTGGCGGTAACGGCGAAACTCTCGCCAAAGGGGACGCTGGCGCCGTCGAGATGCGGACGTTGGCGGGGATGGACGGCGCCGGCGTAGGCACATTGCTGACTGCTGCCGTCGCGCCCTCCCCCAAGGGCAGGCCCTCCCCCCGCGGTGATTCGGCGCTGGCGGAACTAGGCGATTGCGTGGCCCCCGGCCTCGGCTGGCCTGAAGCCTGAAGCGTGGCCACGGCGTCAAGCCAACCCTGAAGGTGACCGGCGCGGTAGCCCGCTTCATAAGATTCGTCCGTCATGGCGACCCCTCCATGGGGCAGGCCCGCCTGCACGGTTAATCCATTGATTGGATTAACCGTAGCAAAGAACAGCCCCGCTGCACGAGCAGCGGGGCTGTTCCAAACTTTGCGTCAGGCCGTCAAACGGCCATCAACTCCGTAATCAACAAGGAATTACTTGATGACCTTGGTAACGCGTCCTGAACCAACGGTGCGGCCGCCTTCGCGGATAGCGAAGCCGAGGCCCTCTTCCATGGCGATGGGCTGGATGAGCGCAACGGTCATCTCAGTGTTGTCGCCAGGCATAACCATTTCCGTGCCTTCCGGCAGGGTGATAACGCCGGTTACGTCCGTGGTGCGGAAGTAGAACTGCGGGCGGTAGTTCGAGTAGAACGGGTTGTGACGTCCGCCTTCATCCTTGGAGAGGATGTAGACGTTGGCCTCGAAGTCGGTGTGCGGGGTGATAGAACCCGGCTTGACGACAACCTGGCCACGCTCTACGTCATCACGCTTCAGACCGCGGAGCAGGAGGCCACAGTTCTCGCCGGCCCATGCTTCGTCGAGCTGCTTGTGGAACATCTCGATACCGGTAACCGTGGTCTTCTGGACCGGGCGGATGCCGACGATCTCGACCTCGGAGTTGATGGCGAGGGTTCCACGCTCGGCGCGGCCCGTTACAACGGTGCCACGGCCGGTGATCGTGAAGACGTCTTCGATCGGCATCAGGAACGGCTTGTCACGGTCACGTACGGGGTCCGGAACGGACTCGTCAACGGCTGCCATGAGGTCCTCAACGGACTTGACCCAGATGGGGTCGCCTTCGAGGGCCTTCAGGCCGGAAACGCGAACAACGGGAGCCTCATCGCCGTCGAAGCCCTGAGCCGAAAGCAGCTCCCGAACTTCCATTTCAACGAGGTCCAGCAGTTCTTCGTCGTCAACCATGTCCGACTTGTTCAGCGCAACCAGCAGGTAGGGAACGCCAACCTGGCGGGCAAGCAGAACGTGCTCGCGGGTCTGAGCCATCGGGCCGTCAGTGGCGGCAACCACGAGGATTGCACCGTCCATCTGTGCAGCACCGGTGATCATGTTCTTGATGTAGTCAGCGTGACCCGGAGCGTCTACGTGTGCGTAGTGGCGCTTCTCGGTCTGGTACTCAACGTGGGAAATGTTGATCGTGATACCACGCTGGCGCTCTTCCGGAGCAGAGTCAATCGACGCGAAGTCGCGCTGCTCGTTGAGAGTCGGGTACTTGTCGTACAGCACCTTGGAAATGGCGGCAGTCAGCGTCGTCTTACCGTGGTCAACGTGACCAATGGTGCCGATGTTGACGTGCGGCTTAGTCCGCTCGAACTTTGCCTTTGCCACAGGTTCCTCCTAGAACGTTTTCAAATGACTTACCCTTCAACCGCGCTTATCGCGGCAGAAACTCAGGCAAGTCTACTTGGGGGGCTTTGGATTGGTGAAATTGCAGATTCAGGAACTAATACTAGTCCCTCGAGCCTGTTCGTGCAGATGGCCGGGGCCCGGCTTGACCGGACTGCATCCTACCGGTACCCGGCCACCTGCACCAGGTGAGCTTCCGTCAAGCGGAAACGCACCCGAGTTTTTTGCTGCGAAAGTCGGAAAGACTACTCGCCGCGGTTCTTCTGGATGATCTCGTCGGCAAATGCCTTCGGGACCTCGGCGTAGCTGTGGAACGTCATGGAGTACACAGCGCGGCCCTGGGTCTTGGAACGCAGGTCACCGATGTAGCCGAACATGCCGGACAGCGGGACGTGCGCACGGATGACCTTGACACCCTGTGCATCTTCCATGGACTGCATCTGGCCACGGCGGGAGTTGAGGTCACCGATTACTTCACCCATGTATTCCTCAGGGGTGCGGACCTCTACATCCATCAGCGGTTCGAGCAGGATGGGGTTCGCCTTACGTGCAGCTTCCTTGAAAGCCATACGGCCGGCAATCTTGAACGCCATTTCCGAGGAGTCAACATCGTGGTAGGCGCCGTCAATCAGCGTCGCCTTGATGCCAACAACCGGGTAACCGGCCAGGACGCCGTCGTTCAGTGCATCCTGGATACCGGCGTCAACCGACGGGATGTATTCGCGCGGAATACGGCCACCGGTGACCTTGTTCTCGAACTCGTACAGCTCGCCCTCGGAAGTGTCCAGCGGCCCAATGGCAATCTGGATCTTTGCGAACTGACCCGAACCACCGGTCTGCTTCTTGTGCGTGTAGTCGTGACGCGCAACAACATTCTTGATGGTTTCACGGTAAGCGACCTGCGGCTTGCCGACGTTGGCCTCGACCTTGAATTCGCGGCGCATGCGGTCCACAAGGATATCCAGGTGGAGCTCGCCCATGCCGGCGATGATGGTCTGACCGGTGTCCTCGTTGAGGGAGACCTGGAAGGTCGGGTCCTCAGCGGAGAGCTTCTGGATAGCCAGTGAGAGCTTCTCCTGGTCACCCTTCGTGTTCGGTTCGATGGCAACCGAGATCACGGGCTCCGGGAAGCTCATGGACTCGAGGACGATCTGGTTGCTGGAGTCACACAGGGTGTCACCCGTGGTGGTGTCCTTCAGCCCGATCGCTGCGTAGATGTGGCCGGCGGTAGCGCCCTCAACGGGCATTTCCTTGTTGGCGTGCATCTGGAACAGCTTGCCGATGCGCTCCTTCTTGCCCTTGGTGGAGTTGACCACCTGGGCACCCGCTTCGACGTGACCGGAGTACACGCGGATGAAGGTGAGCTGGCCGAAGAAGGGGTGCGCGGCAATCTTGAATGCCAGAGCCGAGAACGGCTCCTCGGAGGAAGGCGCGCGCGTGAGTTCCTTCTCTTCGTCGCGAGGATCGTGACCGATCATCGGCGGGACGTCGAGCGGGTTGGGCAGGTAGTCAACCACGGCGTCAAGCATCGGCTGAACGCCGCGGTTCTTGAACGCGGAGCCACAGAAGACCGGGTAGAGCTCAGAGTTGATCGTCATCTTGCGGATGCCGGCCTTGAGCTCCTCGACGGTGAGTTCTTCACCCTCGAGGTACTTCTCCATGAGCTCTTCGGTAGCGTCAGCCACCGTCTCAACGAGGGCAGCCCGGTATTCCTTGGCCTTCTCCAGCAGATCCGCGGGGATCTCCTGGACCTCGTACTTGGCACCCATGGTGACGTCACCCTTGGAGTCGCCCGGCCAGACCAGCGCGCGCATTTCCAGGATGTCGACAACGCCGACGAAGTCGTTCTCGGCACCGATCGGCAGCTGCATAACAAGCGGCTTGGCACCGAGGCGGCTGATGATGGTGTCTACCGTGTAGTAGAAGTCAGCGCCGAGCTTGTCCATCTTGTTGACGAAGCAGATGCGCGGAACGTTGTACTTGTCAGCCTGGCGCCAAACGGTCTCAGACTGGGGCTCGACACCTTCTTTACCATCGAACACGGCAACGGCCCCGTCGAGGACGCGCAGCGAGCGCTCAACCTCGACGGTGAAGTCAACGTGGCCGGGGGTGTCGATGATGTTGATCTGGTTGTTGTCCCAGAAGCAGGTCACGGCGGCAGACGTGATGGTGATGCCGCGTTCCTTCTCCTGTTCCATCCAGTCAGTCGTCGAAGCGCCGTCGTGCGTTTCGCCGATCTTGTGGTTCACACCTGTGTAGAACAGAATGCGCTCGGTGGTGGTGGTCTTGCCAGCATCGATGTGGGCCATAATGCCGATGTTGCGGACCTTACTAAGGTCTGTAAGCACGTCCTGTGCCACGGTGTCTCCCTTTCGGATGGACTACGCGTTCGCCGCCGGCTCAGTCGAGCCGGCGGCGTCCGGGAAGTATTACCAGCGGTAGTGTGCGAAGGCCTTGTTGGACTCGGCCATCTTGTGGGTGTCTTCGCGACGCTTCACAGCGGCACCGAGACCGTTGGAGGCATCCAGGATTTCGTTCTGGAGGCGCTCGGTCATGGTCTTTTCACGGCGGGCCTTGGAGTAGCCAACCAGCCAACGCAGGGCGAGGGCGGTGGAGCGGCCCGGCTTGACCTCAACCGGAACCTGATAGGTAGCGCCACCAACGCGGCGTGAGCGGACCTCGAGGGAAGGCTTGACGTTCTCCATGGCCTTCTTGAGGGCCGCTACGGGGTCGCCGCCGGACTTGGCGCGGGCGCCTTCGAGGGCACCGTAAACAATGCGCTCTGCGGTGGACTTCTTACCGTCAACCAGCACCTTGTTGATCAGCTGGGTAACCAGCGGGGAGCCGTAAACGGGATCTAGTACGAGCGGCCGCTTGGGGGCCGGACCCTTGCGAGGCATATTACTTCTTCTCCATCTTTGCGCCGTAGCGGCTGCGTGCCTGCTTACGGTTCTTCACACCCTGGGTATCGAGGGCGCCACGGACGATCTTGTAACGGACACCGGGGAGGTCCTTCACGCGACCACCGCGAACGAGCACAATGGAGTGCTCCTGCAGGTTGTGGCCCACACCGGGGATGTAAGCGGTAACTTCAACGCCACCGTTGAGGCGCACACGTGCAACCTTACGAAGAGCCGAGTTCGGCTTCTTGGGGGTGGTGGTGTAAACGCGGGTGCAAACACCGCGGCGCATCGGGCTGCCGTTAAGCGCGGGAGCCTTGGTCTTTTTGACCTTAGGCGTGCGGCCCTTGCGGACCAGCTGGTTAATCGTAGGCACTCTCGTGTTCTCCGTTGGTTTGATCTCTACCTTCACGCTCAGGCGCCAGCCTGAACACAATGGTTTTGGCGTTGTTCCTTGCAGCCGCGGCCTCTGGAAACTTGCGTAGGCGTGCAAAAGCGTGGCATTCGTTGCGCACCTTACCCGCAACCCGGAAACAAGCTCCACCCAGCATCATGAGAACAAAACCAAAATGATGCTGCGGCGGCCTTCATCCACTGCCACACAGAACAATTACACAAAGTTTAGCACGGCTGGACCCGTGCCCTTAATGGGGTGTAGACGAAAGGCCCCGCCTCCAAAGAGTGGAAGCGGAGCCTTTCAACGCAATCGACTAGCGGAAATCGTTGCCGAGATCGTAGTCATCCAGCGGGATGGCATGGAACTCAGGAGCTCCGTCGCCGCCCAGGGAGTCGTACGAGAAGTCACTGAATGCGCTGGGGCCGGTGAACAGGTTGGCCTTTGCTTCCTCAGTGGGCTCCACGGTGACCTCGGTGTAGCGCGGGAGACCTGTGCCGGCCGGGATCAGCTTACCGATGATGACGTTCTCCTTGAGGCCGAGCAGCGGGTCGCTCTTGCCTTCCATGGCCGCCTGCGTCAGGACGCGGGTGGTCTCCTGGAAGGAAGCTGCCGACAGCCAAGACTCGGTGGCCAGGGACGCCTTGGTGATGCCCATGAGCTCAGGACGTCCGGAAGCCGGAGTCTTGCCCTCGGACACAACGCGGCGGTTGGCCTCCTCGAAGCGGCTGCGCTCGGCGAGCTCGCCGGGGAGCAGATCCGATTCGCCGGACTCGATGACCGTGACGCGACGCAGCATCTGGCGGACGATAACCTCGACGTGCTTGTCGTGGATACCGATGCCCTGGCTGCGGTACACGCCCTGGACCTCGTCCACCAGGAACTTCTGCGCGGCACGGGGACCCATGATGCGCAGAACCTGCTTGGGATCCACCGGACCGTTGATGAGCTTCTGGCCTACTGTGACGTGCTCGCCATCCTCGATGAGGAGGCGTGAACGGCGCAGTACCGGGTAGGCGATCTCTTCAGAGCCGTCATCCGGAGTGATGACCAGGCGCATCTGACGCTCGGACTCTTCGATGGCGATGCGGCCGGCTGCTTCAGCAATCGGTGCGACACCCTTCGGAGTACGGGCTTCGAAGAGCTCCTGGATACGGGGCAGACCCTGGGTAATGTCGTCGCCACCGCTGGCAGAAACAGCACCACCGGTGTGGAACGTACGCATGGTCAGCTGGGTACCGGGCTCACCGATGGACTGTGCGGCGATGATGCCGACGGCCTCGCCGATGTCCACGGTCTTGCCGGTGGCCAGTGAACGGCCGTAGCACAGGGCGCAGGTGCCGACGCTGGACTCACAGGTGAGTACGGAGCGGACCTTGACCTCGGTGATGCCGGCAGCGAACAGCTCAGCGATAACGACGTCGCCGCAGTCGGTGCCGCCGGCCGCAAGGACATTGCCCTTGGAGTCCACAACATCAACAGCGAGCGTACGGGCGTAGGCGCTGTTCTCGACGTTCTCGTCCAAGACCAGCTCGCCGTTGGCGTCCGGCACGGCGATTGCCGTGACCAGACCGCGCTCGGTGCCGCAGTCCTCTTCGCGGACGATGACGTCCTGCGACACGTCCACCAGACGACGGGTCAGGTAACCCGAGTTGGCGGTACGCAGCGCGGTGTCAGCCAGACCCTTACGGGCACCGTGCGTGGCGATGAAGTATTCCAGCACCGACAGGCCCTCGCGGTAGGAGGACTTGATGGGACGCGGGATGATTTCACCCTTAGGGTTGGCCACCAGGCCACGGATACCCGCGATCTGACGGACCTGCATCCAGTTACCACGTGCACCGGAGGACACCATGCGGTTGATGGTGTTCATCGGCGACAGGTTGTCACGCATCACCTGGGCGATCTCGTTGGTTGCCTTGTTCCAGATCTCGATCAGTTCCTGGCGACGCTCGTCGTCGTCGATCAGGCCCTTGTCGTACTGGCCCTGGATCTTGGCAGCCATGGTTTCGTAACCGGCGAGGATCCGCGGCTTGTCCTTGGGTACCTCGATGTCCGAGATGGCGACAGTAACGCCCGAGCGGGTGGCCCAGTAGAAACCGGCGTCCTTCAGGTTGTCCAGCGTTGCCGCCGTGACCACCTTGGGGTAGCGCTCGGCGAGATCGTTGACGATCGTGGACAGTTCGCCCTTGTCCGCAACGTTCTCAACCCACGGGTAATCGGCCGGCAGCGTCTGATTGAAGATGACCTGCCCCAGGGAGGTCTGGACGAGCACCGGCTGGCCGGCCTCCCAGCCTTCCGGAGCTTCCCATCCCGCGTACGGAACGAAGCCTTCGAGACGGATCCTTACCTGCGAGTTCAAGTGCAGCTCGCGGAGGTCGTAGGCCATGATGGCTTCGGCAACCGAGGAGAAGACGCGGCCTTCGCCAGCTGAACCGACACGCTTGGTGGTCAGGTGGTAGAGACCGATGATCATATCCTGCGAAGGCAGGGTGACCGGGCGACCGTCGGACGGCTTCAAGATGTTGTTCGAGGACAGCATCAGGATGCGTGCCTCAGCCTGGGCCTCGGGGCTCAGCGGCAGGTGGACTGCCATCTGGTCGCCGTCGAAGTCAGCGTTGAAGGCGCCACAGACCAGCGGGTGGAGCTGGATTGCCTTGCCTTCAACAAGCTGCGGTTCGAACGCCTGGATGCCAAGGCGGTGCAGGGTAGGTGCACGGTTGAGCAGCACCGGGTGTTCGGTGATGATCTCTTCCAGCACGTCCCAGACCTGCGGACGGTAACGCTCGACCATGCGCTTTGCCGACTTGATGTTCTGTGCGTGGTTGAGGTCAACCAGGCGCTTCATCACGAACGGCTTGAAGAGCTCCAGTGCCATCTGCTTGGGCAGGCCACACTGGTGCAGCTTCAGCTGCGGGCCGACGACGATGACCGAACGGCCGGAGTAGTCAACGCGCTTACCGAGGAGGTTCTGCCGGAAACGGCCCTGCTTGCCCTTGAGCATGTCGCTCAGGGACTTCAGCGGGCGGTTGCCAGGACCGGTGACCGGACGGCCGCGACGGCCGTTGTCGAAGAGGCTGTCAACAGCTTCCTGAAGCATGCGCTTCTCGTTGTTGACGATGATCTCCGGGGCACCGAGGTCAAGCAGGCGCTTGAGGCGGTTGTTGCGGTTGATCACACGACGGTAGAGGTCGTTGAGGTCGGAGGTCGCGAAGCGGCCACCGTCCAACTGGACCATCGGGCGCAGTTCCGGCGGGATCACCGGGACGGCGTCCAGCACCATGCCGAGCGGGCTGTTGTTGGTGGTCAGGAACGCGTTGACCACCTTCAGTCGCTTCAGGGCACGGGTCTTGCGCTGGCCCTTGCCGTTGGCAATGATGTCGCGCAGCAGGTCCGACTCGGCCTGCATGTCGAAGTTCTCAAGACGCTTCTTGATGGCTTCGGCACCCATGGAGCCTTCGAAGTACATGCCGTAGCGGTCGCGCAGCTCGCGGTAGAGGCCTTCGTCGCCTTCGAGGTCTGCGACCTTAAGGTTCTTGAAACGGTCCCAGACCTGCTCGAGGCGTTCGATCTCGGCGTCGGCACGCTTACGCACGTTGGCCATCTGACGGTCCGCGGAGTCGCGGGCCTTCTTCTTGTCGGCAGCCTTGGCACCTTCACCTTCGAGGCGCGCGATCTCGTTTTCGAGGTCACGGGCGATCGTGGCGATGTCGGAGTCGCGGTTGTCGATCAGCTGCTTCTTCTCGATGTCGTGCTCAACCTGCAGGTTGGGCAGTTCCTCGTGGCGGCTGTCGGCGTCGACGCTGGTGATCATGTAGGCAGCGAAGTAGATGACCTTTTCGAGGTCCTTCGGTGCCAGGTCAAGGAGGTAGCCCAAACGGGACGGAACACCCTTGAAGTACCAGATGTGCGTGACCGGGGCGGCCAGCTCGATGTGGCCCATGCGCTCACGGCGGACCTTCGCACGGGTGACTTCAACGCCACACCGCTCGCAGATGATGCCCTTGAAGCGCACACGCTTGTACTTACCGCAGTAGCATTCCCAGTCGCGGGAAGGGCCGAAGATCTTCTCGCAGAAGAGTCCGTCCTTCTCGGGCTTGAGCGTGCGGTAGTTGATGGTTTCCGGCTTCTTAACCTCGCCGTAAGACCAGCCACGGATGTCATCCGCGGTGGCGAGGCCGATCTGCATGAGGCCGAAGGAGGATTCGCTGGACATATGGTCCCTGTTCTCTCTTGTTCTCTAAATTCTGAAGTCTTGGTTACGGGAAGAGGGAGGTGATGCCCTGGGAAAAGACAGTGCGGCGGGCCGACTGCTTTTCCCAAGACATCAACCTGCTAAACCTCTTCTACGGAACTGGGCTCTGCACGAGACAGATCGATGCCCAGTTCTTCCGCAGCCGTGAAGACTGCGTCATCAGAGTCACGCATTTCAATTGTGGTTCCGTCCGTGGAGAGTACTTCCACGTTCAGGCACAGCGACTGCATTTCCTTGATCAAGACCTTGAAGGACTCAGGAACGCCCGGCTCGGGGATGTTCTCGCCCTTGACGATTGCTTCGTAGACCTTCACACGACCGTGGATATCATCCGACTTGATGGTGAGGAGTTCCTGGAGCGTGTACGCGGCGCCATAAGCTTCCAGCGCCCACACTTCCATCTCACCGAAGCGCTGGCCACCGAACTGTGCCTTACCACCCAGCGGCTGCTGCGTGATCATGGAGTACGGGCCAGTGGAACGGGCGTGGATCTTGTCGTCCACCAGGTGGTGGAGCTTGAGGATGTACATGTAGCCGACCGAGATCGGATCCGGGAACGGCTCGCCGGAGCGGCCGTCGAAGAGGCGGGTCTTGCCCGAGGAGTTGATCAGGCGGTCGCCGTCGCGGGTGACGTTGGTGGAGTCCAGCAGACCCGTGATTTCCTCTTCACGGGCGCCGTCGAACACCGGCGTGGCAACAGTGGTCTGGCCACTCTCGCGCGGCAGGTTCGGCAGCTGCTTCATCCACTCGGGCTCGCCTTCGATCTTCCAACCAGTCTTGGCAACCCAGCCGAGGTGCGTTTCCAGCACCTGGCCGACGTTCATACGGCCCGGAACACCCAGCGGGTTCAGGACTATATCAACGGGGGTACCGTCGGCAAGGAAGGGCATGTCCTCGATCGGGAGGATCTTGGAGATAACACCCTTGTTGCCGTGACGGCCGGCCAGCTTGTCGCCGTCGGTGATCTTGCGCTTGGCGGCCACGTACACGCGCACCAGCTGGTTCACGCCCGGGGGCAGCTCGTCGTCGTTGTCGCGGTCGAAGACGCGGACTCCGATGACGGTGCCGGACTCGCCGTGCGGAACCTTCAGGGAAGTGTCGCGCACTTCGCGGGACTTCTCACCGAAGATGGCGCGCAGCAGGCGCTCTTCCGGGGTCAGTTCGGTTTCACCCTTCGGGGTGACCTTTCCAACCAGGATGTCACCGGCTTCAACCTCGGCACCGATGTGGATGATGCCTCGCTCGTCCAGGCCTGCCAGGACTTCCTCGGACACGTTGGGGATGTCACGGGTGATTTCCTCGGCACCAAGCTTGGTGTCGCGGGCATCGATCTCGTGCTCCTCGATGTGGATGGAGGAAAGAACGTCCTCGGCAACAATGCGCTGCGAGAGGATGATGGCGTCCTCGAAGTTGTGGCCTTCCCATGACATGAATGCCACGAGCAGGTTCTTACCGAGGGCGAGTTCGCCCTGGTCCGTTGCCGGACCGTCGGCGATGATGCCGCCGACCTCGAGGCGCTGGCCTTCGTTCACCAGGACACGGTTGTTGTAGCAGTTGCCCTGGTTGGAGCGTGCGAACTTGTTGATGCGGTAGTTGGTTTCCGTACCGTCGTCGTTGAGCATGATGACCAGCTCAGCGGAGACCTCGGTGACCACACCGGCCTTCTTCGCGATGGTGACATCACCGGCGTCGACGGCGGCGGCGCGCTCCATGCCGGTGCCCACAAACGGGGCCTCGGAACGGACCAGCGGCACGGCCTGGCGCTGCATGTTGGCACCCATGAGTGCGCGGTTAGCATCGTCATGCTCGAGGAACGGGATCAGGGCCGTAGCCACGGACACCATCTGGCGCGGGGAAACGTCCATGAACTCGACCTCGCCGGCGGGAACCAGCACAGGCTCGCCTCCACCACCGCGGGCGCGGACCAGGACGGTCTCTTCGGCGAACTTCTTGTTCTCATCCAGCGGAGCGTTGGCCTGAGCGATCAGGACCTCTGCCTCGTCGTCGGCCGTGAGGTACTGGACCTCATCGGAGACAACGCCTTCAGCGACGAGACGGTAAGGAGTCTCGATGAACCCGAACGGGTTGATGCGGCCGTAGGATGCCAGCGAACCGATCAGACCAATGTTCGGGCCTTCAGGGGTTTCGATGGGGCACATACGTCCGTAGTGGGACGGGTGAACGTCTCGAACTTCCATGCCTGCGCGGTCACGGGACAGACCACCCGGGCCAAGCGCGGACAGACGGCGCTTGTGGGTCAGACCCGAGAGTGGGTTGTTCTGGTCCATGAACTGCGACAGCTGGGAGGTTCCGAAGAACTCCTTGATGGCTGCAACGACGGGGCGGATGTTGATCAGTGTCTGCGGCGTGATGGCCTCGACGTCCTGGGTGGTCATCCGCTCGCGGACAACGCGCTCCATACGGGACAGGCCGGTGCGGACCTGGTTCTCGATGAGCTCGCCGACGGCGCGGATACGACGGTTGCCGAAGTGGTCGATGTCATCGATATCAACACGCAGTTCGTGGTCCTGGCCGTCGCGCTTGCCCGTGAGGGTCTTCTCGCCGGCGTGCAGGGCAACCAGGAACTTGATCATGGCCACGATGTCTTCAACGTGCAGGACCGAAGCTTCCTTGTCGCCAAGGGAGCGGTCGATGCCAAGCTTGCGGTTGATCTTGTAACGGCCAACCTTGGCCAGATCGTAGCGCTTGGAGTTGAAGTACAGGTTGTCCAGGAGGGACTGGGCAGCCTCGACTGTGGGCGGCTCGCCCGGTCGCAGCTTCCGGTAGATGTCCAGCAACGCGTCTTCGCGGGTCTCGGTGGCGTCCTTCTCCAGCGTTGCCCGCATGGAGTCGTACTGGCCGAACTCTTCGAGGATCTGGCCTTCGGTCCAGCCGAGGGCCTTCAGCAGAACGGTGACGGACTGCTTGCGCTTGCGGTCGAGGCGAACGCCGACCTGGTCGCGCTTGTCGATCTCGAGTTCGAACCATGCACCGCGGGACGGGATGATCTTGGCAGTGAAGATGTCCTTGTCACTGGTCTTGTCGGCGGTGCGCTCAAAGTAGGCGCCCGGTGAACGGACCAGCTGGGAGACGACCACACGCTCGGTGCCGTTGACGACGAAGGTGCCCTTCTCCGTCATGAGGGGGAAGTCGCCCATGAACACGGTCTGCTGCTTGATTTCGCCCGTGTTGTTGTTCATGAACTCGGCCTTGACGTACAGAGGTGCCGAGTACGTTGCGTCCCGGTCCTTGCACTCAGCCATGGTGTACTTCGGATCAGCGAACTCCGGATCGGAGAAGCTCAAGGACATGGTGCCCTGGAAGTCCTCGATCGGGGAGATCTCTTCAAAGATGTCCGAGAGTCCGGACGAGGTGGCGACGCTGAGATCGTTTTCTTCGACGGCCTTCGCTACGCGCGCCTGCCAGCGTTCGTTTCCGACCAGCCAGTCGAAGCTGTCCGTCTGCAGGGCAAGAAGATTCGGAACGTCCAGCGGTTCGTGAATCTTTGCGAATGAGAGCCGGCGAGTGGCACCATCAGTGCTGTCGGCGGTGTTAGCGGTTTCGTTATTAGAGGTGCTCGAGGCGACCAAGAGGGATCCTTCCACAGACCTTCAGGCGTTTTCAGATCTCCCCCGCTGTGCACCCTGCGGAATGACTCCGCAGTGCTACCATCCGGTTCCGCTATATGACCCGGGCCGGGGCTTTCCATACAATGACGTTGTTGACGGCACGTTGATGGTCAGCTGCCAGGCAAAGCCCACCGCTATATGAAGGCTGAAGGTAAACAGGGAAGACGCAAATATCTACGATACGGCAAAACTAATTACGTGTCTACCCCACAACCGGACTTATTGCAAGCACTGATTTTTTGGCGTCCAGCCCGGGTTTCGCTCCCCACCCTCCCCCTTACCTCGCAAGCTCGGTCAGGGAACCCGGCGGGCGTGGGCCCAGGGTCAACCACCGGGCAGGCAACCACCGGAGGAGACGTCAGAGGCGCAGCGTAACGCCCGCTGCGGTGCATTCGCCTGCGTTGGCGAACACCGCGTCACGCACGGCGTCCTTTGATTCCTGCTCGGGCGCGCCACCGTTATTAACTGCCGACGAATGATCGATGGCGATGACCTTGAGCGACGCGAACAGACCCACCAGATTCCCTGTCACAGTGTCTTGGGCGTCGTCCGCGGCAAAATAGATGTCCTCGTAGGCGTTGGAATCATTCTGGATGGCCTTGTAATCGGCGTAGAGGGAGTTAAACGTCTCGCACGCCACTTTCACGCCGCCAGCCTGGGGCGTGGCTGACGGTGTGGAAGAGCGCGACGGCGACGCGGCGGAAGGTGCGGGGGTGGACGCCGTGGGGGCTGCTGACGTGGTGCTGTCCGGCGCAGGAGTGGCAACGCTGCAGGCGGTGAGTCCGGCGAGGCTGGCCATGGCTGCCGCGGCGAGGATTTTCTTCAAGATGCTGCTCCCTGTTTTTGCGTTGCTCTGACGCTTTCGTCTTCGCCGTCTACCCTACGGACCACCTCGACCGCGCGCACATCCGGCGGATGGGTAGTTCTCCCCTTTAGGCGACGGCCGGCGCGACTGGAATCACCGGCGCCCCTTAGGCGTTTGGATAAATAGGTGACGTGCCCCACGGTAGCCTTGGAAGTACATCGATTCAGAGCGGAAGAGATCACAATGGGCAACTCCAACGACAATACTGACGTTGTTATCCTGGCCGGTGCGCGCACGCCACAGGGCCGGCTCAACGGGCAACTGGCGAGCTTCACCGCCGTCGAACTCGGAGCGCACGCGATCAGGTCCGCGATTGCCGCGAGCGGCGTGGAGGCCGGCCAGGTGGACGCCGTCATCATGGGCCAGGTACTGCAGGCCGGCGCCGGGCAGAACCCCGCACGCCAGAGCGCCATCGGCGCTGGAATCGGCTGGAACGTTCCCACTGTCACCATCAACAAGGTGTGCCTGTCCGGGCTGACCGCTGTGATCGACGCCGCCCGGATGATCCGCAGCGGCGACGCCACCGTGGTGGTGGCCGGCGGCCAGGAATCCATGACCCGTGCGCCCCACCTCCTGCCCGGTTCGCGCCAGGGCTGGACCTACGGCGCCATCCAGGCGTTGGATGTGGCGGCGCACGACGGCCTCACGGATGCGTTCGACGGCCAGTCCATGGGACTGTCCACCGAAACCAAGAACCTGACGCTGGGCATCGACCGGACCTTGCAGGACAACGTGGCGGCCCACTCGCACCAGCGTGCGGCGCTGGCGGCGAAGAACGGCGTCTTCGACGACGAGATCGCACCCATCAGCGTCAAGCAGCGCAAGGGCGATCCGATCGTTGTGTCCACCGATGAAGGCGTGCGCCCGAACACATCCATCGACTCCCTTGCCGGGCTGCGGGCCGCCTTCGTCAGCGACGGCACCATCACCGCGGGCAACTCCTCTCCCCTGTCCGACGGCGCCTCCGCACTGGTGCTGGCATCGCGCCGGTTCGCGGAGGAGAACGGTCTGGAATACCTGGCTGTGGTGGGGAAGCCCGGCCAGGTTGCCGGTCCGGACAACTCCCTGCATTCGCAGCCGTCCCACGCCATCATGGCCGCCCTGCAGCGTGCGGGCTGGGGCACCGCGGACCTGGATTTCATCGAAATTAACGAAGCCTTCGGTTCCGTTGCAGTTCAGTCGCTCAAGGACCTGGACTACCCGCTGGAGCAGTGCAACATCCACGGCGGCGCCATTGCCCTGGGCCACCCGATCGGGGCGTCCGGTGCGCGGTTGGCGCTGCACGCGGCCCATGAACTCAAACGGCGTGGACGCGGCAAGGCCGCAGTCTCCCTGTGCGGCGGCGGCGGTCAGGGCGAAGCGCTCCTGCTGTACCGGGACTGATCGTGGGGCAGGTCGACAACGGGAGCACCGCCGTCGGACGTCAGCGCTTCCTTGCTGACGCCGCCGCCCGCGGCCTGGACGTGCACCTGGTGGAGCGGCTGGCCGTGCGGAGCCTCGAGGAGGCTGCCGGCATCCTGGGCATCACCCCGGCGGATATCGTGAAGTCGCTGGTGGTCAAGCACAAGGACGGGACGTTCCTGTTCGCCCTGATTCCGGGCGACCGGCAGATCTCCTGGCCAAAACTGCGGAGCCTGGTGGGCGTCAACAAGCTCTCGTTGCCGCCCGCGGACGTGGCGCTCGACGCGACCGGCTACGAACGCGGGACCATCACCCCGCTCGGCAGCACCACCGCCTGGCCGGTGTACGCGGACACCACCATCTCCGGCCGCCGCATCTCCATGGGCGCCGGCGAACACGGCTACAGTGCCTTTGTGGACGCCGACGCGCTCACCGCGGCCCTGGGCGCCGTCGTCGCCGATATATCCGAACCGAACTAGCCACCCGCCGTTAAATGCAGGAAAACCCCGCCCACCGAAGTGGACGGGGCTTTCTGAAAAGCCGCGTAAGTTACTTGAGGGTAACGGTTGCGCCGGCAGCCTGGAGCTGCTCCATTGCCTTTTCGGCAGCTTCCTTGGTGACGCCTTCGAGAACAGCCTTCGGAGCGCTGTCAACAACGTCCTTAGCTTCCTTCAGACCCAGGGAAGTGATTGCACGAACTTCCTTGATGACTGCGATCTTCTTTTCGCCAGCTGATTCGAGGATAACGTCGAATTCAGTCTGCTCTTCAGCTTCTTCAGCGGCGCCGCCACCGGCGGGGCCAGCAACAGCAACTGCAGCTGCAGTAACTTCGAAGGTCTCTTCGAAGAGCTTGACGAACTCGGAGAGCTCGATGATGGTCAGTTCCTTGAAAGCTTCAATGAGCTCTTCGTTGGTGAGCTTCGCCATGGTGTGGCGTCCTTCCTATAGGTGGTGCTTGGCGGCCTGGGCCATTGCCTTCACACCGGAGTCTGGTGGGTGAAGAGAAACTAGTTCTCTTCGGCAGCGGGTGCCTCGGCGGGTGCCTCAACACCAGCTTCTGCAACTGCTTCGGGGGCTTCGTCTGCGGCCGGAGCTTCTTCAGCGGCGGGAGCCTCGGCAGCTGCCGGTGCACCGTTCTCTTCTTCAAGCTTGAGGCGCAGCGCGTCAATCGTGCGTGCAGCGGCGGCAGCAGGTGCCTTGAGGATGCCTGCAACCTTGGCGAGCTGCAGCTCGCGGGACTCGAGTGCTGCCAGTGCAGAAACTTCGCTGGCGTTCAGTGCCTTGCCCTCGAAGTAACCGGTCTTGATGACCAGCTGCTTGTTGGCCTTGGCAAAATCCGTCAGGCTCTTGGCAGCTGCAACTGCGTCACCCTTGATGAACGCGATTGCAGTGGGGCCGGCAAGCTGGCCGTCGAATGCTTCGACACCGGCTTCCTTGGCTGCAATGGCGGTCAGGGTGTTCTTGACGACCGAGAACTTGGTGTCCTGGCCGAGAGAAACACGCAGCTGCTTGAGCTGTGCAACGGTGAGCCCACGGTATTCGGTCAGGACAGCGGCGTTCGATTCCTTGAAATCGTTAGCGATCTCAGCTACTGCTGAAACCTTTGTAGGCGTTGCCATAACCCTCCTTCCGGGGATAGTGCCGGTATGCGACGGTCCCCGCTCGGGTGAGCTAAAACTAAAAAACGCCCCGCGCAGATGCACGGGGCTTGGCTCAACACGGCTTTCACTGTGGAGCGTTGCTTCGTTCACCTGCGCCGGCCGCCCTATGTTCAGGGTCCTTCGTCCAGAAATACATTTGGTCGCCCGCACACAACTGCAGAGTTGAGCTGCGTTCAGGAGAATGGATTTCCAACAACCGACGGTCTTTGGTACTTCAAGCTTACGGGACGGGCGGCCGGACCACCAAATCGGCCTCAGCTCTTACTGGTCCCCAGGAACGGGAGTTCCTTCTGCCAGATGCCGGTCACGCCGGCCGTGGTGAAGCCAAGCTGCTTGTTCACCGTCAGCAGGTACCTGTTCTCCGGCGCATTCCAGGTGTAGATGACCCGGGCATCGGGGAACTGCTCGGTGAGCCGCTCCATGTTGGCAACCTTGATCAGCAGCCCCAGCTTGTTCCCGCGGTGCTCCTGCAGGACCAGGGTGTCGTCCTGGAACACAACATCGGGCCGGTGGGCCAGGACGCTGATCGTGGTCAGGCCCACCAGGGCTCCGGTGGCCAGATGCTCGACGGCGGTGACCACCGTCCGCCTCCCCTGCGCGATGGTGACCTCTTCCGCCTCGCGGAGGATGCCGCCGTCGAACACCATGTCCTGCTCAACGGGAGTCTCCAGGGTAGGGTCGACGTCGGCGCCCGCCTGGTTCTCGAGCACGGCCACGGCTTCCAGCCACTCATCCGGATAACGGTCCGTCCAGTGATGGAGCCGGTAGCGCCCGTTGTTGGCTTCATCCGCCTCGACCTGGAGATCGGCCACGAGCTTGCTGTCCAGCGGCAGCGCACAGGCGCTGAACTGTTCGATGTGCTGCAGCGTATAGCCCGTCCGGCGGGCGAATTCGACTTCCCTGCTGTCCAGCGGCACGAAGCCCTGGCCTGAACCCGGCACCAGCTGGGCCTTCTCAAACTCGTGCAGGGATGCACCGGGATGGTTGGTGTCAACGAGGATCAGTGTGCGGCCCTCGCTGCGCGCCAGGTGTTCGGCCGCCAGGAGCAGCTTGCGGCCCACCCCCTGGCGCTGGAATTCCGGCAGGATGTCCAGGGTGAACTCCGCCATGTCCAGGTTGTCTGTCAGCGGCAAAGCAATGTCCACCGTACCGAGGATCTGGTCACCGGCTTTGGCCACCAGGATGACTTGGCGCTCATAGGGATCGGCCAGCTCCAGGAGCTTCTCCAGCGGTGTGTACGCGAGGTCATCGCTGCCCCAGGTCTGCATCCGGACTTTGCGGCCCACCTCGACGGCAGCCAAAAAATCCGCTGCGTCAGGCGCGTCCAAGGTGTCCGGGATCCACAGCTGCTCGATCCGTACGTCTTCTGCCATCAGGTGCGTCATCCCAGCCGTTTCTGCCATTCGCCCTCATATCCAGCAGGTGTGAATCCGAGCGAATTATTTATCGCCAGCATATGCCGGTTTTCCACGGCGTTCCATGTCAGCACCGAACGCGCCGCTGGCCATCGATGCTGGGCGGCGCGGAGGTTCGCCGCCTTGATCAGCAATCCCAGCCTCTTCCCGCGGTGCTCGGAGGAGACCAGGGTGTCCTGCTGGGTAATGCTCGCAGGAATGCCCGGCCGCCAGTTCAGGACCGTGTAGGCCACGAGCTTGCCGGTAGGCCTGTGCAGCGCTGCTGCGACCTGGCTCTGCACGCCGCCGCGGCTGCTCGACTGCTCCTCCTGCCGGACCCTGGCAGGGTCCCAGTCCTCGGCTTCCCAGTCCAGGCCGGCAATGGGGACATCCGTGCTCATCCGGTTCTTGAGGACAGCGTATTCAGCCACGAGTTCGTCAGGACACTGATCAGACCAGCCCACCAGGGCGTAGCCGGTTGCCCGAGAAGACGCCTCCATCTCAAGTGCGTCGAGTTGATTCGCCGGTACCGGCAGCGCGAGCCGGCTGGCCCTCTCCACCTGCTCGAGTTCGTAGCCCGCACTTGCCGCAAAGGCCACGGCCGGGTCATCTGCGGGGAGCCCGCCCGCGCCCGATTTGGCGGGGATCAGCCGGGTCGCCTTCTCCACCGGCCCGGCGGGCAGCTCACAGTAGGCATCTAAGGAAGTGCGGCCACTGTCCGCCGCCACAGCCTCGGCGTGTTCCAGCAGCCTGCGGCCCCAACCATGCCGCCGGAAGGCTGCCGACACGTCCACCAGGATCCCTGCCGTGGACGTGTTTTCACGAAGAGGCAGGGTTACGGAGCAGGTTCCCACGGTTTGCTGGCCCAGCCGGGCTATAAAGAGCCGGCGTTCCTCATACTCATTGCCGCGCCAGTATTCCAGGCCCTCCCTGGCTGTGGGGCAGCGGTCCAGATCGCCCCATTTCTCCAGTTCATGCTTCTCGCGCAAGGCGTGGCACTCGTGGAAGTCCATCACGCCGCTGGTGCCGCCGGCACTGCGGTCTGTCCCGGCGTCTAGCGCTGAAGGAATGGCGACTGTGGTGATCTTCAGCTGCTGGCTGGTCATGCCCCCCAGCCTAACCATACGCACGGTTCAGTGGGGTTAAACCAAAGAACCGCCCGGCGCAATGCCGGACGGCCCTTAGGGTGTGCCGGAATAGACCGGCGGAAGTGCTGCGGAGGACTAGACCTCGGTCAGGACCTTCGTGACGTTGGGGTCCACGGCGATGCCGGGACCGAACGTGGTGGCAACGGTGGCCTTCTGGATGTAGCGGCCCTTGGAAGCGGACGGCTTCAAACGAAGCACCTCTTCCAGAGCTGCTGCGTAGTTCTCGGCCAGCTTGATGGCGTCGAAGGAAACCTTGCCGATGATGAAGTGCAGGTTCGAGTGCTTGTCGACGCGGAAGTCGATCTTGCCACCCTTGATGTCGTTGACAGCCTTGGCGACATCTGCGGTCACGGTGCCGGTCTTCGGGTTCGGCATCAGGTTACGGGGACCCAGGACCTTACCAAGACGGCCAACCTTGCCCATAAGGTCAGGGGTGGCAACGGCTGCATCGAAGTCGGTCCAGCCGGCTGCGATCTTTTCGATCAGGTCATCGGAACCAACGAAGTCGGCGCCGGCAGCGATTGCTGCCTCAGCCTTGGCGCCCGTTGCGAAGACCAGGACGCGGGAGACCTTACCGGTGCCGTGGGGCAAGATAACGGTGCCGCGGACCATCTGGTCAGCCTTACGAGGGTCAACGCCCAGGCGGAAGGCAACCTCAACGGTGGCGTCGAACTTGGACGGGTTGGTGTCCTTGGCGAGCGTTACTGCCTCGAACGGCGCGTAGAAGTTCTCCGCGTCGATCTTGGCGGCTGCTGCCTCATATGCTTTGCTGCGCTTTGCCATGCTGCTTATTTCTCCTTGTGCAGTTGTGGTCTGCGGACCGCGCTGGGCCCTGCCACAGCCGAGGATCCTGCAAGGATCCTGCGACATTTCAATGTTTCAGTGGTGCCGGTTTCCCGACGGTGAAGGCTATTAGCCTTCTACGGTGATACCCATGGAGCGGGCGGTACCGGCGATGATCTTCGCTGCGCCTTCGAGGCTGGTGGCGTTGAGATCTTCCATCTTGGTAGTGGCGATCTCGTTGACCTGGGCCTGAGTCAGCTTGGCAACCTTGACGGTGTGCGGGGTGGGTGAACCCTTGGCAACGCCTGCAGCCTTTTTGATGAGCTCTGCAGCCGGCGGGGTCTTGGTGATGAACGTGAATGAACGGTCTTCGTAGACCGTGATTTCCACGGGGATAACGTTTCCGCGCTGGGCTTCTGTGGCAGCGTTGTACGCCTTGCAGAATTCCATGATGTTGACACCGTGCTGGCCAAGCGCAGGACCGATCGGCGGGGCCGGGTTAGCGGCGCCTGCCTGGATCTGCAGCTTGATGAGGCCGGTGACCTTCTTCTTGGGAGCCAATGTAAGGTCCTTCTCTCAATATCTTCCTGGGACACAGGAGCGTGCCTCAGGTTTTTGGCCGCCATGGCGAGGCGACCGGCCGTTCCGGGGCTGCTAAGCGGGCAGTCCGGAACGAATTCTGTGCAGCTTATTAGATCTTGCTGACCTGGTTGAATGCCAGTGTGACCGGGGTTTCGCGTTCGAAGATCGACACGAGCACCACGAGGGTCTGGGAGTCCACCTTGATCTCGGAGATCGTGGCGGGGAGGGTCTCGAACGGACCTTCCTTGACGATGACCGATTCGCCGACCTCGAAGTCAACGTCAATCTGGGCGGCAGCGTGCTTGACGGGCTTGCCCTTTTCGGCCTGCTCTTCTTCGAAGACCGGCGCGAGCATGGAGAAGACTTCGTCGAGGCGCAGCGGCACCGGGTTGTGGGCGTTGCCCACGAAGCCGGTTACACCGGGAGTGTGGCGGACGGCGCCCCATGAGGCATCCGTCAGGTCCATACGGACCAAAACGTAACCGGGGATCCGGACGCGGTTGATGACCTTACGCTGAGCGTTCTTGATCTCAACAACCTCTTCCATGGGCACCTGGATTTCGAAGATGTAATCTTCCATGTCCAGGGTCTGGATGCGGGTCTCAAGGTTCGCCTTGACGCGGTTTTCATAGCCGGCGTAGGAGTGGACGACATACCAGTCACCCTCCTGGCGGCGCAGCTTGGCTTTGAATTCGTCGGCGGGGTCAACCTCGGCCTTGGCGGCCGCGGCTGCCAGGGCGTCTGCATCAGCGTCGTCGCCCTCTGAGTCGCCCTCAGCAGGTTCGCCTCCTGCGGCGTCATCCTCTGAATCGGCATCCTCTGAATCGTCTGAATCGTCGGCGGAATCGGCGTCAGCGGATTCGGGCGCAGCGGACTCAACCTCGGACTCTTCACCGGCTTCAGCCGTGGGGGCCGCCGTGTTGTCCGTGGACTCTTCCAGCTCAGTCTCGGTTACCTCGAGCTCCTGCTCAGACACTTGGTCTCCTGCTTCCTCATTGCCTAACATGCCTATTTAAATGGCTCAATTCCGCACACCGGCGTGGATTTCTTCCGGTTTACCCGGACAAGGCCACGCGGCCTGCGGACGATTTGCCTTAGCGGTCCGTGGGAGCGATCCCGCCAAAGACCCAGCTGACCGCGGTTCCAAAACCGATGTCCAGCAGGCTGACGATCACCATCATGATGGCCACGAACACCAGCACCACGAGCGTGTAATTGATCAGTTCCTTGCGGGTTGGTGCAACAACCTTCTTCAGTTCGCCGATGACCTGGCGAATGAAGAGTGCAATACGAGCGAAGAAGTTTGCCTTGGCGTCCTTCTTAGCTGGGCGGCCCTTGGAGCTGCTGGCAGCTGTTTCGGTCACCTGGTCCTCGCTCATCTTTGCAATGTTGGATTACCCGGTTCTGATCAGAACCATGGTTGCTGCGCTTGCTCCGGCATTCCGCCGGAACAGCTTGCGCAGGGCAGACAGGACTCGAACCTGCAACCTGCGGTTTTGGAGACCGCTGCGCTACCAATTGCGCCACTACCCTATGGATCGAAAACAGCATCCTGACAATCTTCCGCAGTTTGCACTGGGGCGCACGTCATCATCCGTGTTTTCAACACCGGAGAACCAGTCTACGCAACAACTTCGTCTACGTCGAACCAGCCTCATTCCGGACCGTCCAATCCGCCCTGGTGGGTGAGTTGACCTGCAGTCACATCCACGCCGGCAGCCCGGACGATCCGCTGAACAGCATAGAGTAGATCACGTCGAATTCCACCATTCAGCCTCCCGGCTGCAAGCGAAGAACGGACCCTGCCATGTCTGCCGCCCGCGTTTCCCAGCGCATTTCCGCAATTGCCGAATCCGCAACCCTGGCCGTTGATGCCAAGGCCAAGGCGCTGAAGGCAGCTGGCCGGCCGGTTATTGGCTTCGGGGCAGGGGAACCGGACTTCCCCACTCCGGACTACATCGTCAAGGCGTCTATTGAGGCCGCCAGCCAGCCCAAGTACCACCGCTACTCCCCCGCCGGCGGCCTGCCGGAGCTCAAAAAGGCCATCGCCGAGAAGACTCTCCGCGACTCGGGCTACGCCGTGGATCCGTCCCAGGTCCTGGTGACGAACGGCGGCAAGCAGGCCGTGTATAACACCTTCGCCACGCTGGTGGATCCGGGCGACGAAGTGATTGTCCCCACTCCGTTCTGGACCACCTACCCGGAGGCCATCAGGCTCGCCGGCGGTGTCCCTGTTGAGGTGTTCGCCGGACCTGAGCAGGACTACCTGGTCACCGTTGAGCAGCTTGAGGCCGCGGTGACAGACAAGAGCAAGATCCTGCTGTTTGTCTCGCCGTCCAACCCCACGGGCTCCGTCTACAGCCCGGAGCAGGTGGCCGAGATCGGCAAGTGGGCCGCCGCCAAGGGGCTCTGGGTGGTCACCGACGAGATCTACGAGCACCTGACGTACGACGGCGTCCCGTTCACCTCCATCGCCACGGCAGCCCCTGAACTGGGCGACAAAGTGGTCATCCTCAACGGTGTAGCCAAGACGTATGCGATGACCGGCTGGCGTGTTGGCTGGATGATTGGCCCCGCCGACGTCATCAAGGCGGCCACCAACCTGCAGTCGCACGCCACCTCCAATGTCTCGAACATCATGCAGATCGCAGCCCTCGCCGCGGTCTCCGGACCGCTGACGGCCGTCGACGAGATGAAGGTAGCGTTTGACCGCCGCCGCAAGGCGATCGTTGCCGGCCTGAACGCGATCGATGGTGTTGAATGCCCGACGCCGAAGGGTGCGTTCTACGTCTACGCGGACGTCCGTGCGCTGCTGGGGAAGGAATTCCCGACGGCGGCAGGTACCGCAACGCCGTCGACCTCCGCCGAACTGGCTGCTTTGATCCTGGATGAGGTTGAGGTGGCCGTGGTGCCGGGTGAGGCGTTCGGCCCCTCCGGCTACCTGCGGCTCTCCTACGCCCTGGGCGACGAGGACCTGGCAACCGGCGTCGCCCGGCTCCAGGACTTCCTCGGTCAAGCCAAGTAGGCACGCTCTCTCACTTCCTGCAGGAAAAACGCAAACGTTGGGCCGCAGGAAGTGCGAGAGGGTTGGGGAAAAAGGTGCAGGAAGTGAGAGAGCGTCCGGGGTGGAACTAGAGGAGGCGGCGTTCGGCGGCCCACTTGGTCAGCTCGTGCCGGCTGGACAGCTGGAGTTTGCGCAGCACCGCTGACACGTGGGTTTCCACGGTTTTGATGCTGATGAACAGCTCCTTGGCGACCTCCTTGTAGCTGTAGCCGCGGGCGATCAGCCGCATCACTTCGAGCTCGCGGGCGGAAAGCCTGTCCAGCTCGTCGTCGGCAATGTCGGCGGGAGCGGTGCCGAAAGCATCCAGCACGAAGCCGGCCAGCCGGGGCGAGAACACGGCATCGCCCCCAGCCACCCGGAACACGGCGTCGGTGATTTCGGCACCGGAGATGGTCTTGGTGACATACCCCCGGGCGCCGGCGCGGATGACCGACACCACGTCCTCGGCGGCGTCGGACACGCTCAGGGCCAGGAACTTGGTAGTGCCCAGGAGCGCCGCGGAACCCGCGATGACTTCCCGGCCGCCGCCGCCGAGGCCGCCCGGCAAGTGCACGTCCAGGAGCACCACTTCCGGGCGCTCCTGCGCTATCACGGCGATGGCCTGCTCAACTGTGGCCGCTTCTCCCACTACCTGGATGCTCTCATCGAGGTCGGCCTTGAGTCCCGAGCGGAAGATGGCGTGGTCGTCCACGATCACCACCCGGACCGGCTGTGCGGGGCGGATGGGCCCGGTCCCCTGTACGTTGTTCATGCTTTCCCTTCCGCGTTTTCCGTTTGGAGCGCCGGCATTCCCAGCCGCACCTCTGTGCCGTCCGGCGTGCTGGTGATGGAGGCGGACCCGCCGTGGCGTTTCATGCGTCCGATGATCGATTCGCGGACACCAAGCCGGTCTTCGGGAACATCCAGCAGGTCAAAGCCCGGCCCCCTGTCCTTGATGAAGATTTCTGTGCGACCATCGGAAACTTCCAGGTAGACAGAGACGGTCCCGCCGCCGTGCCGGGAGGCATTGAGCATCGCCTCACGGCTGGCCTGGACCAACGCCTCGTGGGATTCGGTCATGGCTGTGTCCCCGACACTCACCACCTCCACGGCGTTGCCGAGCGAGTCTTCCACCTCAGCACCCACGGCCTTGATGCGGTCCGAAAGCTGGCCCGCCTCCTTACCCGGGTCCTGGAACAGCCAGCTCCTGAGTTCACGTTCCTGGGCCCGGGCGAGCCGGACTACGTCGTGCTCGTTTCCCGCCCGCCGCTGGATCAGGGCGAGGGTCTGGAGGACGGAGTCGTGCAGGTGGGCGGCAATCTCGGCCCGCTCGGTTTCACGGATGCGGCCCGCACGCTCCGTTTCCAGGTCGCGCCAGAATTTGAGTGCCCACGGAAGAAGCACCAGGACCACGCCGCCCAGCACCGCCACCGATGCCAGCAGCGCCAGCCAGGTCTGTTCCCAGGATCCGGAGCCGGACACCATCACCAGCACACCGGCAACCACCAGCGCCAATCCGGCGGCCAGGCGCGCCCAGCCGCCTGCCTGATCGGCCTTGGTTTTGTCCACGAGCCCCGCGCGGCGGGTCTCGTCAAGCTGCATCCAGGCGATGGCTGCACCGCCCAGCACGGCAGCGGCGGGGATGAGGGTCTCCAGGGGCACGTCCACGCCGAGTAGCTGGGCAATCATGATGCCCGCCACCAGGAGGAGGCCGGCGCCCAGCAGCATTTCCTTGCCATAGCGCATGCCGCGGACCCGGAACCACGGCGGCCGCACGGCGGCTCGGTAGCCGGCCACGGGCGGACCCGGCGACGGCGACGCGGACGGAAGCACAGCGCTGAATGGCGGGTCAAGGCTGACGGCCGGGGCAATGGGCGACGCCGGACGCCTGGCGTTGCGCCGGGCGTCCTCGTCTGCGGTGGGCACCATGATCCACAGCCACGCGTAGAATGCAAACCCGGCGCCGCCGGCGAGGGTTGCGAGCGCCATACCGATCCTCACGTTTTTCACCGGCCAGCTCAGATGCGCCGCGAGGCCGGCGCATACGCCCGCGATGACGCGGTCGCTGCTGCGGACAAGCGGTGGGCGGGTGAGGGCGGTGGTCATGTGTCAATCCAAGCACGGATCAGGGTTCCCCGGACCCGATTCCGGTCTGAACCGGGGGTAACTCAGGGGCGAGTCAGGGTGTTCCCCAGTAGAGGTGCGCCGCCCCGGACGGCAGGATCGAAGTATGAACTCCCAGACCCCTACCCCCGATGACGGCCAGCCCACCGAACCGCTCCCACCAAGTGACCCGGACCAGCCAACCGAACCCCTGCTGCCGCCCCCGGCTTCCTCGCAGGACACACCACCGTCCGCCGGTCCCTATGACGGCCCGTATGCCGGCCCCTACGCAGGCCCGTCTGCAGGCCCGTATGCCAGCGCCAAAGGGCCGGGCCAGTCCAGTGACTTCTTCACCTGGGTCCGGAGCCACGGCATCCAGCGCGGACGCGACCGGTGGATCGGCGGCGTCTCCAGCGGCATCGCGCACCGGATGGGCATCGACCCGCTGATTGTCCGCGGCATCTTCATTGTCCTTACCCTCTTCGCCGGAATCGGCGTCCTGCTCTACGGCTTGGCTTGGGCATTCCTTCCCGAACCCGACGGGCGCATCCACGTCCAAGAAGCCGGCGCCGGCCGCTGGTCCAGCGGCATGACCGGCGCGCTGATCACCACCGTGGTGGGGCTCACCGGGCTCGGCGGCGGATTCTGGGGCTGGAGCCGCAACGGCTTCGGCGGATTCCTCTGGACCGTCTTCTGGGTGGGCGGCGCCATCTACTTCATCTACTACCTGACCCAACGCAACAAGGCCCGGAACGGAGCTCCCGTGAACGCCACACCGCAACCGTCCGGCGGAAACTCCGGTTACTCGACTGCCTACCCCACAACCCCCTATGCCTCGCCGTTTGCGGCCACGGACTCTGCTTCGACCCGCACGTCCGGCACGACCGGCACGACCGGCAGCGCACCTTATTTTCCTGTCCCGCCGTCGAGCGTCAACCCGCCTTACGGCGGCGGAAGCTACGGTGGGGGCGGTAGCGACGGCGGTGCCTACGGCGGCTACCAGCCACCGCAGGGCCCGGCCCGGGCACCCAAGGTCCGCCCCTCCGGCCCAGGCGCCCCGGCAGTGGCCGTCACAGCCGGAACAGCACTCCTGGTGGGTGGCGGGCTCAAGGCCCTGGACGCCGGCAACGTGGTCAACCTCGGTGACGCCACCAACGCGATCGTCTGGGCCAGCGGCGCAGCCGTCCTGGGCCTGGGCATCCTCATCGCTGGCCTGCGCGGCAGGACGTCCGGAATCCTTGGCTTCTTCGCCGTGGTTGCCCTGGTGATCGGCGGCATCTTCAACGTTGTGGGCAACGGGGACAGGGTCCGCTTCACCCAGGTCGACTGGGCACCGACGAGCCAGCAGCAGGCGGCCGATGGCTTCAGCGTCACCGGCGGCCGGGGAACCGTTGACCTCACCCAATTGGCGGTGCAAGCTCCGCTGGACTCAGACGTCGTGGTTCCCTTGGACATCACGGCGAGCAACGTCACCGTGATCCTCCCCAGCAACATTCCCGTGGACGTGAGGGCAGACATGACGCTGGGGAACCTGAACGAAGGCACCAATCACCGGGGCGGCATTACCTCCCGGGAAACCAGCTACAACACCGACAAGCCAGGCGGCCACCTGATCATCCGGATCGACGGCACCGTCAGCAACGTCACCATCCAGGAAGGAAACTGACATGAGCAGCTTAGATCCGGCACCGGATTCAGATTCATCTACCCCGCAAACCCCGACGACGGTGCACACCGACGCGGCCGGACCCGCACCCACACGGGTGGGGACGGTAGTCTGGAGCCTCATCGTCCTGGCGCTGGCCGCACTGATCATCATCGCCCAGTTGGGCATCGTGACCCTGAACGGCACGTACGTGCTGATCGGACTTATGATTGGAGCCGGCGCCGCACTGGTGGTCGGTGGACTCCTGTCGGCACGGAAACGTGACAACGGGTCCACAACAGGGAAGTCTTGAACCATGGACAAGTTCTTCAGCATCGTCAGGGGCTTCGGCCTGAAACGTGGACCCCAACGCTGGCTGGGCGGCGTGTGCGGCGGAATCGCGGCAAAGCTCAACGTGGATGTGGCATTTGTACGGATCGCTTTCCTGGTCTTCTGCCTCCTCCCCGGTCCCGCCGTCGTCCTGTACATCGCGGTTTGGCTGGTCCTTCCGGACCAGCGGAACTCCATCCCGTTGCAGAACTTCCTGGACCGCCGCTCCATCAGCTGACACCCCCAGGTTAGAACCCTCAGGCCCCTTCTCCGCCGGAATCGTTCCGGGAGCGGGGGCCGTTCTGCTGCCATGGCGGGGCGCCATGTCAAGGCGCTGTGGAGCGGCGTGTCGGGTCCTAGTCCACCGGCCGGTGGACAACAGGTTCAACCGGCCGGGCCTGTTGGCCAGCACCCCGGGACGGCCACGCTGGAAGCATGAACACTTCCCTCAGACCCGTGCAGCGGCAAGCCGCTGATGCCATCACCGTCCGCGGCCTCAACAAAACGTACGGCCTGCCCAAAGGCGGCACCCTCACGGCCGTGGACCAGCTGGACCTCACCATCCGTGCCGGCGAAACCTACGCCCTCCTGGGTCCCAACGGCGCCGGCAAGTCCACCACCATCGAAATCCTGGAGGGCCACCGGAAACCGGACAGCGGTGAGGTCACGGTTCTGGGAACGCGCCCCTGGAAGGCGGCACCGTCCTTCCGTGCCAGGATCGGCATTGTGCTCCAGGAGGCCACAGACTCCGGGGAACTCAGGGTTTCCGAGGCGCTGCGGTCGCTGGCTTCCTGTTTTCCGGTGCCCCGGCCGGTTGATGAGGTCATTGAGGCCGTGGGGCTCGGTGGCAGGGGTGGCCTCCGGATCTCGACCCTTTCGGGCGGCCAGCGACGCCGGCTGGACGTGGCGCTGGGGATCATCGGCAACCCGGAGGTCCTGTTCCTGGATGAACCCACCACCGGCTTCGATCCGGAAGCCCGGCGGAAGTTCTGGGACCTCATCCGCGAGCTGAGCAGCGGCGGCACCACCATTGTCCTCACCACGCACTACCTGGACGAGGCCGAGCAGTTGGCGGACCGGATCGGCATCATCAACCACGGGCGCCTGATCGCCGAAGGCAACCCGCCGGACATCGGCGGCCCGGGCCTCCGCGTGCCACGCGTCCGCTGGCGGGATGCCTCCGGCCTTCGTGAAGTGGTGACCGAGCAGCCGGCTTCCCTGGTCGCGTCGCTGTCCGACGGCGGCGCTATAGAGCCGGCGGAGCTCGCCGTCGTCCGTCCCAGCCTCGAGGACATCTACCTCCAGCTGATCGGTGCCGCCGACGGCGCCGAACCGGCTGCCGAGCCCTCTGCCGAACCCTCCCAGCCAACATCGTCCGTTTCAGGAGCTTTCCGATGAGCACAGCAACCCCCGCCCCCATGTCCCCCGTCACAGGCCGTCCGGCCTGGCGTCCATCAGTCCTGCGCCTGGGACTAGGCCGGGTCCTGTTGGAGATCAAGCTATTTAACCGTGACGTGCTATCTCTGGTCCTGGTCCTCTTCTTCCCGATCCTGATGATGTCCCTGTTCGGGACTGTTTTCGGTGATGAGCCGGTCTTCGGGGCCGGCCCGAACGGGCAGGGCGGCATCATCCCGGCGCACTACTACCTGCCCGGCATGCTTGCGCTGAGCACCATCCTGAGCGGGTTCCAGAATCTCAGCAGCTACGTGGCCACGGAGCGTTTCAACGGCACGGTGAAGCGGCTGGCCGGAACGCCATTGCCCGCAGCCTCGTACTTCATCGGGAAAACAGGCCAGACGCTCTACCTGATTGTGGCCCAGACTGTTCTCCTGCTGCTCGCGGCGGCCGTCCTGTTCGACGTCCCGCTCCCCCGGGATGCCGGGCAGTGGGGCCTGGTGGCGCTGCTGATGATCCTGGCCACGGCCGCCTGGGCCACGGTGGCCATCGCGTTCACCGCCTTGCCAAAGTCGGCACAAAGCGCGTCCACCCTGGCGGTCCTGCCGGTACTGCTCCTGTCCTTCACGTCGGGCGTGTACTTCCCCTTCTCCCAGCTTCCAGACTGGCTGCAGTCCGTGACCAATTTCTTCCCCTTGCGCTGGACGGCGAGCGCCTTCGGGTCTGTTTTCCTGCCTGCCGGCTTTGAAGCCGTTGAGCCCGGCGGCACGTACAACCTGCCGCTGACGTTCCTGGTCCTGGGTATCTGGGTGGCCTCGGGTGCAGTGCTTGCCCGGTTGGCGTTCAAGTGGCCGCCGCAGAAGTAGCCGGTTCCGGGCCGCAGGAATCGTTAATCTTGGTTGCCTGGCGGCACGCCGATAGGGTGCACCCATGAGCTATATGAGCGGACGGACTGAGAGGCTACTGCCGGCACGGTCTGTGTGGACCACCTCCATGGTCTGGTGGCACGTCGGCTTCTACGCCGCGCTGGCCAGCGTGTCCTATTTCGCCCTGTTGGGGCATGAGCGCGGGTTTGGGACGCCCCTGGTCATTAGTGTGCTGGTGTTCCTGGGGGCCGCGTATCCGTTCCTCACCCGGACCAAGGATCTCCGGACGCTACGGCCCACCATCTACGTGGCACTGCTGGTGGCGGTGGTGGTGTTCCTGTCCTTTGTGTACGACGGCGCCGGGGTCCTGCTGTTTGTGGCCTTCCCACAGGTCTGGATGTTCACGTCCTCGCAGCGTCAGGGCGTGGTAGCCACCGCCGTGCTGTGCGTCGGCGTGGCCGTTGGCCAGATCAGCCGCTGGGGACTTGCCGGCACGGAGGTTTACGGCATCACGGCTCAGCTGGTGACGTCGTTCGTGGCCAGCTGCATGATCGGACTCTGGATCTCGAAAGTCATTGAGCAAAGCGAACAGCGTGCCGAGCTGCTGGCCCAGCTCGAGGCCACGCGCCACGAACTGAACAATGCCGAGCAAGCACGCGGTGCATTGGCTGAGCGTGAGCGGATGGCCCGGGAAATCCACGACACCTTGGCCCAGGGGTTCACGTCCATCGCCATGCTCTCCGAAGCGGCGCAGGCCCAACTCAGGGCGCAACCAGAAGCCCCAGCAGGTCTCGTGCGCAGCCTCACCGCCATTTCGCGGACCGCCCGGGAGAACCTGGCCGAAGCGCGTGCCCTGGTGGCTTCAGGCGTCCCGTCAGATGTCCAGGGCGGAGACCTCCTGGCGGCGCTGAAGCGACTGCCGGACACTCTGCACCTGGACAGCATCCGGCTGACCGTAACAATGCCCGACAGCCTGCCCCCGCTGCCGTCCACGCAGCAGGTGGCACTGCTCCGGACGGCCCAAGAGGCCCTGAACAATGTCCGCAGGCATTCCGGAGCCACGGCCGCGGAGGTACTGATGGACGTTCCAACCGGCGACCCGCCGCTGCTGCGGCTGACAGTCACGGACAACGGGCAGGGGTTCGACGCGGCCGCCGACCACCAGGGGTTCGGCCTGAAATCGATGGCCGCCCGGCTGGACGAAATCGGCGGCCGGCTCCAAGTCATCTCCGCACCCGGCGCCACCCGTCTAGTGGCGGTGGTCCCCACAGCGGCTCCTGGGCCAAGCGGCACTGACGCCGGGCCAAGCACCCGCGGCACGGACGCAAGCATGCCAGGAGCCACGGCATGAGCGTCCCGGAAACTGTGACGGTGGTCCTCGCCGATGACCACCCCGTGGTCCGGAGCGGCCTTGCAGCGCTGTTGGACACGGCAGATGGCATCGACGTGGTGGCCGCCGCGGCAAACGGCCAGGAGGCGGTGGACGCCGTCAGCCGGCTGCGCCCCGCCGTCGTCCTGATGGACCTGCGGATGCCCGTCCTTGACGGTGCCGGCGCCACCGCGCAGATCCGGGACCGGTTTCCTGACACCAAGGTGCTGGTGCTGACCACGTACGACGACGACTCCGACATCATGCGAGCAGTGGAGTCAGGGGCGGTGGGCTATCTCCTGAAGGACACGACCGGGGAACGCATCATCGAGGCCGTGCGTGCTGCGGCACGAGGTGAGACCGTCTTGGCGCCCCCGGTTGCGGCCCGGCTGGTCTCGCGGATGCGGACGCCGGAGCTGCCGCGGCTGACAGCCAGGGAAGTGGAGGTCCTCCGTTGTGTCGCCCAGGGACTGAGCAATCCCGAGGTCGCCGCTCGGCTGCACATCGCCGAAGCGACGGTCAAAACCCACCTGCTGCGGGTCTTCAACAAACTGGACGTTGATGACAGGACCCGGGCTGTAGTCCTCGCCATGGAACGGGGCCTTTTGTAACCGGTTTGTGTCGTACCCCACACCGACCACTAGAATCTAGGGTGAGCTCAGCGTGGCGCTCTGCCTGTATACCTTCACACCAGGATTTGAGCCGAGACATGAAAATTGGAATTCTTACCAGCGGCGGCGACTGCCCCGGACTGAACGCCGTCATCCGCGGAGCCGTCCTCAAGGGCATCGCCATCCACGGCCACGAATTCGTGGGGTTCCTGGACGGCTGGCGTGGCGTCGTTGAAGGCGACATCATCGATATCCCCCGCAGCATGGTCCGCGGCATCGCCAAGCAGGGTGGCACCATCCTGGGAACTTCCCGCACCAACCCGTTCGAGAACGGCGGCGGGCCGGAGGTCATCAAGGCCCACATGGACCGCATGGGCATCGATGCGATCATCGCCATCGGCGGCGAAGGGACCCTCGCTGCCGCGAAGCGCCTCACCGACGCCGGGTTGAAGATCGTTGGTGTCCCCAAGACCGTGGACAACGACCTCGACGCCACCGACTACACCTTCGGATTTGATACGGCCGTACAGATCGCCACCGAGGCCATCGACAGGCTGCGTACCACCGGCGAATCCCATCACCGCTGCATGATCGCCGAGGTCATGGGCCGTCACGTGGGCTGGATTGCCTTGCACGCCGGCATGGCCGCCGGCGCCCACGCCATCCTGATCCCCGAGCAGAAGGTCAGCATCGAGCAGATTACCGAATGGGTGCAGGAAGCCCACGACCGTGGCCGCGCTCCGCTGATTGTTGTGGCCGAGGGCTTTGTTCCGGACCACATGGAATCCCCGCACTCGGAGCGCGGCCTGGATACGTTCGGCCGGCCGCGCCTGGGCGGCATCGCGGACCAGCTCGCCCCCGAGATTGAAGCGCGCACCGGCATCGAGACCCGTGCCACGATCCTGGGGCACATCCAGCGCGGCGGCGTTCCGTCCGCGTTCGACCGTGTGCTCGCCACCCGCCTGGGTATGGCCGCGATCGATTCCGTGGTGGAAGGTTACTGGGGCACCATGGTGGCGCTCAAGGGCACCGACATCCAGCACGTGGGCTTCGCGGAGGCCCTGGGCCAGCTGAAGACCGTTCCGCAGAACCGCTACGACGAGGCAGCGGTCCTCTTCGGCTAGGCCGGATGAGCTCGAACGGACACTTGAGGCGCCTACGCTGTGGGGCCTCACTGTACGTTCGCGATTCACGGTGCTGGGTAGGCTGGGGATATGACTCTTGACCCCGGTTCCGCCGCCATCATCCAGCTCGCGTGGGCCCGGCGCCTGGGGCTCGACGACGACGCTTTCGCTGCGTCGCTGACTTCCGGGGAGCGGATTGTCCGAGCCGACGACTCAGTGAAGACTGTCGAATTTGTCCGGCTTTTCGGCAGCTCGGCCCTGGTGGGCCCGCAGTGGGTGGTTGACGCTGCCGCCGCAATCCCGGACGGAGAGATGGCCCAGCACGTCACCCTGCTGACCTTGACACGGTCGCACGGAGGGCACGGCCTGGGCGCCGCGGCATTGTTCTTCGCCGACGACCTGCCCCTGCGCCAGCCCTCCGAAGAGCTGACCGTGTCGCACGGAAACCCGGAGGCGATCGAGCTGGAAGGCCTGTGCCCGCCGGACGACGTCAACGAAGTGCACCTGTCAGAACTTGAGCACCGCTACACGATCCTCCACGAGGTGGACGGGCGGCGCTTCCCGGTGGCATGCGGCGCCTACGGGGAATGGGAAGGACTTCTCGCGCAGATGGGGGTCCTGGTGGACCCCGAGTGGCGGCGGCGCGGGCTCGGATCGGTGGCGGCATCGACCGCCGCCCATGAGGCCCTCGCGGCGGGCCTCACCGTCCAGTGGCGCGCCGAGGTCAGCAACACCGGCGCCGTGGCCCTGGCGCGGCAGCTGGGCCTGTCCGCCGGCGGTATCCAGACCAGCGTGCATCTGGGCTGACGCCGACTAGGACGCCCGGTTGGCGCCCTCTACGGCCGGAGCCGCCGGCTGACCGCCCCAGCCCGCCACCACCTTTGGCTTGGCGAAGAACAGTGCCACGGCTGTGCCCACCAAGATCACACCGGCAGGAAGCAGGATGGACTGGCCCATCGCCGTCGAGAATCCCTCGTGGAGCGACTCGGGCAACAGGCCGGAGAATTCCATTCCGCCCCCGGGACCTTGCGCGGGAAGCTCTGCGGCCAGGCATGAAGAACCCGATGACCAGCGACCAGAGGGCTGGCCAAGGCCGCGCTACATTCTCTAAGCGTCAGTTCCCCAGCAGATCGAGGATGTCCGTGCGGGCGAACATCTCCGCGGCAGCCCGGGCGGAGGGGCTGCCGGCGTCGGGATCTGCACCGGCGTCCAGCAACACCCGGGACACGTCCGTGTACCCCTTGAACGCAGCACCCGCCAAGGGGGTCTGGCCGCGGTCGTTGGCCGTATTGGCCTCGCCGCCGTGCTCCAGGATCAGCTGTACCGTCTCCGCGTGGCCGTGGTAGGCGGCCAGCATCAGCAGGGAATCCCCCGCCGTGTTGGTCATAGTGGCCGGAGCCCCGGCGTCCAGATATGTGCGCAGGAGCCCTGTGTCCCCCTCCCGGGCGGCCTGGAAGAGCCGGTGGGCCAACGCCACGGCCTCGTCGTCGGGCGTTGTGGCATCGGCTTTGGCGTCGCCAGGTGAAGCGGCGTCGGGTGCGGTGTTCTCGGTCATCAGCGGGTCCCCCTCAGGAATCCTGTCTGGCGCCCCACTACCTGGCCGGCGTCGGGAGCAACAATTACTTCCTGGGCAGCGATGTAAGGCTCCTCGCCGTCCAGCACGGTCAGCATTTCATCCGGTGCGACGGACCGTTTGATGACGGCCAGCGCCACCGGGCCCATTTCGTAGTGCTGGGCTACGGACGTTACTGTTCCGACCTTCCGCTCGCCGAGCATGACCTGGCTTCCGGGCGCGGGCATGGTGTGCTGCGATCCGTCCAGCTGCAGGAACACCAGGCGACGTGGCGGATGGCCCAGGTTGTGCACGCGGGCGATGGTCTCCTGGCCTTTGTAGCAGCCCTTGGACAGGTGCACGGCGGTACGGAGGAGGTCCAGCTCGTGCGGAATGGTTTTGTCGTCGGTTTCCGCGCCCAGCCTGGGGCGCCACGCAGCGATGCGGAGGGCTTCGGCCGCCATAACACCGGCGAGTGGGCGGTCCGCCAATTTTTCCTCAAGTTCAGCGACCGGCACCAGGTACTCGATCCAGGGCCGCTCCAGCCCGGGGTGCCCGTCCTCCGGAACCACGGCGTAGGAGTAGCCGCCGGCACCGACATGGGGCCAGGGATCCCGCCAGGCCAGCAGGGCGGACCATTCCTCCACAGTCTTTGTGGACCCGAGAACTGCCCAGTCGGCGGAGACGTCGGTGACCTCGACGCGCAGCATGAATTTCATTTTGTTCAGCCACTCAGCCAGCGGTGCAGCCTCGGCGGCCTCAACAATCAGCCAGGTGGTCCCGCCGTCGTCCACTACGCGGGCGTCAAATTCGATCCGGCCCTGGACACTCAACAACAGCAACTCGCTTGACTCCCCCGGCTGCAGGCCGGTGACGTGCTGGGAAGACAGGGTGTTCAGCCAGGTCAGCCGGTCCGGACCGCTGACGGTCACCACGCCGCGGTGGGAGAGGTCGACGACGGCGGTACCGGCTGCGAGGGCGCGCTGCTCACGCAGCGGCTCACCGTAGTGGGATGCGACGCCGGCGTCCGCGCCGGTGGCCTCGACGGCGCCAGGGCGCGACAGTAGGGGGCTGGGAGTAGTCATACTGGGGGAACGTCCTTAGGTCAGTAGGTATTCCGGTCTCGGGCAGCGGGTCTCGAGCCTTGGGGCCACGACCGCTGGGTTCCCTGGCCGAGCTTGCGAGGTTAGGGGGCGGCGTCAGCGGTATTCCGGGTTCTCGAAGTCGAAGCGTGTTCCGGCTTTCCATTCTTCAGGAAGATTGCCGTACGTGGGAATCCCGCCGGCGTCTTTGAGCATCCGGGCGAAATGCAGCAGGTTCCACGTCATGAACGTTGTGTTGCGGTTGGTGAAGTCGGATTCGGGGCCGCCGGAGCCTTCGTCGAGATAGCTCGGGCCGGGGCCCACCGGGCCGATCCACCCGGCGTCGGCCTGCGGCGGGATGGTGAAGCCTATGTGCTGCAGGCTGTACAGCACGTTCATGGAACAGTGCTTGATGCCGTCCTCGTTGCCGGTGACCAGGCAGCCGCCAACCTTGGGGTAGAACACCCATTGGCCCTTGTGGTTGAGTTCGCCCGAATGGGCGTAGAGCCGTTCGATCAGTTTCTTGGTCTGGGAGGAGTTGTCGCCCAGCCAGATGGGACCGGCAACCACCACAATGTCGGCTTCTTCAACAGCCGGGTATAGTTCCGGCCACTCATCGGACGGCCAGCCGTGCTCGGTCATGTCGGGGTAAACACCGCTGGCGATGTCGTGATCGACAGTCCTTATCACGCGGGTGCTGACGCCCTGCTTCTCCATGATGAGGCGGCTGACGTTAATCAGGCCCTCGGTGTTACTGGTCTCCGGCGACCGTTTAAGGGTCCCGTTGAAGAACACAGCCTTCAGGTCGCTGTAATTCGTGGAGTCCTGCGGTGCAGCCATGACGCTCCCTTGATTCACTCGTGGGTGAAGCCCAGGATGCCAAGTCTACTGAGGATCGGTGACGCGGCGGGGCGTCAGTAAACCTTTTTCAGGAAAGCCGAGGCATGCGCTTCGAGACCCTTGCCGGGCTGTGATGTTCCGCCGGCGGCCACGTCCCAGCGCCAGAGCAGGTTGCCGTCCACCAGGCCAAAGATCCGGGTGGCCGCGCTGTAGTCCTTGGAATGGCTGCCGCGCATCACCATGTCGGTGGTGAGCTGGACCTGCGGGCCCTTGATCTGCCCGTAGTAGAGCTCAGAGATCCCGCCGGGATGTGAGATGGACACCGAGATATCGAACCCGCCGTCTTTATTGCGCAGCGCTTCGACTTCGTCTGCGCTCTTGAGCGCGGGAACAATATCGGCCGGAATCAGGCCCGGTCCGCCGTCGGCATCAAGCTGTTTGCGCTCCAGCGCCCAAAAACCGGTCTCAACTGTCAGCGGCCGCAGGCGCGTGCCGTCGTCGTCAGTTAACCAGCTCTCCGCGCGGTACTGAAGATACGGCAGGCCGTTGTGCGTGAAGGAGACATGCTGGAGGAAGTGTTCCGAGTCCTCGTCCCCGCTGCCGAGCCGGCCGCTGCCTTCCCACTCACCAATGAGCCAGGAAAGCGGAACAAGTTCCGGTGTCAGGTCTGTAGGAATTTCTATCGGCACGGCAATTACCTCAGGAAAATGCTAGCTCGTTGAACGGGTTTACTTCTGGCCTCTGAAGAGGCGGTAAACCACAAAGCCAGCGAACCAGGCCATGGACAGGCTGGCGATGCCGAGCAGGACGAGGAAGAAGATTTCAAATGCAAGTACGGACATGATGCCATCCTAACCGGTTAGTAGATGAGTAGTTTGTCTATGAAGTAAGCCAGGGAGCCGACGGCCGAAACCGGCGCAAGCCCCATGCTAACCGCAGCCAAAAGATTCAGCGGACCGCCGCGGAGTGTTACGAGGCGGCGGAAGCTGACCAGTACGGCGCCCACCACAACGCCGAAGATCGCCGCCGGCAGAACGGCAATGTCGGAGAAAACCAGGCCAGTGAGCGGCCCGGCAAGTCCTGCCATGACGATGCCGAGAGGGGCCACGATGCTGTCCGGCCAGCGGATCAGGCCGGCTAACAGTGCCACGGCAGCGCTGATGGCTGCCACCAGGAGCATCTCGCGGACGCCGTTGAAGCGCGCGCCGGCAATCCAGCCTGCACCCAGGCACGAGAGCAGCACACCGGCGCAGCAGCCCAGGGTGGATTCAAGCCGTTGGGCCTGGCCGGTGCCTCGGATGAGCTGCACCACAAACACGGCCATCATTCCCAGCGCCATGAAGGCAGGCGTCCAGTCCAGGAAACCCGGGGCAGGGACGAAGCCGGCAGCGAGCGCCGATCCGACGCCGGGCAGCGCAATGACGGCAGCCAGGGTCTTCTTTGCCGGAATGCGGAGGAAGTGAGGCCAGCCGATGCCTACCGCCACAGCAATCACCGCGGCGACGCCGATAAGTGCCTCGCGTGAGACGTAGACGCCAGCGATGATCGCCACAAGGCCCGACACTCCAACAACACCGATGACCCACGAGCCCAGTGACTTTGCCGGGGCCTGCACCTGGGCGGTCATCGGGGACCCGGCCGGCCGGTTCGCGGCGGCTTCGACTCTGCGCTCAATTCGTGGCATCCCATTCTGGCTGTGGACCCGGCGGCTCTGCCTACCGCGTCAGGGCGTTCTGCCCCACGGCTCAATCCTGCCTTATATGACCCGGATATGTCGCAAAACGACGGTTTGCCGGGCCGGAATCCATGCCGTCGCGCGGGCCGATGGGTATACTCGGAGTTCAGCTACGCTTCCTGCCCCTGATGCCGCCCGGAAAGATCCTTAGTCGGCCAAGTCCGCTGCAGTGAGATAGTACCGGCCGGTGAAAACCCGGTTCAGTCGCCCGAAGATGCGCGGACGCCCCTTGGAGGAACAATGTCGCACATCCTGCTATTGACGAACAGCACCGGTTCTTCGGTAGACATTCTGCCTGCCTTGGAATTGCTGAACCACCGCGTGCACATCCTCGCCGCGGAACCCACAGCCCTGCTGGAGACAGATCCCTGCGATATTGTGCTCCTGGACGCCCGTAAGGACCTGGTGGGCGCCCGCTCCCTCACCCAGTTGCTGAAAGCCACCGGCCTGAGCGCACCCTTGGTCCTGATCCTGACCGAAGGCGGCATGGCTGCTGTTTCGTCGGCTTGGGCTGTCGATGACATCGTGCTCGATTCGGCCGGTCCCGCCGAAGTGGAAGCCCGCATCAGGCTCTCCGTGGCGCGGGCAGTTCCGGACAAGGATGACGCCCCCACGGAGATCCGGGCGGCAGGCGTGGTCATCGATGAAGCGAGCTATACGGCCCGCGTCAACGGAGCGCCCCTGAACCTGACCTTCAAGGAATTCGAACTCCTCAAATACCTGGCCCAGCACCCCGGCCGCGTCTTCACCCGCCAGCAGTTGCTCACCGAGGTGTGGGGCTATGACTACTATGGCGGCACGCGCACCGTGGATGTCCACGTCCGGCGGCTGCGTGCCAAACTCGGCGCCGACCACGAAAACCTCATCAGCACGGTCCGGAACGTCGGCTACCGCCTGACTCTGGTGCGGCAGCAGGAAGACGAACTGACGGAAGCCTGATACCGGTCAGACAGGAACAGCCCCGGGCCAGTGGTCCGGGGCTGTTCCTGTATTGGTGAAGCTTTATTTGTGGAGGACATACGGGTCGAACGTATCGAGGCCACCCCACTGGTGGATCCCCCTCGTTCCCACCATGACCGGCGGGTGAGATAACGACTATACGTGCCTGCCCCGGGGCCATCAAATCGGAGCGCCTTCCGGCCGGGGCGTATAGCCTAGCCTCATGAGTCCTGCGCACCCGGAAAAATGGCCCGTCCTTGTTGTCCACGGCGGCGTGGAAGAACAACTGCTGAAGGACTGCGTGGCGCTCTTGGCAGCTGCCGAGGAGTCTGACGGCAACCCCTCGCTTTCCGAGCAAACAGTGGTGACGCTCCGCGCCGGGGACTCGGCAGAGCATTCCCTTCTGACCCTTGCGCTCTACGCGCCGGACGAGGATTCCGATCCCTCCTCCGGCCAGGACCTGGCCGGGTTTGCAGTTGTTGTGGAGGACGCGGACGGCAGCGGAGTCCTGGAAATTGCCGTCCATCCCAGCTACCGCAACCAAGGCGTGGCGGACCGCCTTGTCGGCGCGCTCAAGTCCGGGCGCGGCCTGGCGGGCCTGAAGGCCTGGTCCCACGGCAACCACGAGGCGGCAGCGGACCTCGCAGCCCGCTACGGATACGGTCCGGTGCGCGAACTCTGGAAGATGAGGATGACTACCGCCACTGCGGAACTGCCCGACGTCGGCCTCCCGGACGGCGTCACGCTCCGCGCCTTTGTGCCGGGCAAGGACGAGGACCGCTGGCTGGCTGCGAACCGCGCCGCCTTTGCCCACCATCCCGAGCAGGGCTCCATGTCCCGCGTGGACCTGGATGCCCGGATGGCCGAGGACTGGTTTGATCCTGCCGGCTTCCTGCTGGCGGTGGACACCGAGGACAGGTTGCTGGGATTCCACTGGACCAAGGTGCATCCCCGCCACGGCGCCCACCCGGCGATCGGCGAGGTTTACGCGGTGGGCGTCACACCGGCCGCGCAGGGTATGGGCCTGGGCAAGGCGCTCACGGTGGCCGGCATCAGGCATCTCCAGGGCCTGGGGCTTCACGCCGTCATGCTCTACACGGACGCCGACAACACCGCGGCCGTTTCCCTCTACCGGGGCCTGGGCTTCACACGCTGGGATATGGACGTCATGTACGGCCCGCTGGCCTCCGTTTAGTGGCACCCCGGTGAGTTAGCCCACTCGTGTGACTAACGGCTCAGGACGGGCCGAAGTCTAGGGCTTGTGGACGCTGATTGATTGTAAGGTTGGTAGAGAACCGCGACGGCCGAGGGCCAGCATCAAGCGCCAGGTAAGAGGAGAGACCATGAAACCGGAACCCGCCGGAACAGTCACGTCCGAGGGCGCTTCAGTGCCGGTGCGCGCGCGCTTCGGCTCGTCTGAAGTCCCTGCCTCGCGTGCAACGCAGGATCGGATTGACATCCCCGAGTTTGCGCCCAACCTTGTGCCCGAAGGGGACATCCGGCCGGACCGTTTCCTGGACCGCGAGCTCAGCTGGCTGGCTTTCAACTCCCGCGTCCTGGAACTCGCCGAAGATCCCACCCTCCACTTGCTGGAACGCGTGGCCTTCCTGTCCATCTTCGCGTCCAACCTGGACGAGTTTTTTATGGTCCGCGTGGCAGGCCTGAAGCGGCGCATCGCCACCAACCTCGCCGTGCCGTCCCCGGCCGGCCTCAGCCCTGTGGAGGTGCTGGAAAAGATCGGCGACGAAGCCCACCGCCTCCAGCAGCGCCATGCCCAGGTCTACGCCGAACAGATCCGCCCCGCCTTGGCCTATGAGCACATCCACCTGATGCACTGGGACGAACTGGACGACGCCGCCAAGCAGCAGCTCAGCGCCATGTTCGCCGAAAAGGTCTTCCCGATCCTGACGCCGCTGGCCGTGGACCCGGCACACCCGTTCCCCTACATCTCGGGGCTGTCCCTGAACTTGGCCGTGGTGGTGCGCAACCCTGTGAGCGACAAGGAACTCTTCGCCCGCCTCAAGGTTCCGGACCAGCTTCCCCGTCTTATCTCCATCGACGGTCCGCGGGCCGGGGCTGTCGCGGGACGCGTGGCGCGTTTTATCGCGCTTGAGGAAGTCATCGCCGTCCACCTGGACAAGCTCTTCGCCGGCATGGAAGTCCTGGAACACCACATCTTCCGCGTCACCCGTAACGAGGACCTCGAGGTGGAAGAGGACGACGCCGAGAACCTCCTGCAGGCGCTGGAGAAAGAACTCCTGCGCCGCCGGTTCGGCCCGCCCGTCCGTCTCGAGGTCACCCACGACATCAACCCGAACATCCGGGCCCTGCTCATCCGTGAACTCGGAGTAGAAGAGTCCGAGGTGTACTCGCTCCCGGCTCCGTTGGACCTCCGCGGATTGTCCGTCATCGCCGGAATTGACCGTGCCGACCTTCATTACCCCAAGCACCTGCCGCACACGTCCCGGTTCCTCAACGAGTCCGAGACGGCCAAGGCCGCCAACGTTTTCTCGGCCATGCGCCGCCGCGACATCCTGCTCCACCACCCGTACGACTCCTTCTCCACCTCGGTGCAGGCGTTCCTGGAACAGGCGGCCGCGGACCCCAAGGTCCAGGCCATAAAGCAGACCCTGTACCGGACGTCGGGCGACTCCCCCATCGTTGATGCCCTGATCGATGCCGCCGAGGCCGGCAAGCAAGTACTGGCCCTCGTGGAGATCAAGGCCAGGTTCGATGAGCAGGCCAACATCTCCTGGGCCCGCAAGCTGGAACAGGCGGGCGTCCACGTGGTCTACGGCATCGTGGGCCTGAAAACCCACTGCAAGCTGTCGCTGGTGGTCCGCCAGGAAGTGGACGGGCTGCGCCGCTACTGCCACATCGGCACCGGCAACTACCACCCCCGCACGGCCCGCTACTACGAGGACCTTGGCCTGCTGACCGCCAACGACCAGGTGGGCGAGGACCTTTCCAAGCTGTTCAACCAGCTCTCAGGCTATGCGCCGAAGTCCACGTTCAAGCGGCTCCTGGTTGCTCCCCGCTCCGTCCGCTCCGGACTGATCGACCGCATCGAGGCGGAGATCCGCAACGCCCGGGCCGGTCTGGCCGCCAGGGTGCAGATCAAGGTCAACTCCATGGTGGACGAAGCCATCATCGACTCCCTTTACCGCGCTTCCCAGGCCGGCGTGATGGTGGACGTCATTGTGCGCGGCATCTGCTCGCTGCGTCCCGGCGTCCCGGGCCTCAGCGACAACATCACCGTGCGGTCGGTGCTGGGCCGCTTCCTGGAACACTCCCGGGTGTTCGCCTTCGCGAACGGCGGCGATCCTGTGGTTTACATCGGCTCGGCCGACATGATGCACCGGAACCTGGACCGCAGGGTCGAGGCCCTGGTCCAGCTGTCCAATGCCGACGACATCAGCTACGTCCTTAACCTGCTGCGGCGCTACATGGATTCGGAGACAGCCAGCTGGCATCTGGATAACCAGGGCCTGTGGAACCGGCGCCACATTGCCGACGACGGCAGCCACCTCGACGACATCCAGTCCTGGCTGTTGGCGTCGCGCACCCGCCAGCGCAGCCTGAGCCGGCGGTAGGGCTACGGCGTTGGCGAGCGACATCCTCGTAGCAGACCAGACAGACCATCCCGGCGAAGCAGTTGCCGTCGTCGCGGCCGGGGCGCTGCCCTGGCGTATCAACTCGGACGGTCTTGAAGTCCTGCTGATCCACCGTCCGCGGTATGACGACTGGTCCTGGCCCAAGGGCAAGATCGACGCCGGCGAGACCCTTCCCGAATGCGCGGCCCGTGAGGTGCAGGAGGAGATCGGACTTGCCGCGCCCCTGGGCATCCCACTGCCGCCCATCCACTACCGGGTGCCGTCCGGACTGAAGGTGGTCCACTACTGGGCGGTCCACGTCAACGGTGCCCGCCTCGTTCCCGACGGCAAGGAGGTGGACCGCGTGGTGTGGTGCGCCCCTGAAACGGCCGCTGGGCTGCTGACCAACCCGACCGACGCCGTCCCCCTGGAGCACCTGCACGCTGCCCATAAACGCGGAGAACTGAACACGTGGCCGCTAATCGTGGTGCGGCATGCAAAGGCCAAGCCCCGGTCGTCCTGGTCCAAAGCCGAGGGTGAACGGCCCCTTGCCGCGACGGGCATCAGGCAGGCGCAGGCCGTCGGCCGTTTGCTGCAGGCCTGGAAGCCGCCGCGCGTGGTGACCAGTCCCTGGCAGCGCTGCGTGTCCACGGTGGCGCCGTACCTCCGGGCAACAGGTGCCAAGGTCAAACTGGTGGACGCGCTGACAGAACACAAGCACGCCAGGACCCCCAAAAAAACCGCAGCCATCATTGAGGCGCTCCTGGACAAGCAACAGCCAGTCGCGGTCTGCACACATCGTCCGGCACTGCCTACAGTGATGGCCCAACTGGGCAAGCACATGCCAGGGCGGTTGCGAGCACTCCTGCCGGACTCGGACCCTTATCTTTCCCCGGGCGAGCTGGTGGTGTGCCACGTGGCCGTCGATAACAAGCACCGCATCGTGGCCGTGGAGCAGTTCAAGCCCTTCGACGACTAGGTTTTTCGGTCAACGCCGGGCGCGACGCCCGGCTCGGCGGTGAGCTGCTGCTGGATCTGGTCCGCGGCAAGCTACGGAAGCGCTGAAGGATGGCGCAGCCGGCGGCGAACGCTGAAGCCAGCCGACGAAGCCTTGCCGGCTGGCCGAGCATGGCCCGGTAGACTTTAGCCGTGAGCATCCCGACGCCTTATGAAGACCTCCTCCGCGATGTCCTGGCCCATGGCACGCACAAATCCGACCGCACGGGCACCGGAACCACCAGCGTTTTCGGCCGTCAATTGCGCTTTGACCTTGGCCGGAGCTTCCCGCTGATCACCACCAAACGCGTGCACTTCAAGTCCGTGGCAGTGGAGCTGCTGTGGTTCCTGCGCGGCGAATCGAACGTGAAGTGGATGCAGGACCAGGGCGTGAGCATCTGGAACGAGTGGGCTGACCCGGACGGCGAACTGGGTCCCGTGTACGGCGTCCAGTGGCGCAGCTGGCCCACCCCTGACGGCGGCCACATCGACCAGATCGCCGAGCTGGTGGAGAACCTCAAAGCCAATCCGGACTCGCGCCGGCACATCGTGTCTGCCTGGAACGTCTCCGAGCTCAAGGACATGGCGCTGCCCCCGTGCCACGCGTTCTTCCAGTTCTATGTGGCTGACGGCAAATTGTCCTGCCAGCTGTACCAGCGCTCGGCGGACATGTTCCTGGGCGTGCCCTTCAACATCGCTTCCTACGCCCTGCTCACCTGCATGATTGCGCAGCAGGTGGGGCTGGAGCCTGGCGAGTTTGTATGGACAGGCGGCGACGTCCACATCTACGAGAACCATATGGACCAGGTCCTGAAGCAGCTGGACCGGGAACCCTATGAATACCCGCAGCTGAGGATCACCCGGAAGCCGGCCTCAATCTTCGACTACACGCTCGAGGACTTCGAAGTGGTGGGCTACCAGCACCACCCCACGATCAAGGCCCCGATCGCCGTATGAGCACCGAGAACGCAGCAGACCCCCAGGCCTTCACGCAGGAGCTTGCCGGTTCCGTGACCGGCGTCGGCCTGGTGTGGGCCCAGACGTCCGGGGGTGTGATCGGCAAGAACGGCGACATGCCGTGGAGTTTGCCCGAGGACCTGAAGCACTTCAACCGGCTCACCATGGGGCACCCGGTGATCATGGGCCGCAAGACGTGGCTGTCCTTCCCGGACAAGTACCGTCCTCTGCCTGGCCGGACGAACATTGTGATCACGCGGCAGAAAAACTGGGGCGAATCGCCTGAGGCGGAGGGCGCCGTCGTGGTCCCCTCCCTGGATGATGCACTCCTTGAGTCGCAGTTCGTCGACGGCGGCGGGACGGTGTGGATCCTGGGCGGCGGGGAAGTCTTCCGCCAGTCCACCGAACTCGCCAATGTTGCGGTGGTCACCACCATCGATGTGGAGGCCGACGGCGACACGTTCGCTCCCGAGCTCGACGAGACCTGGGAGGCGGCGGCGTCCGTCCCGCCAGACGGGTGGCTGACGGCAGCCAACGGAACGCGCTACAGGTTTACCAAATGGATGAGGACGCAGGGCTGAGATGTTGAAAAAACCAGAAACACTGTTTGTACTGGGCTACATGCTGCTGCCGCTGCTCGCGCTGCTGTCTGCGATCGTTGGCCTGACCATGATCCTGGGCGGCAACAAGATCGCGGGGGCCATCGTGCTGGTGGTGGTGACGCAGGTGTTCGCCTTCGGCGCCTTCTACGCGTTGCGACTCCGGAAAGCCGCGGTGCTGGAGGAAACCAACCGCGGCTGACGCCTCATTGTTTGGCGTGGGTGCCGGGTCGTGAAAATATGAGCTGCATAGCTATGCCGATGATGAGATCGGGTTCTCGCCTGGCCGCGGCCAAGCCCAGGTCAGTACCTGGTGGGGCATCGGAATTGTGACGGCCGTGCTCGGGCTGTTGTTCGTCGCCTCTGGGGTGATACTCCTGATGCCGTTGGGGAAGGGCCTTGATTCTGACGTACCATCCCCACGGGAGTGACGTAACCGACTGCGCCCTGCCCGTTCCGGCGTCTAAACTGTACGAATGACTACAGCAGCTACCCCCGCCGTCGGCCTGGTCGGATGGCGCGGCATGGTCGGCTCCGTCCTGATGCAGCGCATGCAGGATGAGGGCGACTTCGCCAACATCAACCCGGTGTTCTTCTCCACGTCAAACGCGGGAGGTGCCGCCCCGGCTGTTGCCGGTGCTGCCGCTGGCGCGGCCGGCAAGCTTGAGGACGCGTTCGACGTCGATACGCTGGCTAAGCTGCCCATTGTTGTCACCGCCCAGGGCGGGGACTACACCAAGCGCGTGCACACCGAGCTGCGCAGCCGCGGCTGGGACGGCCTCTGGATCGACGCCGCCTCCACGCTGCGCATGAACGACGACTCGATCATCGTGCTGGACCCGATCAACCGCGACGTCATCGACAAGGGCCTGATCAACGGCACTAAGGACTTCATCGGCGGCAACTGCACTGTTTCCTGCATGCTTATGGGCCTCGGCGGGCTGTTCAAGAACGGACTCGTCGAATGGGGCACGTCCATGACTTACCAGGCGGCGTCCGGCGGCGGCGCCCGCCACATGCGCGAACTGCTCAGCCAGTTCGGCACGCTCAACGCCGAGGTCCGCTCGGAACTGGACGACCCGGCGTCGGCCATCCTGGAAATTGACCGCAAGGTCCTGGCCCACCAGCGCTCCGACATCGACGCCACCCAGTTCGGCGTGCCGCTGGCCGGCTCCCTCATCCCGTGGATCGACGCGGACCTGGGCAACGGACAGTCCAAGGAAGAGTGGAAGGCCGGGGTTGAAACCAACAAGATCCTGGGCACCTCGGACGAAAACCGGATCATCATGGACGGCCTGTGCATCCGGATCGGCGCCATGCGTTCGCACTCGCAGGCACTGACGCTGAAGCTCCGCGAGGACCTCTCCGTGGCCGAGATCGAGACGCTCCTCGCCGAGGACAACGAGTGGGCCAAGGTCATCCCGAACACCAAAGAAGACTCCATGGCAGGCCTGACCCCCGTGGCCGCGTCCGGCACGCTGGACATCCCCGTGGGCCGCATCCGCAAGATGGAAATGGGCCCGGAATACATCAGCGCCTTCACCGTGGGCGACCAGCTGCTCTGGGGCGCCGCCGAGCCGCTGCGCCGCATGCTCAACATCGCCACCGGGAACCTGTAACTCCCCCGCAAGTCCCTGCCCCGCAAAAGCGGCGCGGGGCCGCTTTTGCGTCGGCTGCGGGGGCATGCGCTGGCGGAGCCCGTCTCAGCTGTCCAGGAATGCGAGGTACTGTTCGGCAGCTCTGTTGACGGCGGCCTGCGCAGCGGGCCCGAGTGGCTTGGCGTCGTTAAACAGCTCAGGCACGACGGCGGCGCTCCGGGTCGTTCCAGCCCGCGCCCACGTGCCGATCACTTCTCCCCCTGCCACGACGGTCTTCTTGAACACTCCGTTGCCGCCCGGGACGATCTTGTTGGCGTGCTCAGGGGCCAGCACAAGGCTCCGGTCCATGTAGCCCAGCACAAACTCGTCGAAGCCCGGCAGGAGGAGGACGGACCGCTGGCCGGGCACACCGTCGTCGAGCATTGACGCAGTCTCCGGTGACATCCAATAGTGGACACCCCCGAATTCCAGCTCCACCAGCTGCCCGCTGACCAGCTCAAACGCTGCCCGGACATCGGTCAGGGGAAGCTGCGTCCACCAGGCGAAGTCGCGGACGGTGGCAGGGCCGTGGCTGCAGAAGTAGCGCAGCATGAACTCGGCGATCGCTTCCTGCTGTTCAAGGTCCCGCGACACCGGGATCCAGTCATCGAACGCCACCAACAGCTGCTGGTTCCCGGCCAATGGGCCTTGAACCAACCAGGTGTGCCGGCAGAGCGTCCCCAGGATGTGGATCCCCCGCTGGCCGGTGGTGGGCTGCCCTGCCGCCTCAAACACGTCGAAGACTTCGCTCCGGCTCACGGGGCCGCCGGCCGCAATCCGCTCCAAGGCAACTTCGCGGCATTTCTCGATGTCCGCCCACGTGATGTCCAGTTCCCGGTGCCGGCCGGCAACGATGCGGCTGAGTCGCTCGGTGGTCAGGCCCAGCATCCAGCGCAGATCCTCCGGAGCCACGAAGTGCAGGGTGCCGCGCATCGGCCAGGACCGGACCACACCGCCGCTGTGCAGTGCAGCGCGCACGTCGGTCAACCCGGCGCCCGGAACGCGAAGGCCGATGGCCCAGAGCGCTGCCTGCAAGTCCTGAGCCTGCGTGGCCGTCATCCAGCGGACCGCATCCTCGACTGAGCCAAGTCCGGGGCCAAGCAATCCTTGAGAGGCAAGCCGGAGCCTGCCCATCACCTGGGGGCTTACGCGGTTCACTGCCATGTCCTCATCGTAGGACCTGGCCCGATAGGGTGTAAGCATGACTTTGGGGAGTTTGTGGCAATTGTTCGCGCGCGGAACACAGATATGGCTGGTGGCAGGGACCGTTTCGGTCCTGGCCGGCGTGGCCATCGGGCTGGCCACAGCCATTGGTTTCCAGCCCGCGGGAGGCGGCGGCGAGGCACCCTTGGAACTCTTGTTGCCGTCCCTGTTCCTCTCGCTGGGCGGAGGGTACGCCGTCCTGTTTCCCGGCATCCGGGTGGGCCGCGGCAAGGTCCACATTGTGCGCGACTGGAAGCTCTATCCCGTCAGCGGCCGGCTGCTCTGGATCCTCGCCCATGCCACCTCCGTCATCGGTTTGGTGGCCTGCATCCTCGCGGCCGCCACCAACCCGGCCCTTCCGGGACTCATGGTCTGGCTGTTTATGGGTCCATATTTGGCGCTGACCGGCTGGGCCGCCGCCCTGCTGGGCATGGCCACGAACGTCCGGCTGATAGGCGCCGTGGACGGGCGCCTGGCGCCGGCCACTCGAGCAGGCTGACGCTAGAGCGTCAGGCCGATGAGCAACGGTTCCGGGTGCAGTTCAATGCCAAAGCGTTCGACGACGCCGGCACGCACCTCGCGCGCGATGGCCAGCATGTCCTTGGCGCTGGCGGAGCCGCGGTTGGTGATGGCCAGCGTGTGTTTCGTGGACAATGACGCCCGCCCACCGGAGGCACTGCACTCCTCCAGGCCATAGCCCTTGCCGAACCCTGCCTGGTCGATCAGCCACGCGGCCGACAGCTTCACCAGCCCGACCGCCCCGGCGGGGTACTGCGGTGCGGTCTCCGGCAGCCCTGCCGCCACGTCCACGGGGACTATCGGGTTGGTGAAGAAGGAGCCCGTAGAATACGTGTCCCGGTCGGCCGGGTCCAGCACCATGCCCTTGGAAGCCCGCAACCGCAGAACCTCCCGGCGCACATCGTTGGAGTACGCCCGTTTGCCTGCCTCCACGCCCAATGAGCGGGCCAGTTCGGCGTATCGGATGGGCGCACTCATCCGGCCCAGCGGCAGCTGGAATTCCACGGTCAGCACCACGTAGCGGGGCGAGCCGTCTACCGTGGTCTGCTTCAGAATGGAGTCGCGGTAGCCGAATTTCAGCTCGGAGTTGGTGAAGGTCTGGACCGCGTTCCGAGTCCGGTCCCAGGTGCGTACCGCCGCGATGGTCTGGGAGACGTCAGATCCGTAGGCCCCGACGTTCTGCACGGGACTGGCGCCTGTGGCGCCCGGGATACCCGAGAGGGCTTCGAGACCAGACCACGCATGCAGCACGGCATGTTCCACCAGGGCATCCCAGTTGTGGCCGGCCTGGACCACCACCGCCACGCCGCCGCAGGAATCCTCGGCGTTGACAACGAACCCTTCGGAGGCGATCCTGACCACGGTGCCGGGGAACCCGTCGTCGGAAATCAGGAGGTTGGAGCCGCCGCCGAGAATGAGGACCTGCTCCCCCGCAGCGTCACCCGTGCGGACGGCGTCGATGATCTCCGCCTCGGTTCTGGCCTCAACATACTTACCGGCGGGTCCTCCGACGGCGGCCGTGGTCAGGGAGGAGAGCAGTGTTTGGGTCACCTCTCCACCCTAACTTAGGCGAAAGCTAGGGAAGTTTCCGGGCCACCGGCGAGAGCAGGAAGCTGACCACCAGCATCACCATCACGGCAAGCAACGAGTGCAGGATGCCCACGTGTTCGGCCAGCAGCCCCAGCAGCGGCGGTCCGCACAGGAAGGCGCCGTAGCCGATCGTGGCGACAACGGAGACCCGGGCGGCAGCCTTGGCCGGATCGTCTGCCGCGGCGGACATTCCGACCGGGAATCCCAGGGACGCGCCGAGTCCCCAGACCGCCAGGGCCACGTACGCGAGCCAGGGAACGGGGGCAAACACAAACAGGCCGAGGCCGAAGACCGCCATCGCGGCGCACCAGCGCATCACGGGCACGCGGCCGAAGCGGTCCAGGACCACCGTGCCAGCGAAGCGTCCGATGGCCATGAAGGTCACGAAGAGCCCGTAGCCGGCGGCTCCGGCAGCGTCAGTCTGGCCGTGCCCGTCGGCGAGGGCCAACGCCACCCAGTCCCCCGCTGCGCCTTCGGCCAGTGCAAGCCCCAGGACCAGGACTCCCAGCAGCAGGGTTCGCCGGTCCCGCCAGGCCTCTGCGATTTTGCGCTTGTTGTCCAGCGGGACATCGCCACCCTCGGCCCGCGCGCCCGGGGTGATGATGGGGATAGGACCCGTGGACGGATCCTCGAAGTTGTCCGGCACATAGGTCCGCTCCCCCGCTACGGGGGTGACATCCGCACGAAACCAGGCTGCCGCCGTCGTCACCGAAACGGCAACCACGGCGCCGGCCGCCGCCAAGTGCCAGAACACCGGGACGGACGCAGCCGCAGCCCACGCGCCAAGGCCGGCACCGGCCACGGTGCCCAGGCTAAAGGACCCATGGAGCCGGGGCATGATGTGACGGCCCACCGCGCGTTCCACCGCGGCGCCCTCCACGTTGGAGGCGGTATTCCAGCTGGCGGCGCCCAGTCCGATGACGGCCAGGCCCACCGCCACGGCTACCGGGGTAGCCAGGACCGAGGTTCCGAAACCGGCGATGGCCAGTCCACAGCCCACCATGATGCTGCCGGTCCGGATGGTCCTCTTGGAACCCAGCCGGAGCACAATCAGCCCCGAGGCGGACACAGAGAGAAAGGAACCCAACGTCATGCACAGCAGCAGCAGGCCGATATTGCCCGGAGTCAGGTCAAGCCCGTCCCGAATCGCCGGCAGGCGGGAAACCCACGAGGCGAAGGCCAGTCCACTAGCGCCGTAGGCAACCACCACGGCATTGCGCCAGGCGGTGACCTCGGCAGTGGTGTTGGCGGTCAATGGATCGTGGCTGCTCAGGACAGCCTGACGACTGCCTGGGCCTTCATCAGCACTTTCTGGCCGGCAGAAACCACGGTGAGGTCCACGCGGGCGGTGCCGGAGTCGGCGTCGAGCTTTCCAATGGCGCCGCTGACCTCGATGGTGGCCCCGGCTGCCGGGGTTCCGGTGGTGTCCGTGACCAGGACCGGCCTGGTGAAGCGGGTCTGGAAGTCGACGACGGCGGCGGGGTCGCCTGCCCAGTCGGTCACCAGCTGCACGGCGGCGCCCATGGTGAACATGCCGTGGGCGATGACGCCGGGCAGTTCCACGCCGGTGGCGAAGGCTTCGTTCCAGTGGATGGGGTTGAAGTCGCCGGAGGCGCCGGCGTACTTGACCAGGTCGGTGCGGGTGACCTCGATGGTGCGGCTGCCGATGTCCTGGCCGGCGCTGAGTTCGTGGAAGCTGGGGCTCATGGTTACTGTCCCTCTCCGCGGACGAGGATGGATGACGTGGTGGTGGCGACTGCCTCGCGCGACTCGCCTGCTGCGAGGGCGTAAATTTCCTGGCGGGTGGTGATCATGGCCCCGCCGCCCATGGCGCGGACGCCGTCAACGTGCAGTTCGGCTACCAGGCGGTCCCCGGCGAAGATGGGGCGGTGGTGGATGAAGCGCTGGTCGGCGTGGACCACGCGGGAGAAGTCGATGCCGGCATCCGGATCCTCGATCAGCTGGGCATCGGCGCGCTGGGCGATGACGATGGCGAACGTGGGCGGCGCCACCAAGTCTGTGTGCCCCAGGGCCTTGGCGGCCTCGACGTCGAAGTGGGCTGGGTGCGTGGCCTTGACCGCGCGGGCGAACTCGCGGATCTTCTCGCGGCCGACGTCGTAAACCTCTGCGGCAGGGTAGCTGCGGCCCTGCAGGTCCGGATTGATAGTCATGGCCTCAAGCCTATCGTTCTGCGTCCGGGCGCCCGCGCCGATGACATCAGGCTGTACAGGATTACCAATGCGATATGATGAAAACATTAATTCATTAATTCATGGCCGGTCCCAGGATCGACGGTGACGAGAAAGCACAGGCAGCGATGATTTCGGCAGCGCAAACCCCCTTGTACGAGATCAAGGCGAACCTGTTCAAGGCCCTCGCCCACCCGGCGCGGATCCGTGTGCTCGAACTGCTGTCCGCGGCGCCGGACAACTCGGCGACCGTCAGCTACCTGCTATCCGAGACGGGCCTCGAGGCATCCCACCTTTCCCAGCATCTCGCCACCCTGCGCCGGCACCGGGTGGTGACCTCGGTCCGTTCCGCAAACACCGTGACCTACCGGCTGGCCCATCCGAAGATCGCCGAATTGCTGGCCATCGCCCGAACGTTCCTCCTCGACAGCCTGGCCAATTCCAACGAGCAGCTCAAACTCGCGCAGGGACTGTCCCGCGAACATCTGAAGGGTTCAAATTCATGAGTGCCGCACTGGCTCACCTCAGCCGGTTCCTGCCATCCCGCCGTGACTATGACGGGCTGCGCTTGTCCTGGAAAACGGATCTGCTGGCCGGCATCACCGTAGGGATTGTGGCCCTTCGGCCCTGGCATTCGGAGTGAGCTCCGGCGTCGGCGCCGAAGCCGGACTCATCACCGCCGTCGTGGCCGGCCTGGTGGCTGCGGTAATGGGCGGCTCGCACGTCCAGGTCTCCGGCCCCACCGGCGCGATGGTCGTGGTGCTGGCCCCGGTCGTCGCCACGCACGGCGTCGGCAGCATCGCTTTGGTTTCCCTGTTCGCAGGGCTGCTGGTGGCCATCCTGGGCATTAGCGGGTTGGGCCGTGCGGTGGCCTTCATCCCGTGGCCGGTGGTGGAGGGCTTCACGCTCGGCATCGCCGCGATCATCTTCCTCCAGCAGGTCCCCATGGCTACCGGCACCGCGGGTACCGGGCCACAACACACTGCTGGCCGCCTTCGAGAGCGCCTCCCAGGCCACCTTGCCCGCCGTTCTTCAGACGCTCGGCGTCGTGGTGGGTGTGGCCGCCGTGATGCTCCTGCTCCCGAAGCTGAACAAGGCCTTGCCCGCCACCCCACAACTGGACGGTCATGCTTAAGTATGTGGGACACTCTAGGATTTTCAGCATGCTATCTCCAGACAAAATTGCTGGTCTACCGGTCGAAGAGTACGGGTTTCCGGGCCCCCTGCGAGATGCACTCGTGGGCGCGATCCTTGACGGACGGAAGACGAGCACGACCTCTCTTGTCGTCCAATACAAGCTAGACAAAGAGCCGTTGCCCGTCGTCGGTGAACGCGGTGTGGTCGTTGATTCGTCAGGGCGGCCCGTCTGCATCACGGAAGTTACCGAGGTTCGCGTTGTGCCCCTCGGCACCGTTGATGCAGCTCACGCGATCAACGAAGGCGAGGGTTACCAGACGGTCTCCGACTGGCGTGTAGGCCACGAGGAATTCTGGCATAGCCCCGACTTTCGGGCCGCCATGCGTGATCCCACCTTTACTGTCTCGGACTCGACGGAAGCGGTTTTAGTGCGTTTCTGTGTGCACGTCCAGCGCTAAACTCCCAGCAAAAACGAGTGCACGGTGAAGAATCCTGTACTGGCTCAGTGGTACGTCGGTTTCAAGGATCGACATGTAGTGGACGTCAATCCATTGCTCGTCGAACCACAGCGAGTCCCGGCCCGTTCCTTCGTGGCGAAATCCTACTTTCTCATAGACATGCCGGGCGCGTGGGTTGAAGGCGTAAACCTCACGAGCTATTCGGTGGAGACCAAGCTCGTGTATGCCGTGCCGGACAATCAGCTCGGTCGCCTCACTGCCAAGCCCCCGGCCGCGGCCTTCGGCGCGCCAAGGAAAGTGCGGAAGCCGCAGGAGCGATTCCACTCGTTCCAGTCGTTGAGCACGACTTCTCCAACCATCGCGTTCGTCTCCTGATCGATCACGGCGAGGACGAGACGGTCATCAGCGGAGCTCCAGCGTTCGTACGTGACGCGGAGGTCATCAACAGTCCAAGGCAGCGTTGTCTGGCTGCTGGAGTGCACCGTTCCGGTCAGAATTGCGGCTTCGGCGTCCTGAAGCATCCGATGCACTATAGGTGCGTCCTGAGCCTGAACCGGTCGCAGTTTGACGCGTTGGCCCACGATTGTCGGCTTATGCGTGAAGATCGTGGTCATGGGGGCTTGAGGACCATGCTCGGGAAAGTCACGCTAAGCCGATCTCCAGTGGTAACGATGGTCGCCGGCGGCGCGCTATTCCCAAGCTGCCAGTGCCGCAACCGATGCGGCGGGGTCCCGAGGATCCGGCAGAGCTGTTCTGCGGTTTCGGTGGTGCTATTCGTTGCGGTTCTTGCTGGCTTTCGCGCGGACGTGCATCCTTTCGCCTTGTCCGCCGAAAACACTGAGTACCTCTGCCTGCTGTTCTCCTGTACTGCCGAACCAATGGGGCACATGGGTGTCGAACTCGGCTACTTCTCCGGGGCCAAGGAGCAGGTCATGGTCTCCGAGAACAAGGCGCATGCGGCCCGAAAGGACATAGAGCCATTCGTAACCGTCGTGTGTCTTGAGGGCGGGCCGGGTTTTGGAAGTAGGGATGACGATCTTCCACGCCTGCATGCCCCCGGGCTGCCGGGTCAACGGAATGACGGTGCGCCCGTTCGCGTTTCTGGGTTTGAGGCGGATTCGCGGATCACCGACTTCGGGTGCACCGACCAGCTCATCCAGAGGTACGTGATACGCCTGCGCCAGAGGCAGGAGCAGTTCCAGGCTTGGGCGCCGCTGACCCGTCTCCAGCCGGGACAACGTGCTTTTAGAGATACCCGTGGTTGCGGCGAGACTGGTCAAAGTGACACTGCGCTGCATACGTAGGCGCTTGAGCCGCATTCCCACTTGATCGAGCGCTGAGGCGATCGCTGCTGTTTGGTCATCCACAGGCCCATCAAACCTCTGATTCCCGGAAACGGCAACGTTTGTTGCTGACACTGGACTTCCGGGCGACCCTGAAATCATGACTGATTACGACGTATTGATAGTAGGCGGCGGTGCCGCAGGATTGTCGGCTGCTCTGGTTCTATCCAGAGCCCGCCGCAAAGTTCTGGTGGTCGATGCCGGGGAACCCCGCAACGCACCGGCCTCACACATGCACGGTTTCCTTTCGCGGGATGGGCTCCCTCCCAGGGAATTCCTGTCCTTGGGACAGGAAGAGGTAAAGGGCTATGGGGGCGAAATTCTTGCCGACACCGTCACCGAGCTGGTCCCATCAGGCTCAGGATTCTGGGTATTGCTTTCAGATGGGCGGCGGGTTTTGACACGTCGTCTCCTCGTGGCCACGGGCCTGCGCGATGAACTGCCATCCATCCCGGGCCTTGCCGACCGGTGGGCAAAGGATGTTTTGCATTGTCCCTACTGCCACGGTTACGAAGTCCGCGACCAGCAGCTCGGTGTCCTGGGCGGTACTCCGGATACCATTCGTTACGCACAGATTGTTCGTCAGTGGGCCAAGGACGTTGTGCTGTTCGTGCCGGCAGAGTTCCTGACACCACTTCAGCGTTCGGAACTGGTGGCCCGTTCAATCGGAATCGTCGAAGGCGATATCGCCCGGGTCCTGACCGAAGATGATCACCTGCGCGGCGTCGAAATGGGTGACGGAAGCGTCATCGCGCGCGGCGCACTTTTCGTTCCACCGCGCTTCATTCCCAACAATGACCTCATCGTCGGCCTCGGCTGTCAGATTGATGAAACCGGATGGGCCGTCAAGGACAGCACCGGTCAGACCACGGTCCCGGGTGTGTGGATAGCGGGCAATGTAGCCAATCCCCGGGCCCAGGTAATCACCGCCGCCGGAGAAGGATCCGCCGCCGCCATGGCCATCAACGCCGACCTCGTCGACCAAGACGTCCGGGACTCCGTCAGAGCCTTCAATCTGGGCTTCTAACCCCCTAACCCCACTTTTTCTACTTCAAAAAAACCTAACATCAAGCAAAAGAATTTTTAGGAGCTCTCATGTCCAACCCCTCCACGACCGCCCGTCCGGCGCCGCCGACAACACACCACTTGGCACTGATGATCTGGCTCGCTGTATTCCCGACTCTGACGGTGATCAACCTGCTGTTTGGCGAGCTGCTGATTACTCTCCACCCGGTATTGCGCACCTTCGTACTGGCAACGGTCGCCGTCCCCATCGTTATTTACGGGATCATGCCTCATCTTCACCGGCTCCGGGCACGGCTGGTAAACCGTACGACCAGCTAACTCCGGGCCTAATCGAGATGTCCGCTTGGTGCCGGCGGACATCTCGGCCACTACTTACGGCACATTCATCCGCTACTTCAGGCAGAGAGCGCTTGGATTTCACCACTGGCCGCCCTCCTGGGGAACCAACCTTATCCAGAGTGCTTCATGGATACTCCGCGACGGAGCGGTGTCCCTCTCAATCGCCCCCACTTGGTGGAACCGCTTCAACGCCACCTTCGGACCGGCAATTACGGAGGGGTGGAAGGAAGCTCTTGCCAAAACGCCGAGTACGTACCTGAATCAGCGGACTTAAAATAGAGTCGGGATTGTCGGTCTAGTCATTTCATTGCCGTCGTGGTTCGCTACTAGGCGGAAAGGACAATCCGCCTAGCAGCCTGACCTGGGACTGGCTATTGACAGATTCCAGCAAAGGCGAATACAACCAATATAGGGGAGAGTTCGTCGGCCACGGCGGGCCTCCCGTACGTCATCCCTTACAGCCGAGCTCGGCACGATTAGCGACGAGAACGCGGGTAGACGAGGGTGTTAACCCGGCTGCCATCGGCAACTCCCCTGCTTCCGTGAATCGCAATGATAAGCCCAGTTACGCCATGCGCAGGTGCGCGGCGTTAGGCGAGTTTCGCGGGAAGCTGCTCCCAGCGTTCTGCTCACGCTGGCCGAAGTTGGGAGCGGGACTTTCTCTCCTGCGGCACGGCAGCCTTTCTCGGAAACGAAGGATTTCAAGAACCGGTTGATTTGAGAATCCTGGTCTGTGAATCGCAGTGGTGTTTGGCGTTGTTCTGTCATCGGTAAATGGCGGTGTGGCTTAGCTCGATCGCTTGTTGCGGCGCCACCATAACATTCCGGCCACGGCTGTGAAGGCGAGAGCCGCGGCACTCACAACGAGTACGACAAGGGTAAGGCTGATATTGGCTGCCCCGGGCCACGCAACGTATCCGTACCGTTGGCCGCCAGTTTCGATCATCTCTGTGATGGACGTTGCGAGGCCGATGGCGGCCAGGACAACGAGGGCCGCCCATAGGACAGCCGAGACTTGGCCCGCGAGGGGCGTATCTGGCATATCCGCTTCTCTTGATGTTGCCATGGTTCTTACCTCCGGATAGTTGTGGATCCTGCCCCACGCGATGTCCGCAAAGATGCCCCGAACAGCCCGAAAGGCAATCGAGGGGTTAACTGCTTTGACTGGAAGGCCGCGCCGCAATGCGTCTACCTGCTGTTCGTACATATCTGAGATCAGCTCCTCCCGCCGGGCGTCGCCCTGACTGGAAGGCACGCGCCGGCTGTATAAGTCGACCCACGATAGAACTGCTTTCGTGACTCTCGTGCTCTGCAAATCCTGATGTTCGCTCATGCTTGCACCGGCCGGAAGGTCTGAACACGGGTGGGCGCGGCCACATCAGACTGGGCAGTGAGCAGTGCGGTCTTGCCGTTTGTGGTGATCCGATAAAAACGCCGCCTCGGGCGGCGTTCCTTCGCAGCAATTTCGGGATCTTCCCAAGTCGCCTCGAGAAATCCGGACTCCGTCATGCGCGCCAGAGCTTTGTACAGCGTGCCATGCGACGTCAGTGCCTTGCCGTCGTCGGCAGAGAGAGCACTCGCCAAGGCAAACCCGTAAAGGACATCGCCCTTGGACTCCAGCTTTTCAGCGATCTCCAAAATGCGGACCTCCAGGCGGAGCAAACATCCCTGCTTTCGACGGCTCATGATGACAGAATAGGAAGATACCTTCCCTTAGTCAATAGCACGGATAGAGTCCTCGGTGCTTTTTTCGGTCGCCGACGGGCTCACTGGCCTGGATGGGAGAGTCGCCTCACTTGTGAGTCGCAGCTCTAGATGGCTTTCTTTCCGCAGCGCTGAGTGGTGCTCTTAGCAGTTGGCGCCCACTTCGGTCTTCAGGTGGAGCGTCGTTGGAGCTCGCGATACACCGTCGTCCGAGACACCCGGAACAGTTCAGCCTGAGTGTGCTCGCCGGCGTCGTGCAGAGTCAGAAGATGTTTCCGCTGTGTCTTGGACAACTTCGGCTGTTTGCCTTTCAGTCGCCCCTTCGCCTTAGCGACAGCCATCCCCTCGCGGGTGCGCATCCGGATCAGGTCCGCGTCGAACTCGGCCACCATTCCCAGGACGTTGAACAGCAGCCGGCCTACCGGATCAGTCGGGTCGTAGGAGGTGCCGCCAAGACTGAGCACTACCCCCTTGGCCGTCAGCTCGTCGGCGATATCTCTGGCATCGGGCAAGGATCGCGCTAGCCGGTCGAGTTTGGTCACCACAAGCGTGTCGCCGCCTCGGGACGCCGCCATTGCCTCACGAAGTCCCGGACGCGCCCGATTCGCTCCCGTAAGGCCGTGGTCGACAAAGATCTGCCTCTCTTCCACACCCAGGGCAAGGAGAGCGTTGCGTTGGGCGGTAAGGTCCTGGTCGTTCGTCGAGACCCGGGCATAGCCGACCTTCATTCCAGTCACGAGGACATGGTTGCAGTAATCCCCCCATCACCGTGCATTTGATCGTGCGGGTCTTGCGTACATAGTCGTGATCAGCCACTACGCGGGCTGCGTCGGCGGGCTTCCGAAGCACGGTGACNCACCCTGGCCATGATCCCACCCAACGAATTCGAGCAAAACTACTACGCTCAAATAGACGCCTCATCACACGACGAGGACACCAGCAAGAAGACGGCCTAAAACCCGGCACGGTTCAACGACTACATCCGGTGGTACAACATCAAAAGAATCTCAACAAAGCCCAAGGGCCTGAGCCCGGCGCTTTACCGTGCTCAGGCCCTTGAGGCGAAGGCTCTTACTGACTCTGTCCAACTTTCGGAGAGCAGTTCATGTCTTTTAGGACACGGCCCCGGTTTACCGGGCTCCGACCGCATTGTTTGCCGGCGGTAGATGGTTATGCGGGTTGTCTGCTTTGCCATCCAACCAGACGGTGTCTGAATTGTCTCGATGGGATCCGTCCGTTCCGACTCCACAGTCGGGGCCTGCTGGGGCCGGATTATTCATAAACGTGCGGAGCCAGCGTGCCGAGGCAGTCCAGATTGCGGTATCTCTCTGCGTAGTCGAGTCCGTAGCCGACGACGAACCGGTCGGGAATGTCGTAGCCTACGTACTTGACGTCGATGTCCACCTTCGATGCAGCTGGTTTGCGCAGGAGTGTGCAGATTTCCACTGATGCCGGACCGCGGGAAAGCAGGTTCGTTGTCAGCCAGGACAGCGTCAGACCGGAGTCTATGATGTCCTCCACGACGAGCACGTGTTTGCCCAGCAGATCCGTTTCCAAGTCCTTAATGATCCGAACTACACCGGAGAGCTCCGTCCCCGAGCCGTATGATGCGACGGCCATCCAGTCCATGGTGACGGGACTCTGCAGCGCACGGGCCAAGTCGGCCATTATCATCACCGCACCCTTGAGTACACCTACGAGCAGCACATCACGGCCCGCATAGTCTTCGTCGATCTCCGCCGCGAGTTCGGTGATGCGTAGTTGGATCTGCTCTTTGGTGTAAAGGACGTTCTCGAGACCGGACTGGACGTGCTTGGAATCCACCAATTTCTCCCGCTGCTAGACCTTAGTGCGCGCTGGTGCCGCTGCTGCGGCTAGAGACAAGACTGCCATGCGTGGACGCTCTGGCCCGCGTGACAGACGACGACCACGTCCCGAAGCGTCACCGGATCTGTGCGCCAGATCTCTGCAAGAGGAACCGCCAACCTGCCGCCACCTGTCGTCCCTTCGCTTTTGCGACCGCCATGCCCTCACGGGTGCGCATCCGGATTAGGTCCGCCTCAAACTCGGCCACCATGCCCAAGACGTTGAACAGCAGCCGGCCTACCGGATCAGTTGGATCGTGGGTGCTGCCACCGAGACTGAGCACTACCCCTTTGGCAGTCAGTTCGTCGGCTATATCCCTGGCATCGGAAAGGGAACGTGCCAAACGGTCAAGTTTGTCACCACGAGCGTATCGCCGGCTCGGCACGCTGCCATCGCTTCACGGAGACCAGGGCGCACCCGATTCGCACCCGTGAGCCCGTGGTCGACGAAGATCTGTTTCTCTGCAACGCCCAGGGCTAGGAGAGCGTTTCGTTGGGCGGTCAGGTCCTGATCGCTCGTTGAGACGCGGGCGTAGCCGATCTTCATTCCAGTCATAAGGAATGGTTGCAGTAATCCCCCCATCACCGTGCATTTGATCGTGCGGGTCTTACGTACATGGCCTCGCCCCGCAACTGCACGGAACGTGGCGGCGGGCTTCCGCGGCACGGTGATCGACCGGCTTACGGGCGGCGTAACGGCTCNGCACGGTGACCGACCGGCTTACGGGCGGCGTAACGGCTCGTGGCTGCGAAGATCGAAACATGGATTACGTGATCACCGCTGAGATACCGACCGCTGACGAGCTCATCGAGTTGTACGGCTCGGTGAAATGGACCGCTTATACCGACGACCACGCAACTCTNCCTGACCTGGGATCAGGGCATCGAGATGCAGGACTGGAAAACCGTGAAGATGGACACCGGCATCGACATCTACTTCTGCGACCCGCACTCGCCCTGGCAGCGCGGCATCAATGAAAACACGAATGGCCTGCTCCGCCAGTATTTCCCCAAGGGCACGGACCTGGGCATCCACAGCCAGGCAGACCTCGACTGGGTTGCCCAGGAACTCAACGACCGGCCACGCAAAAGACTAGAGTTCAAAAAACCGATCGAACTGATCGAAGGACTCCTGTTGCAATGACCGCCTGAAACCGCCGTTCCTTCANTTGTCGCAGCCGTTGATGGTTCGTTCTGCGTCCTAACGGCGAGAAACACAGTTGGCAAGTTGGTCGGGCTAGCGCGGACAATTTCTGATGGGCACACGGTCGCCTATATCCAGGACGTCCTGGTGTCGGCAGAGCACCAACGACAGGGAATCGGCGGAGCACTGCTGGACGAAGTGCTGCACCGAACCGAGCGGATCAGGCAGGTGGTCTTGCTCACAGATGCTGAGCACGCACAACGCGCCTTTTACGAGTCCCGAGGATTTATAGAGGCACACGACTTTGCCCCGCACCAACTTCGGTCTTTTGTTCACTTTCGTTGACCTCCAAACCGCCTACAGCGCCCTTGCGCCCGGTGTCGGATCCCCTGGTGGAACGCCAGCATGTCTGTGCGTCACATGACGGTGAGTCGCAGTGGACTCCTACCCCCTTAGGCAGAAATACGCCATCCCGAGTACGCCTCGGTAGCCCTCTTCATATGCAGCGCGCTGTTCCTCATATTGCCGACGGACCTGCTCTGCGGCGGGATGGTCGGCATCATGTGCTTCTAGCCAACGGGTAAACCTGTCGCGATACCCGGCCTCGAAGACGTCCCACTCCTGAACGCTTGCCTGGTCGTCGTCCACCACCTCGAAACCAGCGGCGCGGATCTGCTCGCGTAACGCATCTTCTGTTAGGTACTCGTCATCACGTCCAGCCAGAGGGGCGGTGGCAGCCGGATGAGGTGTTGCTGACCAGATCGCCTCGCCGTAGACGAGTCGGCCACCGGGAAGCACCAGAGCTCGAAGGGCGCGCAGGGCTGCGGCGTAGTCGAGCGGCTGCGCGTCCTCTACCGGCGGCCCCCAGATCTGGCTCGCGCCGATGCAGATGACAGCGTCTGCGGGGCGATCCTGGGCTTCTAGCCCAGGCATCGAATCAAACGTCGCTCTGTCGAGCAGCCCACGAGTCAATGCTTGTTGCCTGGCTCGGTCGATGGACCCGGAAGCACTGTCCACTCCGCGTCCCCGTGCCTGCGGGGCCGACGTCAAAACCCGAAGTAGTAGTTCACCCCATCCGCACCCCATGTCCAGAACCTCAGCCGGCGCCGGGTCGGACAAGAACGCCACAAGGTGTGCGGCGCGTTCCTCGGAGAGCGGGGTAAGCCAGGTCAGGGACTCGTAGAGGGGCGGCAGTTCAAGCGAAGTACTCTCGGTCACTCAATGATGTTCTCACGATTCACAGAAGCGACTGCTTGTCCGTAAGCCTGTGGTGCTGCGGACGGCTTGGCGCCCGATTGGGGATCCTTGACCGGGCGCTGCTGCGGGCTTCAAGAAACCGGGGGTAACCTCGGGCATGAAAGACTCACCTTCGTGAACAGCAAATCCAAAGGGACCTTGCACCATATCGAACTATGGGTCCCTGACCTTGGTCGTGCCAAGCAAGAATGGGGCTGGGTGTTGGCGTCCTTGGGGTACTCGATCTACCAGAGCTGGGCCACAGGGATCAGCTGGCGGCTCGGAGGAACCTACATCGTTGCTGAGCAATCACCGGCGATGAGCGGCCAGGAACACGAGCGCACGTTGCCAGGGCTTAATCACCTTGCCTTCCATGCCGGCAGCAAAGAAGACCTAGATACGTTCGTAAAGGAGAGCCGCGGGCACGGATGGGTGCAGTTGTTCGAGGACAAGTACCCCCATGCTGGCGGCCCCGACCACTACGCCGCATACCTCGCAAATTCCGATGGGTTCGAGCTGGAGCTTGTGGCAATCACGTAGGCACACGGCTTGCTGCCCGGTGAAGGATCCTCCAACGGACGTTTACAGGGCGACCTCTGGAGTGGATGTTGCTTTTCCGTCGTACACCTTCACAAGGGGATGGGCGGGTGGAATGCTGAGGGCACTTGCTTAGCCTCNGGAGCGATGTCGCGGTCGCAACATTCGCAATTTGGGCGAATCTCAAGCATGCGACCACCCTACCTCCGGGGTTCCTTCTCGGCGAAGAGTGCTTCGATCAGCCCGGTAGACGATCCTCCAACGGACGTTTACAGGGCGACCTCTGGAGTGGATGTTGCTTTTCCGTCGTACACCTTCACAAGGGGATGGGCGGGTGGAATGCTGAGGGCACTTGCTTAGCCTTACGCGGTAGCGGACATTGGGGGAAACTGTAATGCAACGGAACCAGCCGCGGTTGTGGCAGTGCGCAGTTCCTCTCTTATTTACTGCCGTGCTGCTGACATCCTGCGGTGATATGAAGACAGGCGGGCCGGGAACCGCCGTACCCGTCTCCGGCGAATCCCCTACGTCCACCAGTGCTCCTGGTTCCATCACTACTTCGCAGCCCCAAGAATCGTGTGCGGTGTTTCTACCGTCGGCCCCGTGCACGAAATACACGGGCATCTCGGGAACTGCGAACAACCAAGACCTCCCGTGGGTAGCCTCCGGGGGCGTTATTGCGCAGTTGGCCACCGTAAACGGCGAACTTTGGCTGGCCGTGACAACCAGATGCGCACCCATGAGCGGGCCAGCGACAATCACCGGCACCACGCTCACCGTCAAGAACATCGCAATCGGCGCGAGCGGGTGCACCGACAATGCGGGCGAGCAGCAGCAGTGGGTGCAGGAATTCCTGAAACGGCCAATTGAGCAAACCTTCAGCGACGGGACTCTCACCTGGAAGAGCGGAACTGACACACTCAACTTCAGCAAGATGACGGGCGGACCGGGAACTGCCGAGCCCACGGCGAACTCCACCAGCTCAATCCCTGGTTCTACCAGTAGCCCCATTCCAGGCGGCGGCCCCTTCGCGTGCGTTGAATGGGTCCGATTCGATACCGCTCAAGACCAATACGACAAGGCCGGCGTGGTGCTCATCGGAAAGTCTGTAAGCCGGGCCGGTGAGACCAGCATTTACGGTCACAAGGCCACGACCCACCTTGTTGAAGTCGAGCAGGTACTCAAGGGGGAACCCGGAGATGGGAACCTCCGCATCTCCTCCATGCCCCCGACCTGCACTGGAGGAGAGTCCTACCCGGACGGCGATCCGCTCGATCCCAATCAGAGAGTTATCATTTTTGCGAGCAAGCAGGGCGGCGAGTGGTTCACCACGACCCCCGCACAAGGAGTCTTGCCTTTCCCTCGGAACTCGGAGCTTCCCTTTCACCAGTAAGCCCAGCCCTTGCCCACGAACTCCGATCATTCCCTTAGCTACCGATAGGGGATCCCTTACCGGGCACTCAACGTGACAGCGGACGAAGCTTGAAAATGATAATTCCGAGGTACTTGTTCATCCACGCCAGCTTGTGAGGATAGCGACGACCTGCGTCCGCGGATAGTTGCGGCTCGACGGCGGCTTCTATCCAAAGACTTGCAGCACTGAAAATGTTGAGCAAGTCAGAAACCGTGTATGCCCGCTTTGTTAATGCAATCTGTTCATTCCATCCGCTGCGATAAGAGAACGTGGTTCCGGAGAAGTACTCCTCACCCAACGACGTGTCGTTTTCTTCCGCTCGCTCAAGGGCGTATCGAATCGGCTGGGTTCTCGTCAACAGGATGTAGCCGTCATCGGTCAGCAACGACTTGGCTTCTATGAGTGTACGGACGGGGTCAGGGGTGTATCCGAAGGACTGGAGGAAGAGAATTCGGTCGAACTTCCGGCCCGATAGTTCGGGAATCGCGCCCAAGTCGGACAAGTCTCCATTGATGAGCTCAAGGCCCTGCGGCCTGTCCATGACGAAGTTCCCACTGATATCGATGCCGATCGAGTCAACGGCTCCGTCCTGAACCAGTTCGATGAGCTTTCCGCCGTTGCCGCAGCCGAGGTCGAGGACTGACTGCCCTGCAACGTCTCCTAGAATCTTCCGCTGAGCGGGCCACTCCACCAGGCGGTCCAGCGAATCCTCTCGAGCGCGAGCCTTTTCGTAGTCCGGTGCGAGATGGGCCCAAGGCCTACTATTCGCGCGGCCAGTCCCGAGCGGCGTGGCTTGCATGTCTGGGTCGTTGAGCCTCGTCACCCTTTGAACGATACCCGGTGCCTCAACGAACCCGACCCTTGCATCGCGCAACGAAAACTACTCAACCTGACAATGCTCGTCAACAGTAAACAACCAAGCGGGCGCCCAGCCTGTGTGTGCCCGTTAGCCGGTCGATCACCGTGCCGCGGAAGCCCGCCGCCACGTTTGTCATTTTCCGAAGGCACCTGCACGGAATGTCCGAAGTCGTCAGCACAACTGTCGCTGCCTCCATGGTCGGTCCCGTTTGGGGAACGATCTGCAGGAATCTGCGAGACTTGCCCAATGATTACCGAACACGCACTGCTTCCCGTCATTTCCGGCCAGGAAGAAGATTTTGAGGCAGCGTTTGATCACGCTCGTTTGATTATTGCGTCGATGCCTGGCTTTGTCTCGTTGTCGCTCTCGCGTTCGATCGAAACTGCCAGCACGTACTTGCTGCTCGTGCAGTGGGACAGTTTGGAGGACCACACCGTTGGTTTCAGGGGATCCCCGCAGTATCAGCAGTGGCGGGAGCTACTGCACAGGTTCTACGAGCCGTTTCCCCTGGTCGAACACTACGAGCTCGTGAACTCTGCTCATCGGTAGAGGAACCGTAGGCTGGCCGGCAGCCGTCGCCCCGGAAGGGGAAGGTCCGACGAGACAGACGCTCCGCAGCGTGCGGTTTCCCCATGAGGATCCTTCATCGGGCCCCTGCACCGCAGCAGCAATCTAGGTCAACGCCTGTTTCCAGGCGTCTTGATTGCGTAGGACATAGTCAGCCGCAGCGTGCCAGTGCTCGCCGTGGCCGTTGACGTACATTTCCGCCCAAGGCTGGAATCCTGTCTCATGTGAGGACCTCAACAGTTCGTGCATCGCCGCCGTCCTCTTTCCCAGGGCCTCAGGAAGTGCTTCACGTAGGACCTCGTCAGCCCCATAACCGTCAATAACAGCGCTCAGCCTCGCAGCTGCCTCTGGCACCGGTTGGCCTGCAAAGAGCACACCAAAGGACTGAGCTGCATATGCAAGGTCCCAAAGACGCGTACTCGGACCCGCCGCGTCCCAATCGATGAACACCCACCGTTCGCCCATAATGAGGTTCCACGGAGCCAGGTCGTTGTGACACATCAAGTTCGGATTTTCGGCAGGAAGCAGAACGTTCCATCCGGTCGTATCCGGGAGGCCAAATACTTCGCTCGCATCGTGAATCTGGCGAATCAATCGGCCGACCCGCAAGAGGTCATCCTGCCCTAGGGGCAACTGGTCCAGCGCAGATACACCCTCTATGTACTCGATGACATGCCGCCCAGCGTGGTCCTTACCCAGGGGCTTGGGAACGTTCACGCCAGCTATCTGGAGCGCTTTCAGGTACTCCTGGACAGTGCCAGAGTTTTCCAGCCACGGTTTGCGGACCGTATCGCCAACACGAACGACACTCTCTGAGGCGTTTCCGCCTGCAAGTTCTTCAGCTTTCTCATTCACTCGAAGAACGGTACTGCGTGCCAACAAGCTGGCCAAGCCATCTCCCTGACGGAGCCAATACGCGTCGCTAAGGGATCCCTCACCGGACGCTAGTTGTTGCCCGGCCGATCAAAACCATTTGCAGACTGTGAACATCTGGTAGGACCATCCAGCGTACGCGTGGAAGGATGCCAGAATGACACACGAGGGAATGCTAATCGGAACAATCCGAGCGTTGTACCACTATCCCGTCAAGTCGACCGCCGGTCAGGCGCTGCGCATCGCCCACGTGACGGCGGGTGGGCTGCAGCACGATCGGAAGTGGGCCATTTACACCGAAGATGGGAGCATCGCCAGCGGAAAACGTACCCGGCGTTTTCGTCCCGTCCCTGGGCTGATGCAATGGTCCTCCCGCGTAGAAGACGAACACGACGTCCCAATAGTTGTAAGCCCAGACGGCGTCCAGTATCACGCCGATGATGCCGCAGCCTCGCAAGCACTCTCCGAGGTCTTTGGCCAGCAACTGAAATTGCGCCACGAAACAACAACCCAGCACCACGATGAGACACCACTGCACCTGGTGACAACGTCCTCCCTAGAAGCGCTTGCCGGCCTGTCAGGACTACCGGTGGACGAGCGTCGATTCCGAGCCAACATCATCATCGACACCGGAACCGAACCGGTTTTCCAGGAAGATAATTGGATCGGCGCCGAACTGGTCATCGGAGACGAGGTCCGAGTACGACTTGGCCACGGTATGCCCCGTTGCGTGATGGTCGACCAGCCTCAACGCGGAGTCGCCGCCGAACCGAAAACCCTCAAACTGCTCGGCACACACCACAATACGAATTTCGGATTGCAGGCCCACACCATCCGTACTGGGATGGTTCGCATCGGCGACAGAGTCGTCCTCCGTGGTCCGGAGGTGCCGACAACCTCGAAGAAGCTGGATCAAGGCACCGACAAAATGCCCATGCGGTAGGACGCGCCCGGTATGGGATCCCTTTACCGGGCGTCTCGCCGTCGGGCTGTCCGTGCTGAGAACGAGGCACGGAGGATTCTCGTCCACAGTGACCGACGCGAACGGGGATCGTGAGAAGCGCCGCACTCCCGATCAGCACGGTCCAAGCCTTCTTCGATGAGCGCATCATGCAGGGGCCGGAAGAATATCGGCCAGGTGAATACCGCTGCTCCGCTAAGTGAGATACCAAGCTCGTGCCGGAGCAGCGTTGAGTTCTCTGCGCGGCTCATGGCGGTGAAGGAGTGGCGTCCGTTAAAGCCCGCTGGGCTGGTGAACTGGAATTCGACCCGCCGTCCTGGTTCGTAAGAGATCACGAAATAGCGCACTGGACCGTGCCCTCCAGCCGCGCCCACACCAAGCGGCCCATCTAAGCGCATCGCCGGCCATTCATTTCGTGGCCAGAGACGATCGTTCTTGCTCGCTAGCGAATCGATCAGCATTCCTACTTCTTCCGCCGACGCCGCGATTGCTCGCTCATGCACGTTATGGATCATGCGACGAACATACCGTTCTTCGGCCCGTCGTCGCTCGGCTAACCCCTAGGAGAGCGCGCCCGATAGCCGGTCGATCACCGTGCCGCGGAAGCCCGCCGCCACGTTTGTCGTTTTCCGAAGTCGTCTGCACGGCCCACCACATGTCCGTATGGGGAACCTTCACTGCGACTGTTTCAACGAGCGAGGAGGACATGCCTTCATGCGGGCGGATTAAGCGGTCAGCTCAGGATAAAGCTCTGGCAGGGAAGGATCTTGTTGGCACATTCCTATTCTGTGTAGCCGAAGGCCCGGCGGGTTAGAAGCTCTCCGTTGAGCAGCACCCGAGCATAGTCGGGGTCGAGGTCGAAGCCGTTGTAGTTGCGACCAAATATGAGCAGGGCCTCTGCTGCGATCCGGCGCCACTGCTTGGCCTCTTCATCGCTGCCGAACTCGTAATTGGGCACATCCCTGTCGCCCTTGAGATAGATACTCGTCCCGAAGGACACAATCTCCGAGAAGAAGTATGGCTTGCCTGTTACGGCATCAACCTGGCCGCCTGTCTCGGCAGTGTGCAAGGGGATACGCATGGCGCCATGCGAAAGAACAAAAGTCTTCCCCGGCTCCCGGCCAGTCCGCCCCTCCAGTTGCAGGGCAATGTCCCGGTCACGGTCCAGCACCTGACGCTCGGGCGACCATCTGGGCTCGCCCTCAGGCACAAAAATAGAAAACAAAGAATCCCCCTAGAAACCTCACTGAACAAGCGATAAGCCGCACGGTGAATCATGTCAGCATTAACGGAATCAAGCGACCTTCACCCTTACCCGCTACAGGGGTGCTTACCTCTGAACAAAAAGAGGCGGACCAAATCGCCGCTTTTGTTAGCGTTTCCCGGTCCCGGTTGAGGAACCCTCACCGTGCTCAATCCGTGCCGCTAGATGCCGGTGAGCTGCTCTCGGCAACTCGGGGATACCACCCTCATAGGGCTCGGCGGATTGAACGCCAACGCCGCAGCCGGCCGAACAGGGCGTCGCTGAAGATCGCCACCGCAGTTAGGACAAGCCCGATCTTGGAAGCGGTCCACGCAGTTTGGGCACCAGGTGCATTCGAACGTGCAGATGTAAGCCTCATCAGACGGAGCGATGTCGCGGTCGCAACATTCGCAATTTGGGCGAATCTCAAGCATGCGACCACCCTACCTCCGGGGTTCCTTCTCGGCGAAGAGTGCTTCGATCAGCCCGGTAGACGATCCCCTTGCGGGACGCTCGTCGGGCAGCATTGTGGGTGGCCCACACGCAGCGACTACCTGTGGGCCCCGGTGCTGCACTTGAACTCGGATGCGGACGCGGACCGCTACCTTTGTGGGATGGGGGAATCCGAAAAATTCAAGTTCAATACTGCTGCCCGGAAACAGGCAGCTGGTTCTGGTCTCAGCAACAGGCGGCTCCGGTTCGGTTTCGGGTTCATGCTGGTGCTCCTTGTCGTGGTCGGCGGCCGCGTTGTTGTTGTCCAGGGCTTTGACCCGGAAGCTTTGGCCTTGGCCGCGGCGGATAAGCGGACCCGGGTTTCCATCCTTGCTTCAGAGCGCGGGCAGATCCTGGACATGAACGGTGCGGTACTTGCTCAAAGCATCGTCCGTTACGACATCGTCGGCGCCCCGAACGTCAACACGCCTTTTGACACGTTCAAGCGGGCCAACGAAGACGGCACCGTCCAGGTCGTTAGCCGAGACGCGGGGCTTCAGGAGCTGGCCGACGTCCTCGGCCTGCCCACGGCAACCGTCCGTGACCTGCTCACCGGGGAAGGGCAGTTCACGTATCTTGCCCGCTCGGTGGACCCGGAGCTGGAGCGAGGGATCATGAAGCTTGGACTCCCCGGCGTGGAATCGCGCCCCATCGAGGAGCGGGCATATCCCCAGGGCGCCGTGGCCGGCAGCATCGTCGGCTACACCAACGATGACGGCGGAGCGGCAGGACTCGAGCTTTCCCTCAATGACCGATTGGAGGGAGAAAACGGGGAGCGGACGTTCCAGACCGGGGCTGATGGGATCATCATTCCCACCGCACCCCTGGAAATTACTCCTGCGACCAACGGTCAGTCTGTGAAACTCACGATCGACAGCGACCTTCAATACGCCTCCCAGGTCGCCGTCGAGACACAGGCGACCAAACTCAGCGCGGACTGGGCAAACATCGTCGTCATCGAGGTCAAGACCGGGAAAATCCGGGCCATGGCAGAGACGCGGACCGTCGATCCCAACAACCCCTCAGCGACGGCAGAAGCTGACCGCGGAGCCCGGTCAGTCCAGGCGGCCGTGGAACCAGGATCAACGGAGAAAGCCATCACGGCCGCCGCCGCCATCGAAGAGGGCCTAATCGCGCCCGACTCCCGCCTCGTGATCCCACCGAGCTACACGGTGAACGGACAAACCTTCAACGATGCATCCCCACACGGAACAGAAAACCGGACATTCGCCGGCATCATCGGCTTCTCGATGAACACCGGCACAGTGATGGTCGGCGAAAAACTCACCAAGCAGCAGCGCTACGACTACCTCAAGAAGTTCGGCATCGGAGAGGCCACCGGCATCCCCCTGCCCGGTGAATCCTCCGGGTTGCTCGCCCAACCCGATGACTGGGACGGCCGGCAGGAATTCGCGGTGCTCTTCGGTCAAGGGGTCTCCCAAACGCCGCTGCAAACGACCATGGCCTTCCAGGCCATCGCTAACAACGGTGTGCTCCTGAAGCCCCAACTGATCGAGTCCTACATCGACCCCGACGGCACAGAACACCAAGTGCAGGCCGAGCCTGGCACACGCGCCATCAGTGAAACCACTGCCCAACAGGTCAGGGACATCCTGGAAAGCGTGGTGACAGTCGGCGGAGCAACCGATGTAAAGGTCCCCGGCTACAGGGTTGGCGGCAAGACGGGCACGGCAGAAGCAGTCGCCGACAACGGCGCGGGCCTGGACGGGTACACCGCTTCGTTCGTCGGGATGGCGCCGATGGAAGATCCCCAGTACGTAGTCCTGGTCAACGTCCAACGGCCCAAGGGCAACATCTACGGAATCTCCACAGCCCCGGTTTTCAACAACATCATGAGTAGGGTTCTCGCCAAATACAACGTGCTGCCCACCAGCACACCATCAGTGGGCCTCCCCCAGAAGTACTAAAAACCATCCCACAAGCCGAACCCTGAGCGGGCGCCTTCTCGATTCGTGTCAGTTATGCGCGGCTGCTGCTGCAACAGTCAGCGGATCCACCAGTTCCCTTCCCAGGATGCGGGTGATGTCGGTGGCGGTTCCGTCGAGGAATCCGTGAGCCGCAGCGGTGTGGATGGAAAGCAGCATTGGGGGCTGGAACGGCAACAACCCTGCTGTGTTCAGGGCGTCCCTAAGGTCCTCCAATGTGCCGGGCCGGTACGCCGACCCCAGGAGGTCCGCGACGTCCTGGCCCCTGATCACCTTTTCCCCGACCAGATTGTAGGTCTGGCCGCTGTGCGGCCGGGGGTTCTGGGCGACGATTGACGCCGCTTCGGCGAGGTCCTGCCGAGCGACGGCCGCTACCCCGCCGCGGCCGAACGGAGCTGTAATCACTCCATCTCGTGGCGTGAGGAGTTGACCGATCAGCTCGGCATATAAGCCGTTCCTCAAGACCGTCCACGGGAGCTCTCCGTTCCGGAGGCGGCGTTCGGTCCACCGGTGGGCCAGAGCGAATCCGAGGTGATCGCCGTCATCGGCGAGGCTGGTGTAAACGATGTGCCTTACTCCGTCGCGTTCCGCGGCCGTGATGGCGTTCTCGTGCCGGTTGATGACGGAGTCGTCTTCGGCGGTCCCGGCGGAGATGAGGACCAGCGTGTGCACGCCGGCGAAGTCGAGCGTTCCGGGATCGTCAAAGTCTAAATGACGGAGCTGACCGTGACCGGCAGGGTTGCGGGTTCCCCCGACCGCCGGCGCACCGGATTCCGTGAGGTGTTCGAGGACTGCTGTGGCGAGGTGGCCGGAGGCCCCGGTAACGAGAATCATGAATGTGCTCTTTTCGCTGGTACTTTTCGGTAACTAGACTCATCCTCGGTAACCAGCTGAATATGCACAAGGAGGCACTCTGGTGTCAGGCAGTCACACGGAAGTAACCGCCCTGCTTGAGCCATGCGGTGATGCCGTTCATCCGGACTGCGGTATCCGTGACGTACTGGACCGGATCGGCGACAAATGGTCAGTGCTCGTCATCGTGGAGCTGGCCTCCGGCACGAGGCGTTTCAGGGAACTGCAGCGCGCGATCGACGGAATCTCCCAGCGCATGCTGACCCTCACCGTCAGGCGGCTCGAACGCGATGGACTGGTCACCCGGACCGTCTACCCCACGGTCCCTGCGCAGGTCACCTACGAGCTCACGCAGCGCGGAAGCAGTCTCACCCATCTGGTCAAACAGCTCGCGGACTGGTCCCTGGAACATAAGGATTCCATCGGGCAATCACGGGAACTGTACGACCAGCAAAACCCGGACCACGCGATCCGGTAACCGCCAGTAGCCGTCCTGCCGATCGGCTAGCCGGAACGTGTACGGAACCCTCAACGGGACGATTTACCGGTGGACGCCAGGTTCGTGCGGTTCGAGCCCATGGCGGCGCTGACCCAGGCAGTCGAAGACATTGCTGCCCTGATCTGAAATCACCGTTGCTCCGGCGTCCTTACCGATGGCGGGGTGGCGGATGTGAACTGCCCCTCCAAAAGCTGGACTCTAAATTTCAGGTGCAACTTTTGGGGTGCGGAGACAGCCCCGACCGCTATTCCCCCACTTGGTGAACGCCTTCAGCGGCCGGAAGCCTCGTGTTGTGGGATCCAGAACCTATTTGAGACGAAATGCTTCTCAAACGACATATGCAGGTATGAAGACCAACACGGAGGCGTCAATGATAGGTCAGCGAACGGGCCTGGGAGCGTCCATGGGGGCTCCAGCAGGGCAACAGCAATCTGATGCTGCCCTGCTGGAGCAGATCATCAAACGGAATCAGGGTGCGTTCGCGGAGGTCTACGACCGCCACAGCCGTCCCGTGGCCTGGCTGGCGCATTCGTTGGTTCCCGGCCATCTGACAGATGATGTGCTCCAGGGAACTTTCATTACCCTCTGGGACAGTTCCCATCGGATCGCTATGAGCGGCGAATCGCTGCTGCCGTGGCTGATGGGAACGTGCCGGATCCACAGCAAAGCGCTCCTCCGCAAGGAACACCGCCACCGCCACGAGGCCACTGATTCAGCTGTGGCTGGCGGGAACGTCGAAGACGAGGCTCTGCACCGGCACCTGATTGCCGCCATCGAAGCCCACATATCGGGCCTCAGTGACCTCGACCAGCAAATCTACCGCCTCTGCATCCATGCAGACCTCAGTTACGACTCCGCCGCGGAGCAACTCGGCATCACTTCCTCCACTCTCCGCAACCGCCTCTCCCGGCTGCGCTCCGGCGTCCGTCGCCGGTTCGGCAGCGACTGAAAGGACAAGACCATGAGCATCATCCCGGATCCTCCGGCACCTACTGCTTCAGACCTTGCACGGAACCGAGCCCAGCTCCTCCAGGAAATATCGATGCGTCCCGATGCGCGACACCGACGCGGTCGCAACCAGCTGATGGCCAAGATCGGCCCGGCACCCACCTCCCGGCAGCCGACCGGCACGCACGGGTCGCCACGGCCCGTTGTCCGGCGCACAGTCTCCGAGGCAACGACCAACGCACCCGCCTCGGTCAAGGCCAGCCCGATCCGCTTCCGGCGCCGTGTCCTGATCGCTTCGGCAGCTGCGGCTCTGCTCGTGGGCGGAATCGTCGTGGCAGACGTAGTCAGGCCCAGCGGTCCGGGCGCAACTGCCGAAGCCGCCGAGGTCCTGAACAACGCCGCGGCGGCAACCATCCAGACCTCCGACCCGGTAGTGGGACCAGGCCAGTACCTAAAAATCGAGACGACGGAGCTCACCGGCAGTGGCATGCAGGCCGCCGATGGAAGCGACATTTCCTGGCAGGAAACGACCGGCGGACAGGTCTACGTACCGGCAGATAAGAAGGGGGAATGGGTCTGGAACCGTGAAGACCGAGTTCCCCTTGACTCCTCCAGCGACGCCGCCAAGGCTGCAGCGGCCCAGTTGGCCCAGAGAAGGAAAGCACAACCTGAAGGTGCCCCGGTACTGGTCGGGATCCTACGTGCCCCAGGAGGTGCCTTCTACGGGAACGAGCCAACCATCATTATCGGCACGCCCCTCAAGGACGCCAGCAGTCTGCCCAGAGACCCACAAGCCCTGCTGGACATCATCTACGAGCGGACGAAGGGCGCCGGGAAGTCTCCTGAAAGTGCGGCATTCGTTACGATCGCGGACGGCCTCCGCAGCGGAGTTGTCCCTGCCGACCTGCGCGCCACCCTATACAAGGCCGCTGCCCTCATCCCCGGCGTCACCGTCGGGGACCGGCAGGCAACAATCGATGGCAGGACGGGGATCGCCATCGGCATCCCCTCTCCCGACGGAGTAGCAAGGACGGACGTCATCATCGACCCCACCTCGGGACTGGTGATCGGGGAACAGGACGTACTGCTGAAGGACTATCCTGGCTTTCCCGCCGGGACCGTCTCGACCTGGACATCCGTGAAGACCTCCGTGGTGAACGCCGCGCCCTAAGCGCCCGACGACGACAACAACGCTGAGACGGCCGGTCACTATTGGGGGTGACCGGCCGTCTCACTCGACTGTCCTGACGCGACGCAAGTGGTGCGAACCGCACCCCTATCTGGTGAAGCACAATCGCTGTGTGATGGCTGACCTGACGGGTGTACGTCCGCTTTGAGAGCGCGCCTCGATACCGCCCCGTTTCGCCAACCCCCTACGGGACATTCAGCTGCAAAGTTGTCAACCCGGCAGTTATTGAGACGGCCTTCATAACAAAGATTTCTCCCGACAGGCACGTTCCGAGGAATTGCCGCTGACCATTGCCTAAGTGTTGTGAATAGTTCGGGATTCGATCATCTGGACCGCGGCATTGGCATAGGTTCTGCCCGTGTCCTCTCTGCGTTGGCGCATCCTTGGGAGAAGAAGACGATGAACGGGCTTGATGATCTCATGGCGGAGTCCAACGATCGTTGGGCAAACGCCAGAAGAAGAGCCCAGGGCGTCGAGGACAACGGCCTGGGCAAGGCCGTGAAAACCTACTACACCCGCTATTTCCCGGTCGGACTGTTCGCCCTGACCGCAGTCGGGACCGTTACCGGCACTCTGGCTTTTCCAGACGCACCGGAGATGTGGCCGACACTTCTGTCGTTCGGGTTTCTCCTAGGTGTGGTGGTTGCCTTTGTTGGGGGACTGATCTACAACGCCAAGAATGTGGTACCGGCAGTCAACTTCGGGAAGATCGACGTGCTGCTTTCCCTCGAGAGTGAGGAACAAAAGACTTGTTCTGAATGATTCCGCGCGTCGTTGTGTCACGGCGTTGACCTGCATCTTCGTTACTGCATAGTGGGTCCCAAGCACTCGATTGACCTTAGGGTTCAGGCGATCGAATCCTGTCCTCGAAGAGCGACGACACGCGACAAGCAAGATGGAGATCGATGGTAACCGAAGATCCCGCTGGCATGCCGGGATTCCCTGGGATTGACCGGCGTCGTTCCCGGTTGTGGAGCCTGGGGCTCTTGGCTGTGACCGCGGTCTATTCCGCCGGACTTGCCTTCCGCCCGGATGAGGACTTCAGCCCGCTGGTCGACGGATTCGTTGCCCTGCTCACGGTTTGGCTTCCCGCCGCGGTCGGGTGGCTGGTCGTGCACCGTGGGAAGCGCAGGCGGCCGGAGATCATCCTTGCCGCGGCCGCTTTGACCTGCAACGCGGCCGGGGACACCTATTACGTCCTGATGTCTGCCGCTGGCGAGGATGTGCCCTTGCCCTCGGCTGCCGACGTGGGCTATCTGGGCTTCTACGTGTTGATGCTGGCCACCCTGGCCGCGGTCATCCGGCGCCGGCTGCCCGACATGACCTGGGCGGTGGTCCTCGACAGTGTGGTCGGAGCCCTTGGAGCCTCGGCCGTCCTCGCGGTCATTCTGGACCCCATCCTGAACACGGTCCTCGACGGCCCGCGTTCCCTGGCCATGGCGCTCGGCGCCGCCTACCCTCTCATGGACCTCCTTATGGTGGCCGCGGTTATTGGAATTGCGGCGACCACGGGGCGCAGCATCGGACGGGGATGGGGCTTGCTAGTCCTGGGTCTGCTCATGTTTACCGGCACCGACATCGGCTACGCCCTGCTGGAACTGAACAGCCTCTACGTCGTCGGAACCCCCTTGGACGCCTCTTGGGCACTGGGGATTGCCCTGATCGGCATCTGGGTTGTCATACAGGGCAGGAATGACGACGACGCCAGCGAAGCGACGCCCGTTCCGTCCCAAGCGGTTCCTGCGCTGGCAACTGCCGCCAGTTTGTTGGTCCTGATTTTGGGTACGCAGGTGCGCGTGGCCGTCCTCGCCGTCGTCCTGGCCAGCCTGACCCTGGCGTTGGCGGCCCTGCCGCTGGTTTTCCGGCAGCGGATCCGGCTGGCCGACGTGCAGCGTCAGGCGCGCACCGATGAGCTGACCGGGCTCCCTAACCGGCGAGCCCTGTACACAGACGTGCCGAATCGACTCGCCGCACGCGGCCGACGGCGCAGTGCTGTGCTGCTGCTGGATCTGGACAAGTTCAAGGAGATTAACGACAGCCTCGGCCACGAGTCGGGCGACTCCCTCCTCGCCCAGGTTGCCGGGCGGCTGTCCGGAGAGCTTCGGGCCGCCGACCTGCTGGCGCGAATGGGGGGCGACGAGTTCGTCATGCACGTCGATAACTGCGGAGTCGAGGAAGCTCGGGCCGTGGCGCTGAAGCTGAGGACTGCGCTGGCCAAACCCTACGATCTGTGCAGCGTCACAGTGCACGTCAACGCCAGCATTGGAATTTCGTGCTACCCAGAACAGGGGCAGGATTTGCCGGAGTTGCTGCGCAAGGCCGACATGGCGATGTACACGGCCAAATCGACGCACAGCGGCCACTTCGTTTACGACGGCGGGGACATCATCTCCGGTACAAACCAGTCCCACACCGCGCAGGCGCTGAACGAGGCCCTGTCCGGGGACCAGCTACTCCTGCATTTCCAGCCAAAGATCGATCTCGGCACGGGGGAGGTCCGGGGCGTGGAGGCCCTTGTCCGCTGGCAACATCCTAACTTGGGGTTTCTGCAGCCCGACGACTTCCTGAAACGGTTCGAGGAAGCCGGTCTGATGCCGGGCTTGACGGACATCGTTCTGGGCAAGGCCCTGGACCAGGCGGCCGTCTGGGCCGGGATGGGCCGGCCGCTGACGGTGGCAGTCAACCTCTCCGCGCCCTCCATCATTGATTCCGGCCTGCCGGCCCAAATCGGCGCCATGGCCGCAGAGCGTGGATTATCACCCTCCGTCCTCGTCCTGGAGATCACGGAGGACGTCTTGGTGGGTGACCGTGACCGGGCCTGCGGGGTGCTGGCCTCGCTGCGGAAAATGGGCGTCCGGATCGCCGTCGACGATTTCGGCAAGGGATACAGCTCACTGTCCTACCTGCGGGAACTCCCCATCGACGAACTCAAACTCGACAAATCCTTCATCCTGTCCATGACCGGCGACTCCCGCGCCACGGCCCTGGTGGTTTCGACCATTGACCTGGCCCACAGCCTGGGACTGGACATGACCGCCGAAGGCGTGGAAGACGCGGAGGCCTACCGCGCCCTCAGCGACTACGGCTGCGATCTGGCCCAGGGCTTCTACATGTCAAAGGCCGTCCCCGCGACCGAACTGGACGCCTGGCTCGTGAACCGCCGCCAACATCCGCAGACGGACCCCCTGTCCATGCCCCATCCCGGCCCGACACCCGAAGGCGCACGCCCTTGACCCCGGCAGAATTCTTCATGGTAGGCATTGGCCGAAAACCAGTCATTAGAAATGTGGGCGGTGTTCCCTAATCATGTATGGGAGCGGATGGCTGTGGTGGCCTAATTAACCCTGTGTAGGACAAATCCCAGAATCCTGTCTTGACGTCGCGTCTACCTCTGCGGCCGAGCACCAGGGTCAAAGTCCCGTAAGGGGAACCTTGAACGGACAGTCCAGCCCGCTCCGGCTACCGGGCGGTGGCGGAGAGTTGCGGTGCCTGGTCGAGCAGACCGGCGGTGGTCACGACCGTGGCGAACTCCCCATGGAGATTCACCCCGGTCATCCGGGACAGGGCAGCTGCGGCAACATTCCCACCGTCCGGAGCGGTGCGGTCAAAGGTGTGGGTGGCATCCAGGGGGAAGTGCACCCGGTAGCCGAGGTTGCCCCCAACTCGGGCCGTGGTCTCGCAGCAGTGGTTGGTGGTGATCCCACAGACGACCAGTTCCTCGATGTCGTTCTCTTGCAGCCAGGCGTGCAGGTCGGGACTGCCGTGGAAGCTGGAGTTGACGCTCTTGCGCACCAGTAGATCCGGGGTGCCGGTGATGATGTCCTTGAACGCGTTGCCGGGGTTGTCCGGGTGTAGGGGCGAGGATGAGGCAGTGGAGTCGTGGCGGACGAAAATGACGGGGCGGCCGGTTTCTCGCCAGCGCGCCAGCAGGGCCGCGATGTTCGCCTCGCAGGAGGGGTTATCGCGCGGACCCCAGTAGGCGGCGTCATCGAAGGCCTGTTGGGCGTCGACAATCACCAGTGCGGCGCGGGGATCAAGGGTGAGGGGCAAGGAAGAAGTCTTCACTTTTGCGATGATAGCAACACCATTGCTCGTACTCGCGAGCTTTGTTCGAGGACAGCCGCGCTGGTGCACCTCGGAACTTAGTTAAGACCCCGCCTATCGTTGACATCCTCGATGCTGCCGCTCACAGTAGCGGATTGCCGACGAGGAATGGCCTGTGGGTGGCCGATGACCAGTTATGGGAACTGATCGCTCCGCTCATCCCCGACCCACCGGCGGCTCGAGGCTCTGGTGGCCGGCCCCGGATCGCGAATGTGGCCGCCCTAAAGGGGATCGGCTAGGGGGCGGGTACGACACCGGGCGATCACAGGATGCCGCCACAAGGAGCCACAACCTGGGCCCCTGCCGCTCATCAATTCGAGGTGAAGCCGAAGTGGAATGTGCGTTGGCGCCTTTGGACGTTGACGCGTAAGGCTGTCGGATCGAGTTTCACCATGCCCCAGGGGATCTCTGCGGATCTCGGCTATGTTTAGTTAGATTCCTCAGGGGACAAGAACTCGAGCCGGTTCCCATTGTTGTCCCAAAGGTAGAACCGTCTCATGCCCGGGAAGTTTTCGTCCCATTCCACAGCGAGACCGAAACTTTCGATTCGGAGGGCCAGAGCATCTATGTCGCCCACCAGGATCCCTGGATGAGCCTTCTTTTGGGGTTTGAAGTCCTCCTCGGCGCCCAAATGGATTTCAAGATTGTCGGCTCGAACCCAGAGTCCGCCACGGGCTGCCAACACCGGTGGTTTCTGCACTTCTGTGAGACCTAGAACGCCCACGTAGAAGTTCCTGCAGTCATCCTCGCCACCCTTGGGGAGGGCCAACTGCACGTGGTGAAGCCCCCAGCCAAAGGCAGTTTGCGCTGGACGAGATTCATAGGCAACTACTTCTGACACGGAGGCTCCTTCGACGGTGTGAACCCGAGTATGGCACCATCGCAACGTTTTTCCCTGTCAAGCGACTAGAGCAAGGGTTCGAGCACGAGGTCCGTGGATCGATTCTGGGCGGACTATGGAGGACGAATCGGCCAAAAACGTCGCGAACGGCGAGCCCGATGGGACTGCCACGATTCTTGTTCACGCCTTGGGCTAGCGCGTCGCTTGGCGAATGCGCCCGGTAAGGGATCCCTCACCGGGCGTCCGCGAGGACGGCTAATGGAAAGCAGCGCCGAGAACCTCTGGCTCAGGCGATTGCCCAATCCCAAGGAGAGCGACGGCAGGTAATACCACCTGGCCACTGTCAATCAAGGGAGAGACTAGGCGCAAGTACTCATGCTGCATTGCCGACTGCATCGATGGCGTCTGCCTGGTAACGATCTTGCCGATTCCCCCCACGCCGCCTGCCGGGCCCGCCCACAGATCCTCAGCGTCGATTTTGAAATCCCAGGCGAGAGTCGTCGTCTGCACCGCGTCCAGGCCAGCCCGCGCTAACAGTTCGTGCAGCCCTTGCTCCGTGCGGTCAAAGTCCTTGTCGGCTGGAAGTTTTTGTTGACCGGGCGCAACTGCCCCGCTGGCTTCCACCACGTCTGACCACAGCTTATTTATGGCTGAGAGTTCAGAGGGCCAGATGGTCACTGCGACGACTCCCTGCGGCCGACAGACTCGCATTAGCTCAGTCACAGCGGCGCGAGGATCCCCCACATGATTGACGACGAAATTGGCCATAACTGCGTCAAAAGTATCTGGTGCGAAGGGTAAATTCGGGACTCCGCCCAAGAGGAGCTCGGCCTGGGGTGCCGCTGCACGAGCCAAAGAGAGCATCTCAGCGTCCGGGTCGACGCCGGTCACTTCTGCACCGCGGCCTATGGCTAGGGCCGTGAGGTTCCCGGTTCCACATCCAACATCCGCCAAACGGCGCCCCGCGAATGGGCCTACCACTGCTTCCGCCGCGTCCAGCAACGGCACAATGGCCCCAGCGCACAGGTGCGCGAAACTCTGTGAGTATGGGCGGCCCATGCCAGCCCAGTTTTTGACAGAGTCCTTTTCCTCTTCACCAGTGGTCATCATTTGATCTTCGCCCCCCCGACTATTTGTCCACTCTTCCAGTTCAGGCTAGACGATCAGGACTATGCGCATAGTCCATTTCTCCGCCCGTTAGCCGATCCCTTACGGACGCGCAGTGACGTGATCAACAAGCCTTCTCAACAGTTCAAGTTGATCGAGTGCTGAGTTGCGCCATCCCGTTTCTATCATTTCCAAACTATGGTTCCCCGACTCGACGGTAATGGTTTCAGTGTGGGAGTTGAGGATTCCCTCAGGTCGCCAAGTGGGGTCTGCGGTCCCTCCGACGAAGAGGTGTCTGTCTGATGCGCTACATGCTGCCTGTGCAATTCGCGAGTCTGTGAGGATCGGCGTCAGCCATGCAGCCCGTACCTTGCAACCGACGAAGTAGGGCAGGGCGTACGTACCGAGGGACTTGCCAATCACTGCGGTAGGCGCATCCGGTAATTCCGCCAGAGCCTGTGCCACTGCGTCCTCAACAAAGTGCGCGATATCGCGGGGCGCAGGGCCCTTGACGTCGGCGTGCCAATTGACCGACCACACATCCCATCCGGCTTGCGTCAAGGCGAGCACGGGCCAATAGAGCAACGGTGCTTGAACTGTGTACCCCGCGCCTGGCAGCACCAAGGCGACGGGAGCGGTCCTCGAAGGCTTGGAGTTCAACCTCTCAATCTGCGGCATGATGTGAACACTAGTACCCGCCCGCAAGCCGGTCGATCACCGCACCCTTGGTGCCCGCTAGCCGAACCTTCAGTGATGCTTATTCGGTCTGATGGGGCCGCAATCACCTGCCGGCTACCTCAGGTAGTCAACCTGGAGCAGCGGGGTCACTTGCGCCCCGGAGGGCGTGGCCCTGGATGCGAGAGGAATTCCGGGGAATCACGTAATGGTGTTGATCGGACAGTGATTCCCCCACAGCGTGCAGTCGACATGTAGTGTGCCAAGAACATCGACTTATTGGGGGACGACATGAAGGTCAAACAGATTATTGCCATGGCCATTGGGTTAACCGCTTTAGCTGGCTGCAGTTCAGCACCCGAGGCACTTAATTTTGAGCTATTCAACAGGGATCAGGTCACCGCCGACCGGATGCCGGAATATGGGCTGTCCGGGCCCAAATCCACAGTGGATTCTACGTCCTCGAGGCTGCTGGCCGATCGCAACGACATCCGCTACTTCGCCGCCCGCACGAGCAAGGACCCGGAGAAGTCCGTGTGTCTCTTTGCATTCGCCAAAGATGACCAATCGGCCGGTGCCTGCGGCGGGTATTCCAAGGAGGGCGCCAATGGCCCGAATGTCGGCAATTTCGGTATTGAAGCAAAACTTTTGCTCGATGGGACTGACACCACTTCGCTAGAGGCCGAGGGATGGACATTGGCCCATCCAAACCTGGTCGTCCGTGCCCAGCCGGGCGTGCAGCCTAAGTAACCCATACCGTTCAAGGAAGTCGGTCATCGTCCAAATGCGAAGGCGACGGCTGGTCTTCGCATCCTCGCTAAGGCTTGCATGAAAATTCTTGGCATGGTTTCGTTCGCCATATAGATGCGTAAGCGGCCACAGAAAGATCTCCGATGAAGCGGAATTACCTATTTATCGTTGCAAGCGGGTTCTTGGTCCCGATAGGCATAATCATCGCGGGGAATGCCGATACGTCGGCCGGATATTGGTTAGCAGTGGCTCTTTCCGTCGTGGGTGTGCTTGGCGTGATTTTAGGGATCTTCCGTCACAAGACTGAATCTAAAGGTGGGCCCACGGACGACATCGCAGAAGTAGTTGCCGACGCCTATATCTCTGAGCTGCTCTGGATATCGCTTAGCGAATCGTTATCGCAGCAAATCTCGTCGATCACCGCATCCTTGGTGCCCGTTACCCGAACGTCAATCGGGACAGCGGGAGCAACGAGAGAGGGCTCCGATCAGCGTTGATTCACGGTGATGCTGTGCGAGGGTTCGGCAATTGGAATACATACATCTGAGTTTGGATCTGGAATCTGCTGCTAAACCGGAGGGGTTCCGTAGCCGGGCATCTCCCAGCGTTTAGGTCCGAGAGGGCCTAACTCATCGAGAGGCCAGAGTCGAAGACGCCAGACGTCCCCTGGCGTCGTTGAGCCGGGCCAGCCGTAGTTGACGAACCCGCGACCGCTCGCTTCCAGCACATAGGGACCAGCGGGAATAGGGCAATCGACGCTATCCATGGTCGGCGATTCAAGAGAGATCAGACCCCTATCGTCGACGTCTATGAGGTCTTCCGACACCTGTTGCCAGAGATCCCGGTCGGTAGGCGGACGAGCATCCCAGACCTCGACGTCCACTACCGTCGCGAAGTTGTTCTGATGGGGACTGAGGATCAGAACGGTGCCGCGGTTTCCGCTGCTCGGCGGTCTTGCCTGGGCCTGAACGAGCAGTTCCAAAGTGTCGGTATCGCGATTGCTGCCTGTCACGGTGAACTGCCCGTAGTCAATCGCAAGCGTAAGCCGGTGATGAGTGAGTCGGTGTGCAGTGATTTCGATCATCCTCTCACTTTCCGCTATTGCACTATCCCGAAAGAGCCTACGCCTGTGACTTTAAACGTCGCGGGCCGCAGCCACTTGAACAAGGCATCGGACCCAGAATGTTAGAGGGTCACGAAGAAAACACTTCGAAGCTCGACCAGTGCCGCAGGCGGAACCCTTTACGGGACAGTCGTCGCAGAGAAGGGGCACTAGTCCGATCTGCCGTGTAGCCAAGTACATCGTCTTCCTCAGAGAGCACCATCTATCTCGGGGTCTAGGATGCAGCTAAGCAGTATGAGGGGGTACTGCGTTAGACGGAAGGAACGGCACTCATGCGGGTAGTCCGTAACGCGAAGCGGGTGTCCGTCATAGGTGGTGGGGTTGTGGTGGTTGCCGCGGGCTTTGGCCTGTGGCGAGCCGCAATGCTTTTGAGCGAGAACGAAAGCGGCAGGCGGCCGTATGGAGGTCCGGCCTACGGAGGCGGATTCGGCTGTTCCATAATGTTTACTACCTACTCGTGAATTTGGAGGATACATGTCTCTAACCACACTTGGGGGCCTGATTCTTATCGGTAGTGGTCTGTTTGGATTGCTCTTGGGACGATTGCTGACAGGCATCCTGGTACGCGGTTACTCAGCGCGGAACCCAGGCAAGGATCGAGATCGGCACGAACGGTTTCAAAAGACTTATGCCCGCATATTCTCTATTGCATTCCTTGTGGCAGGTTTGGCAATGACTATTTACGGCTTATCTGGAGGAAGTCTAGAGAAATGAACGCTGACCTTCTCCCGGCTCTGATGTCCGTCATCGCAGGCATCTTAGTGATCCTGTGCCGGAACCTTTTTGCCCAGTTCGCGACGGGGCTGCTGCAGGGGACATCCATCAGCGAAAACGCAAATGCCAAAGTGGAACGCTTTCTCTCAGTTGGCATGGGAGCTTTCGGTGGCGTTTTCATCCTGATTGGAGTCGGCATAGGTGCCAGCAAACTAGGGCTCAGTTAACAAGCGGTTTACTGGAAACCGCTGACACCCAGAAGGGTGGGCTCCGAACTCGAGCCCTACCCTTCTGCATGCCGAGAAGTAACTTCCTTCAGGGACCCCGTTCCGCCGCACTCCTTAGATGTCAGGTAATGTCCAGCGGACGATCGTGGCCGACGAGGTCGAAAAGCTCCTGGACGACTTCCCTCTTTCCCGGGTCTTGATGTCCATACCGGGAGTAGGCATCAAGACCGCCGCGATCATACTCCTGACCATCGGCGACGGGAGCAGCTTCCACCCCTACTACCTAGTTCATCGCTGCAGAAGTTTCGACGGTCACGATCGCTTTAGTGAAACCTTCATCCTGGAGTCAGAATCGACCGGAAACTTAGACACAATTCCGCCGTGCCTAAGACTTTCAAGGATTGCGCGATGCTCCGGAGTGTCATCGAGCCTGGTGGTGGACCAACCTTTGTCTGCGACACGGGAGTACGGCTCACCGAGCTTCCGGAGTAGCAGTTGAAGGTGCTCCAGCTCCATCGATGCAACTTTCTTGGCCAGCAACTTGATAGCCATTGGGGTGGCCACTCCTCCCTCTATCAGGAGCCGGATTCCCACCCAAATCAGATTCAGATCCCCTCAGAAGTCTGCCTCGGCGATTGCCTCATATGCATGTCCAAAGTCGTCTGCACGGCCCACTACATGTCCGTATGGGGAACCTTAAACGGGAACATTCGGCCACCACGTACCGTGATGACTAAGCTCCCCGCTTGCGTTAGGTTGAGGACATGACGGACGGTAAGCCGCGCAACGTGTGGTTGCGCATGACGGACGCAATGGGGCTGACCGAATCTGGCAAAAAGCCCCAGTGGCCCAGTTCGCGCGTCCTCTTGTTTATGGCAATCCTCTGGTCCGTATCGACCGTGACTTGGTCGGTATTTACTTTCATGGTCTCGGACGGAACCCCCATCTATGTCTTGCTGAGCGTCATGTCGCTCGTGCTGGCCATCGCCAATTACGTTATGTGGCGGCAGTCCAGGAAAGGCACGATCGGGACCACTTCGAGCTAGATTCTTGAACTGAGGGCTTCCGCAAGCGATGGTCAGGGCCCGTGATCAAGCCCTGACGAGATTGCAGCTTGAGTTTGCGGTTCCGTGGTTCCTTTCGGGGAACCCTCAACGGACGGATTTAAGCCGCCAGTCCCAATTCCTCGCTCAACCCGATTCAACGCAAAAACGCCTGCGCTTAAGGGGAGCCCGCGAGGCCCTTGTTCCTTAGAACTTGTTTACGCTTCACACAGGACTCTCCGCCCGGGATCCCGGAAGCGTTCGAGTCAGCGCGCGTCCCATCAGAGTTGGGGGCAGCCGACGGAGATATCCCTATGGTCAGGGTGTTAGCCAAGCTATGCTCGGCATCAAGACTAGTAGCTTGGGAACGGCTGAAAGCGCACAAAAGATGAAGCCTTGGGTTCACCCGCAGGAGAGGCGCTCCAGGATTTACTGGTCGATTCAGATCGCCGTGGGTGTGGTCGCGGTGATTGGGATACCTATTCTCCTGCTGCGGGAGCCGACAGTGGACCATGTGGTGATATCTGTAGCCGTTGTCCTTATTGGCATCGTGGCGTTGATCCTCAGCATTAGGGAACTCAGAAAGCTCCCACATGAATACCGGTACGAGGAAGAGGGCGAAGACACGCCCACCGGTCCGGGCTGAGGGATGCCTATCGCCGCGCCTTCGTCAGGGGCATGACGTCGTCCCTTTTGGGGAAGGCGAGTTCAATCGGTCGTTGCAACACCCCTTTTATCGTGAGGTGTTGCGCATGTTGTCGAAGAAGGAACGGATCGACAAGGAGGCCCGGTTCTGGGTGTTGATGGCTCAAGGCTCGACGCTGATTGCGGCATGCGAGGCTGTGGGAGTGGATCGACGAACTGGGCGGCATTGGCGGCAAGCGACTGGCGGGCGGATCCCGCGGAAGAAACCCGAACCCTCGGGACGGTACCTGTCCCTGGAAGACCGGCTGCAGATCGCGGACCTGCACCTGGCCGGAACAAGTGTGCGGGCGATCGCGGCGCAGCTGCGGCGGTCGGCCTCGACGGTCAGCCGTGAGCTGCGCCGTAACGGCCCCGAGACGGGGGTGCGGGGGCGGGGGAAGTATGCGCCGTATGCAGCCCAGAAACGGGCTGAGCTGCGCGGCCACCGGCCCAAGGCCAGCAAGTTCGATGACCCGGAGCTGGCATCCTTGGTACAGGCTAAGTTATGCGTGAAGTGGAGCCCTGAGCAGATCAGTGACCACCTCGCCAGAACGTTCCCGGACCGAGTGGAGATGCGGGTTTGTCCCGAAACGATCTATCAGGCGCTGTATGTGCAGGGTCGCGGTCACCTGCGCGCTGACCTGCACCAACACTTGCGTACGGGCCGCGCCGTCAGACGGCCAAGACGCTCTACCGGCAAGCGGGCGGGGAAGATCTCGGACATGATCCTGATCAGCGAACGACCAGCCGAGGTCGCCGACCGAGCCGTGCCTGGACACTGGGAGGGGGATTTGGTTCTGGGGTCGAACTGCCGCTCAGCCATCGCCACCTTGGTGGAGCGCCAGACCCGGTACACGATACTCGTCCACCTGCCCAACGACCACGGCGCCATCGCTGTCCGTGACGGACTGCTGGAGAAGATCAAGACTCTGCCGGAGCACCTGCGTAAGTCGCTGACCTGGGACCAGGGCACCGAGCTGGCCCAGCACCGTCAAATCACCCTGGCGACGAAGATGGACATCTACTTCTGCGACCCCCACTCACCCTGGCAGCGCGGAACCAACGAGAACACCAACGGGCTCCTACGCCAGTACTTCCCCAAGGGCACTGACCTGTCCTCGCCCTCACCCGAGCGGCTACTCGAAGTCGCCACCGAACTCAACGCCCGACCCCGCAAGACTTTAGGCGGAATCACCCCCGCTCAAGCCCTGGAACGGCTACTATCTGAACCAGAGAAACCCCCTGTTGCGACGACCGCCTGAATTCGCCGATCCCTCTACGGGACATGAGTGGACGTGGCCAGCTGCTCACACCTCGCGGGCGACCAATTCCTGTGGAGTTTGCCGATAAATGGCGGCGTTCTGTGATCGCTCGATGTCGCCCGCGGTGAGCCAGCTGCCTTGAAACGCTAGGGTTTCGATGCGCAGAGGTTTCGAGGCACCACATCGGGCTAGGAGAAGGAGCCGACCGCCCTCAGTCGGAACCAGCAATTCACTTAGGCATCAGGTTTCGCTCGTCCCGCCGTCTTGTATCCCTCCGGGCTATCTGCCGCCAAGGATGCGGCGCTTGGCGGCGCTAAATTCCTCGTCAGAAAGCGCGCCACTTCTATGGAGTTCTGCAAGGAGGGCCAGTTCCGCCGCCAGGGACTTCTTGCCCGCCATCTTGCCGAACATCACTTGGCGCGCCCTGGTGCGTTCAGCCGGCGCCGGACTCAGCTCATGCGACCGTGACGAACTGTTGACGGCGTAGGCGATTAGCAGGGTGATCGTGAGGACTCCAAGGGCAATTCCCAAAGGGATACGGAACGGCTCCGTGGCGTTTATCAAGACAGCAAGGATAGCCCCGGCAACGACTGCACATAGCCCAGCTATCCGAAGCATCGTTCGGCTAATCCCGAACGTAAATGTGTATCCCTCGGCCTCGGCCGAAACCAAGTGTTCGTTCATCTGCCGAGAATAGCCCTGGGAACGCTTCTTGAACATCCTGTCGACCGTGCTCAGGGGCATGCGATCGCAACTGCAACCCCTATGGAAACTCGTGGGAGACCTATATGCTCCGAACAGCGTCCGCCCTAAAGGAGCAAACAGTGAAGCACATTCGGTTGTGGCAATGCTTAGTTTCCTCGATATTTCTCACTGCGCTACTAACTTCCTGCGGCGGTGACACAAGGCCGGGCGGACCGGGAGCTGTGGAATCCGCGTCGGATTCTCTTAGCTCCGCTTCCTCAAGGCCCACCTCACAACCACAGGAAACATGCGTGGCATTCTTGCCGGCGGCACCATGCGCGACCTATACCAGCGTTTCCGGGACAGCCAATGACGAGGATTTACCGTGGGCGGCATCGGGCAGCGTTAAAGCCTCCCTGATGTCCGTCGACGGGCAACTGATGATCGGGGTAAGAGCTGAATGCGCACCCTTGAGTGGGCTGGCGACAATCACGGGGAACACGCTCACAGCCAAGGACATCGTGACAGGCGCATCCGGCTGTACTGATGCCAATGCTGGCGAGCAGCACTTGTGGGTAACGGATTTCCTGAAGCGGCCTATCGAGATGACCTTCAGCCAAGGCACCCTTATTTGGAAGAGCGGAGCAGACTCACTGAGCTTCCAGAGTGACTGATCTGTCAGGTCCGAGCGTTCGAGAGTAACTTCGAGTGTTGGCCTGAGCACCCTTCCAGGAACGTTCCACGGCGACTTCACCACGGCACATCCCCCGAACTTCTCGGACCCGCCCCAATACCCATCTCCTTGTCAAAGGAAAACGAGCTACTCGCTCGAGAGTGGTCCAGAGCTTCTCCTCATTTTGCTTCCATAGGTTTCGAGGATCGTCTGCGAGATCTCGCCTTGTAGATTACGGTCAGGACTATTGGAAGACCGGCGACAATAGTCTGGATATATCGGGGATGGAATGACTCAACGGTAGATCCGTCAGTCATTGTGTACGAGCAGTAGAGTCCCAAGGGCAGGAACACGTAGTCTCCTCCCACTGGTGGGTAATTCTCAGGGTTATGAATGGTGCCCTCTGGAAGATGCTTGGTGAGGCAGGGTGCGGTAATCGAGTGCTCCAACCGCATCAGTGCACCCCTGTCAACGAGACCGACGAAGCCGTACCACAAGATTGATAAAACTGCAGCAAGAAGAAACGGCCGCCATTTTTCTGCCATACCCACCCCCCACGAGGCTGTTCCGTTGCGCCACTATCGCACGTTCGGACCCATCTTGTATGTAGCTAGCGCCGTCCCAAAGGGGCTCGCCCGCAGGCCGTCCCGATAGCCGGTCCCCCACCGGCGCATGCGCCACCCAAAATTTCCGGATCGCGATCGCCGTGTTTCCGCGGCCGGTCGATTCCCGTAAGACCCGCCCGAGAAAATGCCCGGTGACGGGGGGCTAAACGGTACCTTCTGAACCATGACCGGGCTCCTCATCGGATACGCCCGCGTATTCACGAACGGCCAAGACCTCACCGCCCAGAAAAACGCCCTGGTCGCTCTGGGGGTGACGCCGGAGTAGACGTTCACCGACCAGGGCCTGACCGGCGCCAACCGGGCGCGGCCCGGGCTCAGGGAAGCGCCGGCCGCCTGCCGTGACGGGGACACCCTGGTCGTGACCAAACTCGACCGTCTGGCCCGGTCGCTGCGCGATGCGAAGGACATTGTTGATGAACTCACCCGCCGCGAAGTTCCAGCTAAGCATGGCGGCTCCGTCCACGACCCGACCGATCCCGTAGGCCGGCTTCTCTTTAACGTCCTGGCCATGGTCGCGGAATTCGAAGCCGATCTGATCCGGGCACGGACCCGGGAAGGCATGGCGGTCGCCAAGGCGAAGGGCCGCCTCCGGGGGAAACAACCCACGCAGGCGACACCACATAGCCCCTTAGCGTGATTTCCCTACCGGTCCTCCTCAGATCCCATATTTAAGGGAAGTCCTGCACAGCACGTAGTCAGTGGCCGCCAAGGGTTCCGCAGAGGACGCGGGTTGACCGGTATCTGGGATTTATGCGAACTTGCCGTCATCACAGCATTGATATCGCACACATCATTCGACTGCCATGACGCTTACGCGATGTCGGTTTTCTGGGGCAGTTGGGCGCCCACACGGTCGATGACCGACGTACGCCTGATGGATCCGTTCGGGCCGTACTCGCCGATCCTGCAGAACGTTCCCCCGCTACCACGACCGGTGACGGTTTCCTTCAGCGGGACGGCAAACCGCCATTCAAACTGTGACTTAACCGCCATTTCGGGTTAGCAGTCACAGTCCCCGCGGACGCTACCTGTCACCCGATTGTCCGGCTCAAGCCCCACGTCTCATTTCCTTGGAATTTGGGACGCCCACACCGCGGCATTTCCGAACGTGCCCAACATGGCTCGCGCAAGCACCGGTCACTAACCAGACCAAACGACCGCAGAGGGGCCCATGGCCAGGGTACGACGGCGGGACGTCCCGCCGTCGTACCCTTCCCCTATTGCTCTCGAACAGGCCCTGTCAGGCCCGGGCGTGTTGGGCGAGCAGGGCATCGATCTGGCCCGCCGCCTCCCGAATGCCCTCTTCCATGCCCATCTGGACCATCTGCTCCATCTGCTCTTCTGACTCGAAGGTGGACCGAACGGTCATCCGGGTGCGGCCGCCGAGGTCCTCGAGGTCAACGGCGGCATGAGTGATTCCCATGGCCTCGTTCGGGGCGCCGGCATCATCGGCAAAACCGTCGTCGAACTCGAGCTTGCGCGGCGCCTCGATGGCGGTGAAGCGCCACCAGCCGCCGGCCTTCTCCCCCTCGGGGCCGGTCATGTAGTAGCCGGCCTTGCCGCCGGGCTGGAAATCGAACTCCTCAAAGGTGGCCGGCCAGGTGGGCGGACCCCACCAGCGCTCCAGCTGGCGGGGGTCTTCCCAGATCTGCCAGACACGGTCGACGCCGGCGTCGAACTCCGCCACGAGGGTGAAGCTGAGTGCTTCGAGATTCTTGGTGGAACTGATAACAGGCATTGCAAAACCTTCCTATCCTTCAGCCAGAATGTCTGCGATCCGCCCGGCGCGCTGCCGCCAGATCGCCTCATACTCGTCAAGCAGCCGGCGGGCCTTCCGCAGTCCTTCATGGTCACCCCGCACGATCTGCTCCCTTCCGCGCTTCTCCTTCGTTACCAGGGAAGCCCGCTCCAACACCGCCACATGCTTCTGGACGGCGGCGAAACTCATGGCGTAGAGGGCGGCGAGGCCGGAGACGGAATACTCCCCCGCCGTCACCCGCCGGACAATGTCCCGCCGGGTGGCGTCCGCGAGCGCCTGGAACAGGCGATCAACGTCCGCGTCTCTGAGCTTATCTACAACCATTTGGTTGTACGATACGCCCGAGGCGGCAAGGTGTCAAGGCTTGAATGGTGGGTCCGCGAGATTGCATTTCACCGCAGTGCCGCCGGCCAACATTGCCGGGAAATGCCATCCCGAAGGGACCGCGGCGGAAACCTCCGCCGCGGTCCCGGTTTGACGCGGGTACCCGCCATTGTCCACAGTGGGTCAGTGCCTGCCACTGTCCCCCTCGAAGCCCCAGGTCCGGCAGCGCCGGACGGCCCATCCCCCTGGCGTCAGATTGCCGCCCTGGTCGGCTTCCTTGCGCTCTCCTGGGCTGTGTCGTTCCTGGGGTCCCTCCCGGTCCGGGCGGCTGCCGGCGGCTGGTACGCCCTGGCGGACAAAGCTCCCTGGACGCCTCCCGGGCTGATGTTCACGTCAGTCTGGCTGGTCCTGTACGCGGCAATGGCCATGGCGGCCTGGCTGGTGTGGCGTCAACGGCGCCTCCCGCGCCGGCGCGCACTCAGGCTCTATGGGCTCCAGTTGGCCCTGAACCTGCTCTGGCCCATGACGTTCTTTGGCATGTATCCCGTACTGGGCACCGCAGCGCTCTGGCTGGCCCTGGCAGTCATTGCCGCTCTCACCCTGACCGCCGTCCTTGCAGTTCTGCGCTTCGGACCCATCAGCACGGCGGCCGGACTGCTGATGCTGCCGTACGTTTCGTGGCTCGTTTTTTCGGCGTCCCTGAACCTTTACGCTGCCGTCAGTAACTAGGGGCAGCGGGGAGCGTGTAATCGCTCACACTTTCGCCATTTCTGTTGCCAACGTCGACGGCAAGCGTGAACCATGAGATCGGGACCTCATTCCCGCATTACCAAGATCAGCAATCCTCACCGACGAGGATGCGGCACCCTCAAGGACGACGCGGAGCCGTTAACTGCATGAGCGAAAGTACTGACAATGACGTTTGAAAACACTGACTCCATCACGCTGAAAATCTGGGACCGGTCTGCGATTGAGCACACCCTTGAGAGCATCGTGCACGACCTCTCGGTCATGGCGAACACCACCAAATGCCGCATCGCGGTCCACTGCAGCGGCCCCAACACTTTCACGGTCAGCGTCCGTGGCCAGGAACGCCAGCTCGCCACCGTCTGATCGGTTCACGGCTAAAAACTGAAGCGGACGACGGCGGGAGGTTCCCGGCGTCGTCCGCTTTCGTTTTGCTTCCAGGCGAATAGCCTGAGGCCCTGGCCTGGCGGACATGTCGCTTTTCCGGTCACCGTTTTGGCGTTCCAGCCTACGGCTGCCGGCGGGTTGCAGCAGCTGCGACCGTCAATGCTCCGCCTCAGTTACGCGACCCCCTGTCGACCACCGGTGGCCACCCAAGCGCCGAGCGGCTCGTCCACCAAGTCTTGGTCCGCTTCCTCGGTCCTGCAGGGCACGAAGCCGCGCGCCTGGTAGTTCGCCAGCGCTGCGGGACCGTCGAGGGTGCAGGTGTGGACCCAGACGCGGGCCACCTGCGGGAGGTCGAAGCGTTGTGTCAGCGACCATGCCGCTGTGATGCCGTGTTCCAGCAGCCGGCCACCGAGGCCCCGGCCGATCGCCTGTTCTGAAAGGCCGAAGTACCTGACCTCGACGTGCGTGCCATCATCGGCGACGGCGGGTTGAAGGTGCACATAGCCCCACGGCACGCCCTCACCATAGAGGACCCAGAATTCCGTACCAGGCACCGCGAGCTCCTCGGCCCACTGCTGCCGTGTCCACTCAAGCCGATCCGTCCAGTTCCACGGCCCGCCGACCAGGCCATAGAGGAAGCGGGCGTACTCCGGCGTGACCCCAGTGGCCCGGTCCAGACGTACCTCATCCGGCAATGGGCGCGCCGCCCAGGCGGGCGACTGGAGCATCTGGAGCGTTGTGGTCGTGACCTTCATGGACATCTCAAACCTTTCGATATCGAGCGTCCAACAATCCTATTTGAGACTCATTGAACCGGACTTTGCGGGTCGGATCGCCTACCAGGAGTGGCGACTGCCCTGCAGTAGCATGAGCCGTACAGTGTGACGGCAGCGCTGCGAACGGGACGGCCCGTTCGCTTCGATCAACACGGGGACGGCCCCGTGGAATGAGGTTCAACCCGTGGTTTCCTCTACTGCGAGATCCATCTTCACGCCCGTCGCCGTAGTGCGCCTCGTGGTCGGCTGGGGCGCCGTCGTCGGATTAGTCTTTGCCGGACCCCTGCTTGAGCCACCTGTCCCCGCATGGCTGCTGGTCACAGCACTCGTGTTCATCGTCGGGGTCGTTCTGGTCTGCGCCTTTGGGGTGGTCCACGAGGCCGAACATCTCGCCCACCGGCTGGGCGATCCCTATGGCTCCTTGGTCCTCACACTCTCGATCGTGCTGATCGAGGTGGTGCTCATTTCCGCCGTTATGCTGGGGCCCGGCGAGCACACCACCATCGCACGGGACTCGGTGATGGCCGTCTCGATGATTATCCTCAACGCGGTGATCGGGCTCTCTGTTCTCGTTGGGGCGATCAAGCACGGCAATCTGGGCCACAACCGCACCGGCACCTCCTCCTATCTCGCCCTGCTCGTCGTTCTCGCCGCACTGGCCTTTGCCCTGCCTGCCCTGATCGGGCGTGACGGCTCGTACAGGCCGGGGCAGGAAATCCCCATCATCGTGCTGACCCTCGCTCTCTATGCCTTCTTCCTATACCGGCAGATGGGCAGGCAAGCCGACGACTTCCGAGAGGTCGATCCACGCTTCGCCGCCGGTCCGGGCGCACATGGCAGCGACACCGCCGAACGTGGCCGCCAAGGCGTCACCCAGGTCATCGCCGAACACCGGACCGAGGTATTGCTGCGGATCGTACTTCTTGTCGTGACGGTCCTGCCCATCGTGCTGCTGTCACACGATATGGCCACGCTCTTGGACGACGGGCTCGACCGCGTCGGGGCGCCGGTGGCGCTTTCCGGCATCCTGATCGCCATGATTGTTTTCCTGCCCGAGTCGATCACGTCAGTGCGTGCAGCGCTGCAGGGTGAGATCCAGCGTGTCAGCAATCTATGCCATGGCGCACTGGTCTCCACGGTTGGCCTGACAATTCCCGCTGTCCTCATCATCGGAGCCGTCACCGGTCAGGCCGTTGCGCTCGGCGAGTCCCCGGCCAACCTGTTACTCCTCGGCGTCACGCTGATGCTGTCGGTGACAACCCTTGCTTCCAAGAAGGTGACTGCGATGCACGGCGCAGCCCACCTCGTGGTCTTCGCGGTCTACGGCATCGCCGTATTCTCCTGAACCTCCCGGTCCCGTCCTACTCCTCGCCGGTGTCCCGCGCTTCCAGGTGCTTCGCCATGGCTTCGCAGGCCTGGTTCCAGCGCGCTGTGAGGGCCTGCCGGTTCAACGGTTCGAACATGCTGTTGAGGACTTTCTCGACTGCGTCGTATGCGGCGTCCCGAACGCGTTCCTGCGCCGCTTGGCTGTAATAGTTCATGGCAGGGATTCGTTACGGGGACGCCAAAAGATGGTGTGTCACGGCTACCATCGCTGTGCTAGGCACCGAAGGTGAGGAAGAACGACGGCGGGACCTCCCGCCGTCGTCCGCATTCCCCACGCGGTGATTTCCTACGACGTGCGGAGCTGGCCGAGGCAGTAGTTCTTGACGCAGTGCCGGACCGGCCGCGGCAGCCGTGGATACACCAGGGCGGACCACCTGGTGGTGCGGTCGAACAGGCGGCTGTGGCGGTCGCTCCACGGCAGCCCGAAGCCGGCGCGCAAGTGGTCTGGCAGCAGACCGGCGGTGACGAACCGGATCAGCGGCATGCTTAGGCGCAGCCAGATCGGCCCGGCGGGCGGGTACAGGAGGTCGCGGGCGACGGCGGTGGTAACGGCGTCCAGCTCCAACGTCCGAAGGGACGCGTCCCAGTACGTCCTGAAGGCTGCGCGGTCGGCCGGCCATTGGTCCGCCGGCAGTTGCAGGACGGTGCCGATTCTTGCGTAGTCGCTGTACATGAGGTCGGCTGTATCGTCATCCAGCGGGCCGTAGATTATTTCGTAGACGGTGATGGCGGTGTCGTACAGGGTTGCCACCACCCATAATTGCGCCTGGGCATCGAACGCGCTGTACCCGTGGGAACCGGCGTCAGGCTTGCGGCGGACCGCCGAGTGGGCCCGGTTCACACTTCGGCGAACGGCCGAGACCTGGTCCTCGGTTCCGTAAACCACCGCGTAGACGTAGGTGACGGTGGCCCGAAAGCGGTCCAGCGGCCGGGCCACAAAGTCACTGTGCTCGGCGACGCCATGGCCCACAGCGGGGTTCGCGATCTGCAGGAGGATGGCGCGGCCCGCCCCGGCGAGCAATACGCCTTCAGCGCCGATATCGGCCAGGTTCCGCACCATGGACCCACGATACCGGAGAAGACCACCGCGCCCGGAGGGCAGTACTCCCCAACTGTTGCGGGAACAAAGCGCACCGCCCGGACCGTTGACGTATCTGCGACCCGCTGCCCGCGCAACCGGCGGCACCCTAGTGAACGGAACAACATGGTCAGGGCTATCTGGAACGGAAAAGTCATTGCCGAGTCTGCAGACACGGTAGTGGTTGAAGGCAACCACTACTTCCCGCGCGATGCCGTCAATGCTGGCTACCTCAAGGACAGCGACATGTACTCCGTCTGCCCATGGAAGGGACAGGCCAGCTACCACACCCTGGAAGTGGACGGGAAGCTGAACGTCGATGCTGCCTGGTTCTACGGCGAGCCCAAGACGCGAGCGAAGCCCATCGAGGACCGGATCGCCTTCTGGCGCGGCGTGATCATCGAGGAGTAGCCCCGCAACTTTTTGGAGCGGACGACGGCAGAACCTCCCGCCGTCGTCCGCTTCCAAACCGTTGAACATCTACGCCGACGGCGAGATGATCGCCCCGCTTCCGGCAACGGTTGAGATTGTCCCGGCCGCGGTCAAGGTCCTCGTCCCCCGGAACTCCTCGGTATTCTCCTAACGTCCGGCGGCCAAAGCGCCCACCAATTCGGGGAGGTCCTTCACGCCGGGAAGGATGCGCAGGTGCGGGTGGCGGCCCAGCTCCTCCGCGCCGAGCTTCCCGGTCAGGACCCCGACGCCGGCCACGCCGGCATTTGCCGCGGCCTGCAGATCGTTGACGGTATCGCCGGCCGCCAGTACGGCGCCCACGTTCAGGACGCCCGTGCGCTCCATGGCGCGGTGGATCAGGTGGGGAGCCGGCCGTCCGCGGGGCACCTCGTCCGAGGTGACGACGGCGTCCAGGAGCTCGCCGTCGCCCACGCGCCAGCCCAGGGTGGCCAGCAGCGGATCAGCCACATCCCGCGAGAATCCGGTGGTCAGCGCCACCTTGATTCCCATGGATTTCAGCGTCCGCAGCGCGTCCTCCACACCGTCCAGGGGAACGGGCGCGTTCGCGGCGTAGAGGGCCGCCAGGATCTCCTGGAAGCGGATGAAGGTGCGCGCCACGAGCCCGGATTCGGCGGCAATGCCACGAAGTTCCAGCAGCGCTGCGATGGCTTCCGTCTTATCCGCGCCCATCCACGTCTGGAGGTCCGCGGGGGACACGTCGGCACCGGCCTCGCGGACGGACTCGTCCAGGGCGCGGTAGACATCACCGTGTTCGTCGATGGTGGTTCCGGCCATGTCGAGGGCGACAAGTTCAATCATTGCGGCGTTCCTTACGCGGTAGTCGGCACGCGCATCAGGTTGGCGCGGTGCTCGCTGGTGTTTTCGATGGTGAAGTTGGTCAGGCCGGGGATGTACCTGTCGTCGGAGTACTCGATCGGTTCCCCGGCCGCGGATGAGGTCAGGCGCCGTTCGCGGAGCAACGGCGAGCCGGGTTCGACGCCGAGCAATTCCACGTCCAGTCCCTCTGCCGCCACGGCGTCAATGGTGTGCCGGCCCCGGCTCAGGTCCACTCCCTGGCTCTTCAGGAAACTGAAGATGGACCCGCCGTCCGTATCGAAGTCGAAGAGCAGCCGGCCGACGTCGAGGACAAAGCTTGTCCGCTCCACCATGGCCGGCGCGTCTCCCAGAAGCCGCAGCCGCAGCACCTCCACCACGGGCTCGCCCGTTTGGATACCCAGTTGGGCTGCCACGTCGGCCGAGGCCGGGCGGCGGGCGATCTCCCTGGTCTGCTGTCCCGGTCTCTGGCCGATGGATCCGGCCCACTCGGTAAAGGACATAAAGGTAGTGAACGGCTGGGACACTGCCGCACGTCCGGCGACAGGCTGCTTGCCGCGCCCACCCAGGATGAGGCCTTCCGTGCGCAGTGCCGAGAGTGCCTGCCGGACGGTTCCCCGCGATGCGTCGAATTCCCGGCAAAGCTCTGCCTCGCTGGGAATCCGGAATCCCTCAGGCCAGGTGCCCGACGTGAGCCGGGTACGAAGTTCGTCGGTGAGGCGCTGGTGGAGAGGCTGAAGCTGCGATACAGACATGACTTGATCATACAAGTTGACATCCCGGCATTCCACGCCCTTCTGGCATCTCGGATGAATATGGCATTAACTCCTTGGGGCCTCAGTGAACAAACCGTAAACTTGTTCAAACAAGTACCATTTTGGCTTGATTGGCATAGCCCGGGCGGCCACTATCGTTCTTGTGAATACCGACAACCTTCAAAGCAAGCCCGACAGCGGCGTCCCCTCCTCCGTGGACGTTGTCGTGGTCGGGGCGGGCATCGTGGGCCTGGCCCATGCCGCCCTTTCCGCCGAGCGCGGGCTCTCCGTGCTGGTCATCGACCGCGACCACCGGGCCGTGGGCGCCTCTATCCGGAACTTCGGACACTGCTGCATCACGGCGCAGACCGGCGACTTGTATGAGCTGGCCGTCACCGGCCGCAAGCACTGGTTGGACTTCTCGGAACGCGCCGGCTTCTGGGCCAGCGAGTCCGGGGCCGTGGTGGTGGCGCGCACCGCAACAGAACTGCGCGTCCTGCAGGAGCTCGCGGAAAGCCGCGAACCCGGCCAGATCGTTCTGCTCAATGCCGCGGAAACGTCCGCCCGGCTGGGGAAAGTGGCTGCAGCGGAGGTACTGGACGCAACTGAAGGTCCCGTCGTCGTCGGCGGCGCATGGCTGCGCGATGACCTCCGCGTCGATCCCCGGACCACGGTGGCGAGCCTCGCTGCGTGGCTGGATTCGCGTCCGGATACGTCCGTACGGTGGAACACGTCCGCCGTCGGCTTTGGCGCAGGGACCGAACGGACAGCCCTGGTCCGCACAAGCCGCGGCAATGTGGAAGCCGACCACGTCTTTGTGTGCGTGGGCCACGACGTGGACCTGCTCTTCCCGGAACTTGCCGAAGGGCACAGGATCGAACGCTGCTCGCTCCAGATGGCAGCAGCAACTGGCCCCGAAGGTTTGGACCTAGAACCGGCAGTCCTGACCGCCACCTCCATGCTCCGCTACGGCGCCTTTGTGGAGATGCCGTCCGCGCCGGAACTCCTCGCAGAGGTCCAGGCACAGGATCCGGCCCTCCTGGACATCGGCGCCAACGTGATGTTCACCCAGCGCCCTGACGGCACCCTGCTGCTGGGCGACTCCCACACCTACCAGAAAACCGCCGACCCCTTCCTGGCAGAGTCCACCACAGCGCTCCTGCTGGACCGGATCCAGGACGTCCTGGGGGTCGAATCCCTTGACATCAAGGAACGCTGGCAGGGCATTTACGCCTCCAGCGAGGTGGGCCCGATGCTTGTTGCCGGCGTTGCCCCCGGCGTCACTGCCGTGTCCGTCACCGCGGGAATCGGCATGACCGTTTCCTTCGGCCTGGCGGCGCGCAACGTCTCCACCCTCCCCTGATCTTCCATCGCGTTACGCCCCAAAACCCTCAAGGATCCCCATGAAAACCCGTTACCTCGCCCTGATTCCGGCTGCCCTGCTCGCCGCCGTCGGCCTGTCCTCCTGCGCCAGCACGGAGGTCCAGAACGCTTCAGCCACCGCCCCCGCGTACTGCGCCGACGGCCCCATCAAGTTCGGCATCGAACCCTATGAGGACCCGGCCAAGCTCGAACCCGCCTACCGTGTCCTGGCGGACGCCATGGAGGAGAAGCTGGGCTGCGAGGTGGACGTCCAGGTTGTGGAGGACTACTCGGCAGAGGTGCTGGCCATGGCCAACAACCGCCTGGACATCGGGCAGTTCGGACCCATGGGCTACGTCTTCGCCAGCACCAAGGCGGGAGCGGAACCCATCGCTTCCTTTGGAACGGCCGACGGCGAACTCAGTACCTATACCGCCGGCATCTGGGTGCCCAAGGACTCCGCCATCCAGTCCATCAACGATCTCAAGGGCAAGGATGTGGCACTCGGAGGCATCGGATCCACCTCCGGCGATGTCCTCCCCCGCTATGGGCTCAAAAAGGCCGGCATCAGCGAATCAGACCTCAACATCAACTACGCCGGCGGGCACCCCGAAGCCCTCCTGGCCCTGGCCAACGGGACAGTGGACGCCGCCCAGATCAATTCCCAGACCCTTGCCTCGGCCACAGCCGCGGGCACGTTCAAGCCTGATAATTTCCGGCAGGTCTGGATCTCGGACGCCATCCCCAATGATCCCATTACCATCCGTGGAAACGCTGACCCGGCCCTCAAGGAAGCCGTCCGCGACGCACTGATTAACCTCCCCGCCGAGGCCATCGAAGAAGTGGGCGCCTTCCTGGACGTCACGCCTCCGGGCCCGCTGCTGGCCGTCACCAAGGAGACCTACCAGCCGCTGTTCGATCTCGCCGCCACCATGGGACTGACCGAGGAAGACCTGTGACAGCGGTCCAGGTGGCTGGCCTGACCAAGGCCTACGCGGGGACCACAGTACTGGACGGCGTCGACTTCACCGTCCGGGCAGGGGAACTGCTCGCGTTCCTCGGCGCCAACGGCTCGGGAAAGTCCACCACCCTCAAATGCGTCATCGGGCTGACCCGTCCGGACGCCGGCACCATCCGGGTCCAGGGCAAGGACCTGGGGACCTTCCAGGGCCGGGCGCAGACGCTGGCACGCAGCCAGGCGGCCATGGTGTTCCAGAAAATCCATCTTGTTCCGCGCCGGACGGCCCTGGACAACGTCTGCTCCGGCGGACTCCTGCGCGTCCGAGGCCTCGCGGCGGTCAGCCCGGCGTTTTTTGCCAAAGAATTGAAGGAGGAAGCCATGGCATGCCTGGACCGGGTAGGACTGGCGGGGATTGCCCTGGAACGGACGGGAAAGCTGTCCGGCGGGCAGCAACAGCGCGTCGCGATTGCCCGGGCCCTCTGCCAGCGCGCTTCGGTGCTGCTCGCGGACGAACCCGTCTCCGCCCTGGACCCGCACGCAGCTGAACAGGTCATGGCGCTGCTGGCCGAACTTGCCCACACGGAGAACCTCGCCGTCGCGGCGGTGCTCCACCAGCCGGACCTCGCGATCCGTTACGCGGATCGCGCCATCGGTCTCCTCAAGGGAAAGATTGCGTTCGACGGCGGCCTGGCCGGCCTGACGGACGATGTCCTGGACACGCTGTACGCACCGGACCGGGTTGCAGCATGAGCGCCCCCGCTCTCCCCCGGGCACGGCGCCAGTGGACCCGTACCGGGACCATGGCCACCGTCGTCGTCATCCTCATAGCCATGCATGCGGTGGCTTTGGAGAGCACGGAGTTCAAACCTGCGCTGCTGGTTGACGGCGCCCAGGGCATGGGGCGGTTCCTCGCCGAGGCGTTCCCGCCGGACCTGAACTGGGAGAAGGTGCTGAAGCCCAGCCTGGAAGCAACGCTGGTGACACTGTGGATCGGCCTGCTGGGAACCACCCTGTCCGTTCCCACCGCCCTCCTGCTGGCCGCGCTGGCCTCGGAAACCACTTCCCCGCATCCAGTGGTGTACCAGGCGGCGCGTGCAGTGCTGTCCTTCTTCCGGGCGGTGCCTGACGTTGTATTTGCCCTGATTTTTGTCACCGCCGTGGGGCTGGGCCCCTTCGCCGGCGTATTGGCCCTGATCTGCCACAACACCGGGGTGATGGGGAAGCTCTGGGCCGAGGCCATGGAGGAAAGCGACCAGGGACCTGTCCAGGCGCTTGCCTCCGCCGGTGCAAGCAAACTGCAGCAGACGTTCCACGCGAGCATCCCGCTGGTAGTCCCCCAGTTCGTGGGGCTGCTCCTCTACCGGTTCGACGTGAACGTGCGGTCCTCGCTGGTCCTGGGCCTGGTGGGCGCCGGCGGCGTGGGCCTGCTCATCAACCAGGCCATTAAGTCGTTCCAGTTCGATCAGATGCTCACGCACATCATCGTGGTGCTCGTCCTGATCGTGGTGGTTGACCAGGCGTCGGCCCTGATCCGGCGCAGGCTCGCCTGACCTGCGCCTCCGGAATCAGAAACAGCGGACGACGCCGGGACCTCCCGCCGTCGTCCGCTTCCGCTGAGGGGTACCCAAGGAGCGTCCCGGAAGTTGACACCAGCAGGTGCGTGCGGTTGACTTTTGCATATGCTGAAATAACAGTTCCATGATGCGGAATATAGTATCCGTATAGCCTTACACCGTGGATGCCAGCATCGAAACACACGAGGACCTGTCTCATGCCCCTTGAACAGTTCAACGCGGCCAGCCGCACGGAGGCCGCCGATTTCCTGCGCCCCTGCCTGGACATCCAACGCTGGATCGACGAGCTCGCCGGCGCGCGTCCCTATTCCAGCCTCGACGCGCTCCTGGCGGCAGGCCGCGGCGCAGCCAACCCTTTCACCCCGGCAGAGATCGAAGCAGCTCTCGCCCACCATCCGCGGATCGGTGAGCGGGCGCAGGGCGACAGCGCGGAAGCGAAGCTGTCCCAGTCGGAACAGGCCGGATTGGGCGTGGCCGACGCAGCCGTGGCCGAGGCCCTGGCGGAAGGCAACCGGGCCTACGAGGAGAAGTTCGGGCAGGTGTTCCTGATCCGCGCTGCGGGCCGCAGCCGCGAGGAGATCCTTGCCGCCCTCAACACCAGGCTCGCCCACACCCCCGAAGCAGAACAATCAATCATTGGCCAGCAGTTGCGGGAAATCGCAGTGCTCCGACTCGAAGGACTGATGGGCACATGAGCATTTCCCACGTCACCACCCATGTACTCGATACCGGCTCCGGGAAACCGGCGGCTGAGGTCCCGGTAACCCTCCACGTGCTCGACGGCGAGCGTTGGGTCCGGATCGCCGACGGCGCCACCGACGCGGACGGACGCATCAAACAACTCGGACCGGACCGGTTGCCTTCCGGGACCTACCGCTTGGCCTTCGACACAGGCAAGTACTTCGCCGCCAGCGGCACCGAAACGTTCTTCCCGGAGGTGACCCTCACGTTTGGCGTGGTGGAGTCGGAGCCCCACTACCACGTGCCGCTCCTGCTGAGCCCGTTCGCCTATTCCACCTACCGGGGCAGCTGAGCACAGCCGAACCTGTTAGAACGAACCTGACAGAACCTGCCACAACAGGAAGGGTCCGCGGCGACGCCGCGGGCCCTTTCGCGTGCCCTGTCGCCCGACTCCTCAACCCCTCCACGTCCGCCGCAGCCGCGCCGCCGGCGGGATCCCCACACCCGCCGCAGTCACAATCGGTGATTTGGCCCGGGTGGGCCACAACGGTAGAAATTCCTTGACAGTGGCACGGGTCACTTCTATTCTGAATTTTGGGATCCCAAACTGGGATCCCAAAAAGAATTGCGATCCGGATCCCGAGCCGCAGTTCATCGCCCGGCCCATCCGGATCAGGACCCAGGACGCCCCACCAGCCGGCTTTCTGCCCCGCGAACACACAAGCCTTTCACCCTGTCTGCAATCTTCCTCTCTGCAAAGGAGAAGTTGTGTCTCATCAAAATATTGAAACCGCAGTACCGCTCCCCGACGACAAAACCGGCAAGGACGGCGTGCAACGTCGCACCAACGTCCGCTGGAAAATGTTCCTGCTCCTGCTGGTCCTCGTCGCCGTCAACTACATCGACAGGGGCTCCATCTCGGTGGCACTGCCGATCATCCAGAAAGAATTCAACCTCGCCCCCGAGCTCGTGGGCCTCCTGCTCTCCGCGTTCTTCTGGACCTACGCGTTGATGCAGGTCCCGGTAGGCCTCCTGATCGACAAATTCGGTCCCCGCAAGGTCATGACGGCGTCCTGCGTCGGCTGGGGCGCAGCAACGGCAGCCTCCGGCCTGGCCGGCGGCTTCCTCAGCATGTTCATTGCCCGGATGGGCATCGGCGTCACGGAAGCCGGCGTCATGCCGGCCGGCGGCAAGCTCAACGCGATCTGGATGCACAAGTCAGAGCGTGGACGCGGCGCCACGATCCTCGACGCCGGCGCGCCCCTGGGTGCCGGCCTGGGCGGCATCATCATTGCCGGCCTGATCGCCTCCACCGGCAGCTGGCGCCTCGCGTTCATCATCGCCGGCGCCGCCACCGTCCTGATGGGCCTGGCGGTCTGGTGGTACGTCCGCGATAATCCCCGCCAGCACCGGGGTGTAAATGACGCCGAGGCCGAATACATTGAGGCCTCCCACGCCGCGGAGGACGCTGCGGCCGAGCTCGACGGCAGCAAGGGCAAGCGCGCCCTCCTGCCGTACCTGAAGTTCCGCTCCTTCTGGGCTATGTGCTTCGGCTGGCTGGGCTTCAACGGCGTCTTCTACGGACTGCTGACCTGGGGACCGCTCTACCTGGCCCAGGACAAGGGCTTCGACCTCAAGACCATCGGCTGGTCCACCTTCTTGATCTTCGGCGCCGGCTTTGTCGGCGAAATCCTGGGCGGTGCGATCGCCGACAAGTGGCAGTCCACCGGCGCCTCCGCGAACCGTGTGATGCGCACGCTCCTGGGCACCTCCAGTGTGGTCGTGATCGGCGGCCTGATCGGCGTCACTGTCGTGACCGATCCCACCACCGCCGTCGTCCTCCTGTCCGTGGTCATGTTCTTCCTCCGCTGGGTGGGCCTGTTCTGGAGCATCCCCTCCATCCTGGGCGGCCGGACCAACGCCGGCGTCCTGGGCGGCGCGATGAACTTCAGCGGCAACATCTCCGGCTTCGTGACCCCGATTGCGGTCGGCCTGATTGTCGGTGCCACCGGCTCGTACACTTGGGCGCTGCTGTACTTCGTGGGCTCCGCGATCATCATGGGCGTCTCCGTCCTGACCCTGAACTACAACAAGCGGCTACCTGTCTAAGCTAGCCACACGCACCTGTTCCTGAAGCCGGGAACGCAATGCCAGACAAGAACCGAAAGTGGAGAAGCATGCATAGCGCAGAAGAGACCCAGGACAAGGAACGCCCGCTTCGGGAGGCTGTCCGGGACACCCTCCGCAACAGGATCTTTGAAGGGCATTACGTTCCCGGCACCAGGCTGGTGGAACGCGACCTCGCCGCTGAATTCAACGTGTCACGGCTTCCCGTCCGCGAAGCGCTCCGCATGCTGCGCCAAGAAGGGCTCATCAGCGACCGCGGAGCCCGCGGAGCCGAGGTCAGCACCCTGAGCCCCAAGGACGTCGAGGACCTGTTCGACGTCAGGCAGTCCCTCGAGGTGCTTGCCTGCCGCCTGGCCGCCGCCCGCGCCACCCCCGAAGACCTCAGCGGCCTCCAAGCTCTGCTGGATGAGGCAGACCGCTGCCTGGCCAAGGGCGCCATCCTGGAAGCCCACCGGGCCAACAGCGAATTCCACGATGCCATCACCCGGATCGCGGACAACGGCTTCCTCAAGTCCGCGCTGGAGCCGCTCCAGGGCCGCATGCACTGGCTCTTCCGCCACGTCAGCGACCTGCCGGAGCTCATCGAAGAACATCGCTCCCTCTACGCCGCCATCGCCAGCGGCGACCCGGAACGGGCAGCCGCCCAATCGGCGTCGCACATCGGCAAATACCGCGAACAGTTTCCGGAGGATTTCAGCCGGACAGAACCCGCCCTTCATCGGAAGAACTTATGAAACTTCTTGTCATCAACCCCAACATCAGCGACGACGTTACCGCCCTGATCGAAGCGGAGGCCCTCCGCTCAGCGTCCCCCGGAACAGAACTTGTGGTCCGGACCGCCGAGTACGGCGTGGAATACATTGAAACCCGCTTTGAGTCCCTGATCGCGGCGGGAGCCGTCGCCGAAATCATCGCCGAGTACACCCGTGACGGCGCCAGCGTCGACGGCGTTGTCGTGGCCGCATTCGGCGACCCCGGGATGCCCGCACTGAAGGAACTCACCGACGTCCCTGTTATCGGAATCACCGAGGCGGCACTCTGCGCAGCCGCCCTGCAGGGGCACCGGTTCTCCATCATCGCCATCTCGGACCGGATCCGGCCCTGGTACCGGGACTGCGTGGAGCGCTTCGGGCTCGGCGGCCGGCTGGCATCGATCCGCTCCATCAACGAAGCCCTCAACGGCATCGCCTCGGTGCAGCAGGACTTCAAGGCAACCCTGCTGGCACTCAGCCACCAGGCCGTCACCAAGGACGGGGCCGACGTCGTGATCCTCGCCGGAGCACCGCTCGCCGGCCTGGCCCGCGAACTTCGCGGGCAGATCGGGGTCCCCGTGGTGGACGGTATCTCCGCAGGCATCCGCATGGCAGAAGCGGTCGTCGGGCTCGATTCCGGGCCGCACCGCGCCGGCGCCTTCGCTCCGCCGCCGGCCAAGTCCCGCCGCGGCCTCTCGGAGAACCTGGATGCCGCCCTCACCACCGCGCAGAACGCCGCCGCGCACGATCCCGCCCGCAGCGGCGCCACCCGGCCGGCCTCGCCCGCACGGGCCAACTAGCTACTTCTACTTAGGAGGACACCGATGTCCGACACCCCAGAACTCGTCATCGCCAACGGCACCGTGGTCAACAGCTTTGGCCGCCAACAGGCCCACGTTGTGGTCCGGGAGGGCCGCATCGACCGGCTGGTGGACGCCGCCGGGCCCGTCCCCGCCGCTACGCGCATCATCGATGCCGCCGGCCGGCTGGTCATTCCCGGCGGCGTCGACGGACACTGCCACGTGGCCCAGATCACCGGGCGGTTCCGCACCCTCGATGACTACCGGACCACGTCGACGGCCGCTTTGTGGGGCGGCACCACCACCATCATCGACTTCGGCATTCCCCGTGACGCCCGCGAAACTCCGCTCGCGGCCGTCCTGCACAAGAAGGAACTGGCCCGCGAGTCCCGGTGTGACGTCGCGCTGCACGGCTCCGTGGTCAGCTGGGACGAAACCGTGCCCTGGCAGTTGGAGCAGCTCGCCGCCGAGGGCGTCCGGTCCGTCAAGATGTACACCACCAACCGCGGCACCACGATGGCGGACGGGGACACCATCCTGAAGGTCATGCGCGAGATGGTCCGTCTGGACGGCCTCACCTACATCCACGCCGAGCACGACCCCATCGTCGCGGACTGCACCCAGCAGCACGCGGACGACGGCCGGATCGGCATCGAGCACCTGCACCAGACCCGCCCCGAACTGGCCGAAGAGGTCTCCGTCAAGGAAACCCTGGCCATGGCCGAATACACCAAGGCGCCGGTCTACTTTGTGCACCAGTCAACGCCCGGCGCCGTGGATCTGGTCACCGAGGCCCGCGGCCGCGGCCAGGAGGCCTATTCCGAGACATGCCCGCACTACCTCACGCTGGACGACAGCGTCTACGGCTCGGTGATGCCGGAGTGGTACGCGTGCTGCCCGCCGATGCGCAGCGCCGAAACCGTGGCCGCGCTGAAGGACCGGCTGGCCGCGGGTGCCATCCACGCCGTCGCCTCGGACCACTCCTGCTATGACCTCACGCAGAAGCGGGAGCGAACGGACGACATCCGCGAAATGCCGCACGGACTCCCCGGGGTGGAAACCCGGATGCCTGTCACGTTCACCGCCATGATGGATTCGGCCAGCGGAGGAGAGCGCCGGGTGGAGGACTTCGTCGAAGTCTTCGCCGCCGGCCCGGCCCGCATCAACGCCCTCCCCCGCAAGGGAACCATCGCGCCGGGGTTCGACGCCGACGTCGTCATCTTCGATCCCGCCGAGGAACGCACCGTCGACGGCGTCGCTCTCCACATGGGTACTGACTTCTCGCCGTTCGAAGGGAAGACGCTGTCCGGTTGGCCCGCCGTCGTGGTCTCCGCAGGCCGTGTGGTGCTGGACGACGCCGGTTTCCATGACCCCGGGGCTGTTGGCCGCTTTGTGGCCCGCAAGGGATTCACCGAACACCGCGACGCACTGTCCTGGCCCCAGGAATCCCGTCCCGCCGTCTACGCCGCCAGTTAGGAAACCCCGATGCCAAGCCAAACACGCAAAACCCGCATCGGCATGATCGTGCCGTCCTCCAATACCTGTCTGGAGCCGCAAAGCTACCGGATTTTGGGCGAGCGGGACGACGTCACCATTCATTCCACCCGGATCCCGGTCACCCGGATTGCTCTGGATGACTCTTCGGACAAACAGTTCGACTCCAGCGTTATGCGCACCGCCGCGGAGCTGCTGGCCACCTCGGATGTGGATGTCATTGCCTGGAACGGAACCTCGGGGTCCTGGCTCGGAGCAGAGCATGACCGCACCTTGGTGCAGGAGATCACCGACGCCACCGGGATCCCTGCCACCACGTCCACGCTGGCCTACCTGGAGGCGTTCAAATCATTCGGCACAGAGCGGATCGGGCTCTTCACCCCGTACACCGCCGATGTCAACGAGGCGATCATCCGGTCCTACGAACAGGACGGCATCAAAACAATCGACAACCGCTTCCTGGGCCTGAGTGACAACGAGTCCTTCGGCCGGGTCACGGATGACGAAATGCGGCCGGGTTCGCTGGAGCTCGCCGCGTCCAAGCCGGATGCCTTGATCTACCTCTGCACGAATCTATACGGCGCCAACATCGCGGCCGAGATCGAAGCCGGCACTGGCGTTCCGGTGTTGGATTCCGTGGCCGTCACCCTGTGGCACTGCCTCAAGATGGCGGGTGCACCGGGGCTGGATCCGCGCTGGGGCAGGCTCCTCACCTCTGCCTGAGCTGGCGCTTCAGGCCATCCCCATTGGCTGCCGGGGCCCATAACCCCTGGCAGCCGATTGTGACCGTCCGTTCGCCTTGACGCGCGGATCGCCGCTTAGATAATCTCGAGATGCAATAAAATTTTCTCACACAACGAAAATTTGAGCCAACTATTCAACGATGAAAAGAGGCTGGACGTGGCTGCAGGAGAAGAGACCTCCCATATCCTCAGCGGGTTGACAAACCAGCTGCCCGATCGTGATCCGGAAGAGACCGCCGAATGGCTGGAGTCCCTGGATGCCCTGATTCAGGAACAGGGCACCGAGCGTGCCCAATACATCATGCGCAGCCTGCTGCAGCGCGCAGGCGCGCAGAGCGTCGGTGTTCCGATGGTGACCACCACGGACTACGTGAACACCATCCCGGTGGATCAGGAAGCTCCGTTCCCGGGGGACGAGGAGATCGAGCGGAAGTACCGGGCCTGGTTGCGCTGGAACGCGGCCATCATGGTGCACCGGGCGCAGCGGGCCGATATCGGCGTGGGCGGACACATCTCCACTTACGCCGGTGCCGCCACCCTGTACGAAGTCGGGTTCAACCACTTCTTCCGCGGCAAGGACCACCCCGGCGGCGGTGACCAGGTCTTCTTCCAGGGCCACGCCTCCCCCGGCATGTACGCCCGCGCATTTATGGAAGGCCGGCTATCCGAGGAGGACCTGGACGGATTCCGGCAGGAAAAGTCCAAGGAAGGCCACGCGCTCTCCTCCTACCCGCACCCGCGCCTGATGCCGGACTTCTGGGAATTCCCCACGGTGTCCATGGGCATCGGCCCGATGAACGCCATCTACCAGGCGCAGTCCAACCGCTACCTGCACAACCGCGGCATCAAGGACACCTCGGACCAGCAGGTCTGGGCGTTCCTCGGCGACGGCGAAATGGACGAGCCCGAGTCCCGCGGCCTGCTCCAGCTCGCCGCGAACGAGAACCTCGACAACTTGAACTTTGTGATCAACTGCAACCTCCAGCGCCTGGACGGTCCCGTCCGTGGCAACGGCAAGATCATGCAGGAACTGGAAGCGTTCTTCCGCGGCGCGGGCTGGAACGTCATCAAGGTGGTCTGGGGCCGGGAGTGGGATGACCTGCTCACCAACGACGCCGACGGCTCGCTGGTGAAGATCATGAACGAGACCCCGGACGGGGACTACCAGACCTACAAGGCAGAATCCGGCGGGTTCGTCCGCGAGCACTTCTTCGGCAAGTCCCCGCAGACCAAGGACATGGTCGCGGACCTGTCCGATGACGAGATCTGGAACCTCAAGCGCGGCGGCCACGACTACCACAAGGTCTACGCCGCGTATAAAGCAGCCACCGAATTCAAGGGCAAGCCCACCGTGATCCTGGCCAAAACGGTCAAGGGCTACGGACTCGGACCCCACTTCGAGGGCCGCAACGCGACCCACCAGATGAAAAAGCTCACCCTCGATGACCTGAAGAAGTTCCGCGACTACCTCCGGATCCCCATCACGGACGAACAGCTCGACGCGGACCTCTACCGGCCCCCGTACTACCACCCCGGCATGGACTCCCCTGAGATCCAGTACCTAATGGAACGCCGCCGCGCACTCGGCGGCTTCGTCCCCGAACGCCGGCCGGACCACGCGCCGGTGGAGCTGCCAGACCCCAAAACCTATGAGGTTGCCAAGCGCGGTTCCGGGAAGCAGCAGGCCGCCACCACCATGACTTTTGTGCGCCTGCTCAAAGACCTGCTCCGGGATAAGAAGTTCGGACACCGCATTGTCCCGATCGTTCCGGATGAGTCCCGAACCTTCGGCATGGATGCGTTCTTCCCCACGGCCAAGATCTACAACCCGGACGGCCAGGGCTATCTCTCCGTGGACCGGGACCTGGTCCTGGCCTACAAGGAATCGGCCCAGGGCCAGCTGATCCACCCCGGCATCAACGAGGCAGGCGCCGTCGCAGCGTTCACCGCCGCCGGCACCGCCTACGCCACCCACGGCGAACCGCTGATCCCGATCTACGTGTTCTACTCGATGTTCGGGTTCCAGCGCACCGGCGACGCCTTCTGGGCAGCCGCGGACCAGATGACCCGCGGTTTCATCATCGGCGCCACCGCCGGCCGGACCACCCTGACCGGTGAAGGCCTCCAGCACGCCGACGGCCACTCCCCGATCCTCGCCTCCACCAACCCGGCCGTGGTCACTTACGATCCGGCCTACGGGTACGAGATGGGCCACATCATCCGGGACGGCATCGAGCGCATGTACGGGCCGGCCGCAAGCGGCGAAGGAACCGGACCTGCATCCGATAAGAACCTGATGTACTACCTCACGGTCTACAACGAGCCCATCTCCCAGCCGGCCGAACCCGAGAACCTCGACGTCAACGGTGTGCTGAAAGGCATCTACCGGGTGTCGGCGTCGGAGCTTGAAGGGCCCAAGAGCCAGATCCTGGCCTCCGGTGTCTCCGTCCCCTGGGCCCTGGATGCCCAGAGGATCCTCGCCGAGGACTGGGGCGTCTCCGCCGACGTCTGGTCCGTGACGTCCTGGAACGAACTGCGCCGGGACGGGCTCGCCGCGGAGGAGGACGCCTTCCTGAACCCGGGCCAGCCCGCCCGCGTACCGTTCGTCACGCAGCAGCTCGCCGATGCGCAGGGGCCCGTGGTGGCGGTGACCGACTACATGAAGGCGGTGCCGGACCAGATCCGCCAGTTCCTCCCGCACCAGTTCGCTTCGCTCGGAGCAGATGGCTTCGGCTTCTCCGACACCCGTGCCGCAGCCCGCCGCTTCTTCAAGAACGACACCCACTCGATTGTGGTGAAGACTCTGCAGCTGCTGGCTTCGCGCGGCGAGGTGGACGGCGGCGTACCCGCCTACGCGATGGACCGTTATAAGCTCCTGGACGTCAATGCCGGGACCACCGGTGGCGCGGGCGGCGACTCCTGACCCCTTCATCCATACAACAGTTGACGGCAGTGTTCCCCGGAACACTGCCGTCATCTGTCATGTGGCTGGATAGGCTGGGGCGATGGCTGACCTGGACAAACAACGCACGACGGCGGTGCTGCTTGCCGCCGGCGCCGGGACGCGGCTGGGGCTCGGCCCCAAGGCGTTACTCCGGTTCCAGGGCCGCACCCTCGTTGAAGTCCTGGCAGACGTGCTGCTCGCAGGCGGCTGCCGGGAAGTGGTGACGGTGCTCGGCGCGGACGCGGAAACGGTCCACACCGCCACCGATCTCAGCCAGCACCGGGTCATCGACAACCCGGACTGGGACACTGGAATGGGAAGCTCGTTCCGGGCGGGAGTCGCCGCAGCAGCCCCGGAGGACCATGTGCTCATCGCGCTCGTGGATCAGCCCGGCCTGACCACCGAGACCGTCGCCCGATTGCTGGCATCCCACCGGCCTGGCCGGGTGACGGCGGCCGCCTACCGCGGCCCCGCCGGAAAACTCCAGCGGGGACATCCGCTGCTTCTGGACTCCAGCCTCCGCGCTGAAGCCGCGGAAACGGCAACGGGCGACGCCGGGGCCCGCCATTTCCTCCAGGCCCACCCGGAACTGATAGACCTCGTGGACTGCGGCGACCTCTCCGCCGGCGAAGACCTCGATTCGCCCGAGCATCTGCACCTTCTCGATTAGCGGTCCAGCGACGCTGTCGCGCCGTGGTGGGACAAAGTTGAGTGTTCCACGCGGCTGGCTTCTGGCGGTGGGCGCGTGTCCGCGCCCAAACGCGACAGTGTGATTCAATCTTCCGGGCATGCAAAATCCGCCACCGAAACGGACGCCCGCCCGGGCGGAACCCCGGTGCGGACGTGCGCTTCCGTAGCGGAAAGGTGTCGCTTCTTCTTCGTTAGCCGCGGCCGATGAACGGCATGCCCGCAGCAGTGATCACCACCGAGCCCACACTGGCCGACGGCGGCATTCCTGCCATCAGGAGCACGGCACGCGCGGCGTCCTGCACCGGGAACGTGGGCTCCACCCTGCGGCTGCCGTCCGCCTGCAGGGCACCGGAGTCCACACCAATGGTGGCCATGATGTCCGTGGCCGTGTTGCCGATGTCGATCTGGCCGCAGGTGATGCCGAAGCCCCTGCCGTCCAGCTCTATGCTCTTGGTCAGACCCGTCATGGCATGCTTGGTGACCGTGTAGGCCACCGTCCGCGGCCGCGGCGAATGCGCTGAAATGGACCCGTTGTTGATGATCCGGCCGCCTTGCGGCTCCTGGGATTTCATGGCCCGGACGGCCGCGGCGGCGCACAGCATCGAGCCGGTGAGGTTCACCGCCACCACGGCGTCCCAGTCGGCGACGCTGATTTCATCCACCGACGCGGGCGGGCCGAACACGCCGGCGTTGTTGAACAGGAAGTCAACCCTCCCCCACTTCCCGAGGGCGGCAGCGAAAAGGCGCTCGACGTCGTCGGGCACTGTTACGTCGCAGGGCACCGTCAGCGCCTGGCGGTGGCCGGCAGCGGACTCCAGCAGCGGAGCCTCACGGCGGCCGGCCAACACCACGCGGTACCCGTCGGCCAGCAGGAGCCGCGCCACCGCCCTGCCAATCCCGGAACCTGCACCGGTCACGACGGCGACCGGCCCCGGCCGGTGGGGTGGTACGGGCCGGTGGGTTGCAGTCATGGGTCGCTCCTTGTGTTCATGGCCAGACTAAGATGCAGCGGGCACTTCCGCCGCCGTTATTGCCAGCCTATGACTGTCGCTGGGATTGTGCCGGAAACCGGCAGGAGCGTCATTGCATCTGTTTCCATAATGCGGAAGATAGGTATCGAGTAGTGAAATAACGGTATGACCTGGATCACGCATCAGTCAAGGGGTCGCCGAATCACGACCGGTCACAAACGGTTGCTTCGACAGCAACGCGGGGTCAGATACGGCCCAATAAACCCCGCTCCATGGGCCGCATCTGACCCCACGTTGGTCTTAGTGGGAGGGGACCAGCCCTGCCTCCTTCAGGCCAACGTAGATTTTGTCCCGTCCGATCGGCAGCTCGCCGAACCTGACCCCCGTGGCGTTCCGGATCGCGTTGGCCAGGGCCGGAGCCACGGGGTTGAACGGGCTTTCGCTCATGGATTTCGCGCCGAGCGGGCCAACCTGGTCGTTGGTGGAGGCGAAGTAGACCTCGCTGCGGGGCACGTCCGCGAAGGACGGGATGTGGTACTGCCGCAGGATGTCCGTGGTGACCCGGCCGGCGTCGTCCACGCGCACTTCCTCATACAGCGCCGCACCGAGCGCCTGCGCGATGCCGCCCTCGATCTGGCCGCGGCACTGCCGCGGGTTGACCACCACGCCGGCATCGGCGGCCTGCACACTCTGCAGGATCCGCAGTTCCCCCGTGCCGGTGTTGACCGCCACCCGGAAGCCGTGGACATTGAACGCCACCGAGCGCGGGGTCCCGTCCCAGTTGCCCTCGGCGGCGAGCTGCACGCCTTGGTGCCGCGCGGCGTCGTGGATGTCCGTGAGCGGAACCCGCCGCCCGGCACAGTCCACGCCGCCGTCGTCGAGCACGCACCCGGATTCCGCGACGCCGGTCAGGGCAGCCGCGACGGTGACGATCCGGGAGGCGAGCTCGGTCGCCGCGAGGAGAGTCGCCTTGCCGGCCACCACCGTTCCGGCCGAGCCGAACGCGCCGGTATCGTGCTCCACCAGGTCCGTGTCGGACTGCCGAACGGCCACCTTGCCGGCCGTCGTGGACAGTGCCGTCGCGGCCAGCTGGGCGTGCACCGTGGTGGTGCCGTTGCCGAATTCGGCGGTCCCGACGTCGGCCCCGAACGTGCCGTCCGGGAGCAGGCTTACGCGGGTGTGGGCGAAGTGGCCGCGGGGCGGGACGGTGTCGATCATGGACAGCGCGGAACCTTCGCCGGTGGCCCAGTCCGGCCCGAGGTCATCGAGGCCGGCGTCGCGGTAGCGCTGTTTGCCGCGGTCCAGGGCATCACGCACCAAAGAGATGCACTGGTCCAGGCCGTAGCTGCCGTAGTGGACGTCTTCCTCCGGTTCGGGCGTGGTGGAGAGCATGTCGTCCCCCTCGCGCACCATGTTCCTGAGCCGGAATTCCAGGGGATCCATACCGATGCCAACAGCCAGCTCATCGATGGCCGACTCGATCGCGAAGATCGTCTGGCTCAGCCCGTAGCCGCGGAAGGCCCCGGCGGGCACGGTGTTGGTGTAGACGGCGTGTGCGTCCACTTTCTTGTTGTCGCACTTGTACACGGCCAGCGATTCGCCGCAGCCGTGGAACAGAACGCCTGGGGCGTGGTTGCCGTAGGCGCCGGTGTTGGTGACCACGTCCAGCTGCAGCGCGGTGAGGAGTCCGTCCTTGCTGGCGCCTGCCTTGAGCTTGATGGTGAAGGGGTGCCGGGTGGTGGCGGCCGTGAACTGTTCCGTGCGGGTGAACTCCAGCTGCACGGGCCGGCGCAGCGCGAGCGCGGCGAGGGCAACGAGGTCCTCGGTGAGCATTTCCTGCTTGCCACCGAAGCCGCCGCCCACGCGTCCGGCGACCACGCGGATGCGGTCCTCGTGCAGGTCGAAGACGCGGCCCAGGGTGCGCCGGACCAGGAACGGCACCTGGCTGGAGGAGCGGACCACAAGGCGGTCTTCGTCGTCGAACCAGGCAATGGAGGAGTGCGTTTCCATGGCAACGTGCTGCACCCGCTGGGTCCTGTAGGTGTGTTCGTGGATGAAGTTGGCAGCGGCGAAGCCGTCCGCCACGCTGCCCAGTTCCGAGTGCAGCTCGACCACCACGTTCTGCCGCGGGCGCGAGATCCTGGCCTTTACGGCGTCCTTGTCCCCGTGCAATGCCGGGGCGCCGGGAAGCATGGCGTCCTGCGGGCTGAAGACGGTGTCCAGCAGCTCGTATTCCACCTGCAGGGCACGGGCTCCGGCCTCGGCGGCGCCCACGGATTCGGCCACGACGGCGGCGACCCGCTGGCCGATGAACCGCACCACGTCATCGAGCACGCGGGTGTCGTCTGGATCGTCCGTGTACAACTCGTGCTGGGCGGTGGAGAAGAACTGCGCCGGGGCGTCCTCGTGCGTGAAGACCGCCACGACGCCGGGCACCTGGAGTGCGGCGTTTTTGTCGATGGCGACGATCCGCGCGTGGGCGTGGGGTGAGCGGAGCAGTTTCAGGTGCAGCAAGCCCTGGAGCTCTTCGGCCGGGACGTCAAGGGTGTAGCGGGCGGTGCCGGTAACGACGGCGGTGCCCGCCGGGGCGGGCACGTTGTCGCCGAGCTGCCCGGCCCGGGATGCGGTGGCGCCGGCCGTGCCAGCCGCCGCGCCGGCGTCGTAATTGTGCTTGTCGCGGGTCCCGCACACTGCGTCGGCGATGGAACGGTAGCCGGTGCAGCGGCACAGGTTGCCCTTGAGGCTGCGGGGCAGATTGGCCTTCTGTTCGTCGTCGAACGTGGCTGCGGTCATCATCATGCCGGCCGTGCAGAAGCCGCATTGGAAGCCCTGTTCGGCCAGGAACTGCTCCTGCACGGGGTGCAGACCGCCGCCCTTGGCGAGCCCTTCGATGGTGGTGACGGCCTTGCCCTCGGCGCGGACGGCCGGGTAGATGCAGCTGTGTACCGGGGTGCCGTCCACGTGGACGGTGCAGGCTCCGCAGTCGCCGCCGTCGCAGCCCTTCTTGACCCCGAAATTGCCCTGTTCGCGCAGGAAGGTGCGCAGGCACTGGCCGGGGCGGGGGCCGGCCGAGGTGGCGGTGCCGTTGATTTCGATTGCCATGCTCAGCCCTCCTTCTGCTGCGGGTTCTGGGTTGATGGGTGTTATGGTTGCGCGCTCGGCTGCGGCGACGTGGCGTGCGGCGGGCCGGAAGGTCCGGTCCAGAAATCGCCCGAAACGGTGAGCCGTTCTTCAAGCAGTTCCGCACGGATCTCCTCCGCGAGCCGGAGGGTCATGTCCCGGCGCCACTCGGGCAGCCCGTGGATGTCGTTGTGGTACAGCTCCGCCGGGATGGCCTTCCCGACGGCGGCCGCCAGTGCCGTGGGGCCAGGCATCTTGGCGGCGGTGAACCGCAGCTGCACGGGGCGTTTGGTGGCGGCGGTGACGGTGATAACCAGGCCGCCGTCGGCGTCGCGCCGTCCGATCAAGAGCACCCCGGAGCGGCCGAGGTTGCTGAGCGAGAGCCGGCGGAAGGCCACCTTTGACGACAACGACGACGCCGGCAGGTGGATGCTGCGCAGGAGCTCGCCGGGTGCCAGGCTGTTTTGCCCGTCCCCGGTGACGAACGTGGCCACCGGGACCGTGCGGCTGCTGCCGCCGGGGCCGAGGATGGTGGCGGTGGCGTCCAGCCCTGCGCAGAGCGAAATCATGGGACCGGCCGGGAGCGAGGTGCACAGGTTGCCGCCCACGGTAGACATGTTCCAGACCTTGAACGAGGCCACGAAGGAGTCGCAGGAGGGGCGGACCAGATCCAGGGCGGGCCAGTCCCGGCCCGCCACGGCATCCGAAGCCGGCAGGGCGTAGAGCTCGGCCACGGTGCAGGTGGCGGCGAGTTCGATTCCGGCGTCGCCCACGGTCACGGCCGGCCAGCCCGCTTCGCCCAAATCCAGCAATCGCTTCAGGACGGTACTGCCGTAGGAGAACAGGACGGTGCCCCCGGCCAGCCAGGCATCACCGTCGCGCCAGTCGGCCGGGTCCGTAGTGGTGACAACGGCCTCGATGGTGTTCATGTCCATGGGTCCTCCTGGCGGGGTTCGTGCGCAGAGCGTGGTTCTGATGTGGGGTGGATGGGGCCGGAGCCGTCCTTGAGCGGCGCCAGCGAGGCCTGGCTGTGTCCGGCCCGGCCACGGGCGGCGATGATCTCGGCCGTGATGGACACCGCGACCTCGGCGGGCGTGACGGCGCCAAGGTCGAGGCCGATGGGCGAATGCAGCCGTTCCAGCGCTTCCGCCGGGGTGCCGTCCGCGAGCAGCGCGTCGATGCGCTGGCGGTGGCTGCGGCGCGAGCCCATGGCGCCCACGTAGGCCAGCCGCAGGCGGAGAGCGGTTTCCAGCAGCGGGATGTCGAATTTGGGGTCGTGGGTCAGCACGCACACCACGGTGCGGCCGTCCACGCGTCCCGCGGCTGCTTCTGCGGCAAGGTAGCGGTGCGGCCAGTCAGTGACCACGTGGTCGGCGGCGAGGAAGCGGCTTTGCCGGGAGAACGCGGGGCGGGCATCGCAGAGCGTGACGTCATAGCCGAGGAGTTTGCCGGCCGGGAGCAGCGCGGCGCCGAAGTCGTTGGCCCCGAAAATGAGCATGCGTGCGACGGGGAGCCGGCTTTCCACGAAAAGGGTGATGGGTTCGGGGCGGGTCTGGTCCGTGCTGTCGGAGCAGCCATCGGGTGGTGCCAAGCGGACCAAACCGGTGCGGCCGCCTTGGAGCAGTGGCTCGAGCTGGGCGGCTGCCGCGTAGACAGTAGCGGGATGGTCACCCACCAGCCGGGCAAGTTCCGGGGACTCCATGGCGCGGAACCGCACAGGATCCTGCACGACGACGACTCCCCCGCCGGCGTCGAGCCTGCGGATCAGTGCCACGGCCGCGGTGGAATGATGGCCCGCCAGGCTGTTCAGCATGGCGACGTCCATGGCCTCCAACGAGTATCCGAGCGGCTGGATGTGGACTTCCAGCTCCCCTCCACAGCTCAGCCCGACGGCGAACGCGTCCTCGGCACTGTAGCCGAACAACTCAAGGCGGCTGCCGCCGTCGCGCATTGCCGCAAGGGCGGCGTCCACCACGGCGCCTTCCACGCATCCTCCGGAGAGGCTGCCGAGGACGTCCCCGTGCTCGGAGACCACCATGGAGGTGCCGAGCGGCCGGGGCACGGAGCCGCCCGCGGCAACGATGGTGGCGACGGCGCAGCGCTGGCCGGAGACCGCGGGCCGCCAGCTTCCCAGTGAAGGTATTAGGTCCAGCATGGCAACACGTCCTTTACCACTGAGGTCCCGGACGGAAAGCTTGTCCGGAGCAGTACGAGGTCATGCCTCATAATCTCATTCCTTGCTGGTGTAGAGGGAGAGTGAAGGGAGTTGTTTAAGAGGACCGGGGCGGGGCCTCTAATCCCGCCCCGGTCCGTGACGGAGCAGCCGCACTCCACCGCCGCCCGCCGTCGTGGGTTCCGGTGCTGCGGACCACGGCGGCGGACGCCTACTCAATGCGGTGGGTGCGGATGGACCGCCGTTTGAGCCGCCCGCATGGGCGGTTACGCCGGGGGCCTACACGCCCATCAGGGCGTTGATGGGTCCCCGGGCGAAGTAGATGATGAAGCCCGCGGTGACTACCCACATGAGCGGATGGACCTTCCTGCCCCTGCCGGACGCCGCGCTGACCACGGCGAAGGAGATGAAGCCGACGCCGATTCCGTTGGCGATCGAGTACGTCAGCGGCATGGTCACGATGGTCAGGAAGGCCGGCAGCGCAATGGCGAACTTGGTGAACTTGATCTCGCTGATCTGCGCCATCATCATCGCGCCCACCACCACCAGGGCGGCTGCTGCCACCTCGAGCGGCACCACCGAGGTCAGCGGCGTAAAGAACATCGAGCCCAGGAACAGCACGCCAGTGACCACGGAGGCCAGGCCGGTGCGGGCTCCTTCGCCGATGCCGGCCGCGGAGTCGATGTACACGGTGTTGGACGAGCCCGACGTCGCACCGCCGGCTACCGCACCCAGGCCTTCGACGATGAACGCCGACTTCAGCCTGGGGAACGTGCCGTCCTTGTGCGCCACCCCGGCGCTCTTCGCGAGACCGGTCATGGTGCCCATGGCGTCGAAGAAGTTGGTGAACACCAGGGTGAAGACGAGCATCGTGGCGGCGAGGCCACCGATCCGCGAGAACGAGCCGAAGATGTCGAACTGGCCCACGAGGCTGAAGTCCGGGGCGGACACCAGCTGGCCGGACAGCACGGGGGTGTTGAGGTGCCAGCCGCCGGGGTTGTCGGCGCTGCCGGGTCCGATGCGGAACACGGCCTCAGCAACAGCCGCGAGGGCAGTGGTGGCGACAATTCCGATCAGAATCCCGCCCTGGACCTTGCGTGCCACGAGGATGCCCATGGTCAGCAGGCCCACAACGAATACAAGCGTGGGGATCGAGGTAATGGATCCGTCCGTTCCAAGCTGGACCGGCGGACCGCCCTTGGTGGCACGGACAAAGCCGGAGTCCACAAAGCCGATGAAGGCGATGAACAGGCCGATGCCCACGGTGATGGCGGCCTTCAGCTCCTTGGGAACGGCCCGGAAGATGGCAGTCCGCAACCCGGTGGCGCCGAAGATGACGATCAGGATGCCGTTGATGACCACGAGGCCCATGGCTTCAGGCCAGGTGACTTCCTGGATGACGGCCACGGCCAGGAACGAGTTGATACCCAGCCCTGCCGCGAGGCCGAACGGAAGGTTCGCGATGAGCCCGAACAGGATGGTCATCACGCCGGCCGTAAGCCCGGTCACAGCGCCCACCTGGGCGGCAGAGAGCCATCCGCCGGCAACGTCTGTGGGGGCCTTATCCGCGCTGAAGCCGCCCAGGATCAGCGGGTTGAGGATGACGATGTACGCCATCGTGAAGAAGGTGACCAGGCCGCCACGGAATTCGCGGGCCAAGGTGGATCCGCGTTCGGTGATCTGGAAGAAGCGGTCCAGGGCGGCGTTGGTTACCGGAGGCTTGGCCGGCTGCTTTAACCGCTTGACCTGGGGTTCTCCGCTTTCCGGTCCGACGTGCTGCCCGTCAATGATTGTCATGTCAGCCACCGGCCCTAGTAGTCGATCCTGGAGTCAAGCGTGTTCCAGGTGTTGAACGGTTCCAGCGGCGCGGGCGCCTGAGGGTCGCCCAGTTCCAGCTTGGCTACCGGCATCAGGGCGCCCCGGTTCTCGTTCTCGAAGAATTCGTAGAAGACGGCGTCGTCGAAGCCCACCGAGGCGGCGTCGTGACGGTCCGCGGCGAAAACCACACGGTCAATGCGGGCCCAGAGTGCGGAGGCCAGGCACATGGGGCATGGCTCGCAGCTGGTGTACAGGATGGCTCCACTAAGATCGAACGTACCGAGTTCGCTGCAGGCCCGGCGGATGGCCGTGACCTCTGCGTGTGCGGTGGGATCGTTAGTGGCGGTGACGCGGTTGACGCCGTCGAAGGTTTGACCGTCGGCGGTGACGATCAGGGCGCCGAACGGGCCCCCGTTGTTCAGGACGTTGGCAGTTGCCAACTGGATGGATCTGGCCAGAAATGCTTCGGCCGTGACGGTGGTACTCATGGTGCGTACTCCCTTTGCTGTGGAAGCCGGTACCCCGTTGCGGGACCAAAAGAACCAGTTGCGACGGTTACCAGGCTTCAGCATGTGCTGTGAAGGTTAAGTTGCGCCTGGTAGATAGCTTCCCGGGTAGGGCGCCCGCCTTTGGCAATATTGAGACTAGCACCGGAATGTGAGCCGCGCCATAGTTTTTGGAAATTTAATTTCGCCATGTGAAATCCGTGGTTCCGAACTGTCACAATCGGCGGGCGTTGACGGGTTGCCGTGAGCCACTTTACGCTGATGGCGGGCCGCCACTTTCGCAGTGCCGGTCACCTGGATCAGCAGACAGGGCCTCACTGAGCTGGAACCTTTCGGCACCGAAAATCTTCGGCACCAACAGACAAGGAACCGCACATGACCCTGACACGTCCGCACGCCGCCGCATCCAGGCTCTGGATCAAAAACCCTCTCTCCGCCTTCACGGCGAACGGCCTCGACGCCTCAGGCGGCCTTGTGGTCGCCGGCGGAAAAATCGTTGAGGTCCTGGCCGCCGGGCAGCAGCCGTCCGCCCCCTGCCAGGAGACGTTCGACGCCGGCAACCACGTGCTGCTCCCCGGCCTGATCAACACCCACCATCACTTCTACCAGACCCTCACCCGGGCCTGGGGGCCGGTGGCGAATGCCCCGCTGTTCCCCTGGCTGCAGAACCTTTACCCGGTCTGGGCGCGCCTGACTCCGGACAGTTTGGAACTCGCGGTGAAAGTGGCCCTGGCCGAGCTGCTGCTCTCCGGCTGCACCACGGCAGCCGACCACCACTACCTGTTCCCCGCGGGGCTTGAGGACGCGATCGACGTGGAGGTCGGCGTCGTACGCGAACTGGGCATGCGGGCCACACTCACGCGCGGCTCCATGACGCTCGGCGAGGACGACGGCGGCCTGCCGCCGCAGTCCACGGTGCAGCACCCGGAGATCATTCTGGCGGACAGCGAACGCCTTATTTCCCAGTACCACGAGCGCGGCGACGGCGCCGTCATCCAGATTGCCCTGGCCCCGTGTTCGCCGTTCTCGGTGACCAAGGAAATCATGGCCGAGAGCGCAGCCATGGCCGAACGGCTGGATGTCCGGCTGCACACGCACCTCGCCGAGACCATCGACGAGGAGGACTTCTGCCACTCGATGTTCGGCCTGCGCACCGTGGACTATCTGGAAAGCGTCGGCTGGCTGGGCAACCGCACCTGGCTGGGCCATGGCATCCACTTCAACGACGACGAGATCGGCCGGCTAGGTGCCGCGGGCACCGCCGTCGCCCACTGCCCGACGTCGAACATGCGGCTCGCGTCAGGCACCGCGAGGGTGCTGGAACTTGAGGCCGCCGGGGTGCCGGTGGGACTGGGCGTGGACGGATCGGCGTCAAACGATGCCTCCAACATGATCCTCGAGGCCCGGCAGGCGCTCTATCTGCAGCGGCTGCGCTACGGCGCCGATGTTCCGGTGGAACGCGCGCTTGGGTGGGCCACGCGGGGCTCCGCCGCCGTCCTGGGCCGCAACGATATCGGCCAGTTGGCACCCGGGATGCAGGCCGATGTGGCACTCTTCCGCCTCGACGAGCTTCGATTCTCCGGCAGCCACGATCCGGTGGCGGCGCTGCTGCTGTGCGGGGCGGACCGCGCGGACCGGGTGATGGTGGGCGGAGAATGGCGCGTGGTGGACGGGCAGATCCCGGGCCTGGACGTCGCGGGGCTCGTTGCGGAACACTCGGCAGCGGCGCGGAAGCTGATGGCCGGGTAGGTCTATTCTCGCCGTTTCCATGGTTCCCTGCGCACACGACGCTCAGCGACGTCGTACCTGCAGGGGACCGTCGAAACGGGGCCCAAACACCAGGTCTGGCTGCCACATCCGATCGTTGCTAGCGTGGCGGAATGAGCCCGTCGAAGACCCCGGCCGAGATCCTCAACATTGCCGGCACCGAGGTGCGCATCTCGAGTCCGGACAAGGTGGTGTTCCCCGATCCCGGGCTGACCAAGCTCGCTCTGGTGCGCTACTACCTCGCCGTCGCGGATGGGGCGCTGCGCGGTGCGGGCGGCCGGCCAATGGTGCTCAAGCGCTTCCCTAAGGGCATCGACGCTGAGCCGTTCTTCCAGAAGCGCGTGCCCGAAAACCACCCCGACTTCATCGACACGGCGACGTTGCACTACGCGTCGGGGACGTCGGCTAAGGAGGCCGTCATCCGGGATGCCGCGGGCCTGGCGTGGGTGCTGAATCTTGGCTGCCTCGACCTCAACCCCCATCCCGTGCGCGCCGAGGACCTCGAGCACCCCGACGAGCTCCGCGTCGACCTCGATCCGATGCCGGGAGTCGGCTGGTCCCAGATCGTTGATGTCGCGTATATCGCGCGGGAAGTCCTCGACGACGTCGGACTTGTGGCGTGGCCGAAGACGAGCGGGTCGCGCGGACTCCACATCCTGGTGCCCATCGCGCCGCAGTGGTCGTACCGCGACGTGCGGCTCGCCGCCGAGACCCTGGCCCGCGAGGTCGAGAACCGCGCTCCCGGCCTCGCCACCGCGCGGTGGTGGAAGGAGGAGCGCGGCGAGAGTGTATTCGTCGACTTCAACCAGAACGCAAAGGACCGCACCGTGGCATCCGCGTACTCAGTCCGGTCCCTGCCCGATGCCCGGGTCTCGACTCCGCTCACATGGGACGAGGTCCGCTCCATCCGGCCGGATCAGTTCACTGTGCCTACGGTGCTCAAGCGTTTCGCAGAGGTGGGAGACCCGCACGCCGGCATCGATGACGCGGTCGGCACACTCGACGAACTCCTCGCCTTGGCTGCCGAGCTCGGCCGCGCCGAGAAGCCTCCGCGCGGCGGAGACGGCTCCGGCCGCCGGCAGTCGGTGATGCCTCTCATTGAGATGGCCCGGACCACGTCCAAGCCCGAGGCGCTCGCGGCGCTCGGCGAGTGGAAGTCCCGGCATGCGGATCTCGTCCCGGCCCTGCATCCGGCCGATGTGCTCGTCGACGGAATGCGCGGGACAAGCTCGCTCTGGTACAGGGTGCGGGTGAACCTGCAGCACATCCCCGAAGCGGAGCGTCCCACGCAGGAGGAGCTCATCGCCAATTACGACCCATGGGCCGGCAAGGAGTGGCTGGGGCGCCCGGGGCAGCAGCTCTAGGGACGCCGGCCGCCGAAGCCCGGCAGGCCGTGGACCCAACGCGAGAAGCGGCCCGGAACATGCTCCCGGTCTGCGGGCAGATAGAAGTCCGGATCCGTTCCGCCTCCGAGGGGGAGGTAGAACTCCTGGACGGCGGGTGCTGCCGTGTCTTCCGGCGCGACCGGCGTTGTGTCCTGCTGGTACATCTGATCCTCCTTCGAGGTGGTTGAGGGGTACTGCGATGATTCCGCAAAGTGGAAAAGAACTTTTGCTATGTGAAATAGCCTAGACTGCCGGGTCTCGGTACGTCAACGTTCCAGGAGACTCTCAGTCACAAAGCGATTTTTCAGATTGTGATGTACACCACCCCCTAGCTGGGCTATTCTGTACCTAACTCGTGGCGCAAGTCACGTAACCTGGGAGCAGCAGGCAGGGTCGTAATGAGCTGGCATCAATGGATGTCGGCTCTTTTTTGTTGGGTCGGCTCCACCAGAAACGCGCTTGAAACACGCGCTTAATTTCGTTGGTGGACCTTTAGGGTTCCACCTCGCAGAAGTTGGGATATGACCATGAGCAACAAAATCGTCCTCGGCGACAACCAGTACGGCAAGGCAGAAGTCCGCGTCGTCAAAGTCACCCGCGACACCGACCGCCACCAGATCGAAGACCTGAACGTCACCTCGCAACTGCGCGGCGATTTCCAGGCTGCGCACCTCCAGGGCGACAACGCACACGTCGTCGCCACGGACACCCAGAAGAACACCATCTACGCCTTCGCCCGGGAGGGCGTTGGCTCCCCCGAAGCCTTCCTGCTTCGCCTCAGCGAGCACTTCACCTCGGGCTTCGAATGGGTCACGGGCGGCCGTTGGGAAGCCGAGTCCTACACCTGGGACCGGATCCAGGCGCACGGCTCCGAACACGACCACAGCTTTGTCCGCAACGGGCAGGAAGTCCGCACCGCCGTTGTGGTCCGCGAAGGCGCCACAACGCACCTGATCTCCGGACTCAAGGACCTGACCGTTCTGAAGACCACGCAGTCCGGCTTTGTCGGCTACCCGCGCGACAAGTACACCACACTGCCGGAGACCACAGACCGCATCCTGGCCACGGACGTCTCGGCCCGCTGGCGCTACAGCACCGGCCTGGATCTCGGGGCCACGGACTTCAACAAGAGCTACGACGACATCAAGGGACTCCTCCTTGAGGGCTTCACGGAGAACTACTCCCACGCCCTGCAGCAGACCCTGTTCGACATGGGCAAGAAGGTCCTGGAGGCACACGGCGAAGTGGACGAGATCAAGTTCTCGATGCCCAACAAGCACCACTTCCTAGTTGACCTGTCCCCGTTCGGCCTCGACAACCCGAATGAGGTCTTCTTCGCCGCGGACCGCCCCTACGGCCTGATCGAGGCCACGATCCAGCGCGAGAACTCGGGCTCGGCCCCCGCTGCGTGGAACGGCATCGCCGGGTTCTGCTGACCCGCACCGTCACCACCCCGCCCCGGCCTGGAGTTTTTGTCCACTTAAAGCGACTTCAGTACCCGTGAACCCGCTGCATCTGCCCAAAAACTCCGGGCTGGGGCGACCCAGCCGAACAAAGTTAGCCAGACCACGTTAGCCAGACAAAGACGTCTGCCATGAACCAGAAAGTCTGCTGTGAACCTCAAGAAAAAGTCCCCCAGCTTGGCCGCCAAGACCGGCCGCCAGCCCTCCGACCGTCCCGAAGACCAGCGCCTCTCCATTGGCAGCAGCTTCGCCTACGGCTTCCAGCACGTCCTGACTATGTACGGCGGCATCATCGCCCCACCGCTCATCATCGGAGCCGCAGCTGGCATGTCCTCAACGGACATCGGCCTGCTCATCGCGGCTTGCCTGTTTGTCGGCGGCCTGGCCACCATCCTGCAAACCGTGGGCATCCCGTTCTTCGGCTCGCAGTTGCCGCTGGTCCAGGGCGTTTCGTTCGCCGGGGTCTCCACCATGGTGGCCATCGTCCACGGCGGCGGGGGCATCCAGTCCGTCTTCGGCTCGGTCATCGTCGCCTCGCTCATCGGCCTGGCCATCACCCCATTGTTCTCCAGGATCATCCGATTCTTCCCGCCGGTGGTCACCGGCACCGTCATCACCACCATCGGCCTGACGCTCATGCCGGTGGCCGCCAACTGGGCCATGGGCGGCAACAGCAAGGCACCCAACTACGGCAGCGTGGCCAACATCGGCCTGGCCGCCGCCACCATGGGCATTGTGCTGTTGCTGAGCAAGGTGGGCAGCGCCACGATCTCGCGGCTGTCCATCCTGCTGGCGATGATCATCGGGACGGCCATCGCGTTCGTCACCGGCATGGCCGACTTTTCCAAGGTGGGACAGGGCGAGATCGTCGCGTTCCCCACCCCGTTCGCCTTCGGCCCGCCCACGTTCCACATTGCGGCCATCATCTCCATGCTGATCGTCATCCTGGTGACCCTGACCGAGACCTCAGCAGACATCATCGCCGTCGGCGAGATTGTGGGGACCAAGGTGGATTCCAAGCGCATCGGCGACGGCCTGCGCGCAGACATGCTCTCCAGTGCGATCTCGCCGATCTTCGGCTCCTTCACCCAGAGCGCCTTCGCCCAGAACGTGGGCCTGGTTGCCATCACCGGCATCAAGAGCCGCTTTGTGGTCAGCGCCGGCGGCGTCATCCTGGTGGTGCTGGGGCTGCTGCCGGTCCTCGGCCGGGTGGTAGCGGCGGTGCCCACGCCCGTCCTGGGCGGTGCCGGCGTCGTACTCTTTGGAACGGTGGCCGCCAGCGGCATCCGGACGCTGTCCAAGGTGGAGTACAAAAACAACATGAACCTGATCATCGTGGCGGCGTCCATCGGCTTCGGCATGATTCCGATCGCGGCGCCGGCCTTCTACGACCAGTTCCCGTCCTGGTTCGGCACCATCTTCCACTCCGGCATCAGCTCCGCGGCCGTAATGGCCATCCTGCTGAACCTGCTCTTCAACCACCTGAAGGCCGGCAACTCGGAGAACCAGTCCGTATTTGTGGCCGGCACTGGCCGGGTGGTCACCGAAGCTGACGTGAAGTGCCTCGCCGACGGCGACCGCTTCGAGGGCGGCAAGCTAATCGACGCCGAGGGCAAGGAAGTCCCGGTGGAGTCGTCGTCGAAGTCTGACCACTAGGCAAACCGTCCACCCCACCACCACGCAAAGCGCGAACTGGCAGCAAATGCCCTCAAATGTGGAATTTGAGGGCATTATCTGCCAGTTCGCGCTGTTTTGGTTGGACGCTGTTGTGGTTGAGGTAGGACGACGGCGGGACGCGTCAGTTCTGGTTGAGCTCCGCCGAGATCGCCATCGCGGCCTGGCGCAGCAGCGGCACGGCACGGTCGGCGAAGCTCTGGTCCACCCGCGTGATCGGTCCGGAGACCGAGATGGCGGAGGGGGTCGGCGCGTTGGGCACGGCCATCGCGAAGCAGCGCACGCCGAGCTCCTGCTCTTCCTCGTCAATGGAGTAGCCGCGCTCACGGATCAGCTTGAGATCGGCAAGGAGGGAATCGATATCGCCGATGCTCTTGGCCGTGGGGGTGGGCATGCCGGTGCGGGAGACGATGCCGCGCACCACGTCGTCGTCCAGCTGGGCCAGGATCGCCTTGCCGACGCCGGTGTCGTGCGTGTGGGCTCGGCGGCCCACTTCGGTGAACATGCGCATGGAGTGCATGGAGGGCACCTGGGCCACGTAGATGACCATGTCCGAATCCAGCACGGCCATGTTGGAGGTTTCGCCGAGGCGCTCGACGAGGTTCTTCAGCTGCGGGCGGGCCACGGCTCCAAGCTGCTTGTTGGCGCCTTCGCCAAGCCGGATCAGCCGGGGTCCCAGTGCGTAGCGGCGGTTGGGCAGCTGGCGGATGTACCCAAGCGAGACCAGGGTGCGCAGCAGGCGGTGGATGGTGGGCAGGGGCAGATCCGTGGAGGAGGAGAGCTCGCTGAGCGTAACGTCTCCGCCGGCGTCTGTGATGAGTTCCAGCAGTTCGAAGACGCGCTCGACGGACTGCACGCCTCCGGAGGCTTTTTCGGCCATTCCGTTGTCTCCTAGTGGCTCAGATTCTGACAACTCATATCCACATCGTGAAAAGAGTTGCTTAGAACACTCAAGATACAGCACAACAGGGCCGTGAGCGATGCTTCCAAACACGACCGTCAGGGGGTTGCATTTCCACCTTGCAGATAATAATATCCATAATACGAAAACATTTGATTTAAGCGTGGCCCGGATTGGGCCTGTACGAGGAGGAAATTCAATGGCGAACCCGAGCCCCGGAAATTCGATCACCCTGCGCGTCGCCGCGCCGTCGAGCTTCACCGCCACCAGCGAACTGGCTGCGGCCGTCGCTGCCGCCGGCGCAGCCATCACAGCACTTGACGTCACGGAATCCCACCACGACACCTTGGTTGTGGACGTCACCTGCAACACCATCGACGACGACCACGCCACACGCGTCAAGGACGTCCTGAACGCGCTCGACGGTGTCACGGTCCAGCACGTCTCGGACCGCACCTTCCTGATGCACCTGGGTGGCAAACTCGAGGTAGTCCCCAAGGTGGCCCTGCGCAACCGCGACGACCTCTCCCGTGCCTACACTCCGGGCGTCGCGCGCGTCTGCCTCGCCATCGCGGAGGACCCGTCAGCGGCCCGCAACCTGACCGTCAAGCGCAACACGATCGCCGTCGTCACCGATGGTTCCGCAGTGCTCGGCCTGGGCAACATCGGCCCCGCCGCCGCCCTGCCGGTCATGGAAGGCAAGGCCGCATTGTTCAAGCAGTTCGCCAACGTGGACGCCTGGCCGGTCTGTCTGGACACCCAGAACACCGAGGAAATCATCATGATCGTCAAGGCTCTGGCCCCGGTCTACGGCGGCGTGAACCTTGAGGACATCGCAGCCCCGCGCTGCTTCGAGATCGAAAACCGCCTGCGCGAGGAACTCGACATTCCCGTGTTCCACGACGACCAGCACGGCACCGCGATCGTCACCCTCGCAGCCCTCCACAACGCGCTGCGCGTGGTGGACAAGAAGCTCTCCGAGGTCCGCATTGTTGTCTCCGGCGTCGGCGCTGCAGGCTCGGCCATCATCCAGCTACTCAAGGCCCAAGGAGCGCAGCACATCGTTGGCGCCGGCCGCTCCGGAGCCATCCACTCGGGCCAGCAGTACGACGACGAGCACCGCTCCTGGATCGCCGAGAACACCAACGAGGAAGGCTTCTCCGGCACCCTGCACGAGGCCATGGCCGGTGCCGACGTCTTCATCGGTGTCAGCGCCCCGCACGTGATCGGCGAAGAGCAGGTCGCCTCCATGGCAGAGAACGCGATCGTCTTCGCCATGGCCAACCCGACGCCGGAGATCGACCCTGTCATCGCGGCCAAGCACGCCGCCGTCGTGGCCACGGGCCGCAGCGATTTCCCCAACCAGATCAACAACGTGCTGGCCTTCCCGGGCTTCTTCCGGGGGCTGCTCGACGCCGGCGCCAGCGACATCACGCCGGAGATGCTGGTGGCCGCCGCAGACGCGATTGCCAACCGGGTAGCTGACGAAGAGCTCAACGCGAGCTACATTATCCCCAGCGTCTTCGATCCTCATGTCGCCGCCGATGTGGCTGCCGCCGTGGCAGGCGCAGCTCACGCCGCCAGTGCTCTCTAGAAAAGGACTTACGAACATGGCTATCACTGTCACTGACCGCCAGCCGGTCGCCCGTGCCGAAGAGATCCTCACCCCCAAAGCCCTGGCCTTCGTCGAGGAGCTGCACCGGCGCTTCGCCGGCAAGCGCAACGAGCTGCTCAAGGCTCGCGAGGCCAAGCGCGACGGCGTCGCCCGCACCAGCCGCCTGGATTTTCTCCCGGAGACGCAGGAGATCCGCGACGGCGACTGGAAGGTCGCCGAGGCGCCCGCCGCGCTGCAGGACCGCCGCGTGGAGATGACCGGCCCGGCCACCCCGGCCAAGATGGCCATCAACGCCCTGAACTCCGGCGCCAAGGTATGGCTGGCGGACCTCGAAGACGCCAGCACACCCACGTGGCCGAACGTCATCGATGCCATCCTCAACCTGCGCGACGCCGCCCAGGGCACCTTGTCCTACACCTCATCCGAAGGCAAGGAATACACGCTCCGCACCGACGCTCCGCTCGCCGTCGTGGTGGCCCGCCCGCGCGGCTGGCACATGGAGGAGCGCCACCTGCTGATCGACGGCGCCCCCACCGTGGGTGCGCTGGTGGACTTCGGCCTGCACTTCTTCCACACCGCCAAGCAGCTGCTGCTCAACGGCCACGGCCCGTACTACTACCTGCCCAAGATGGAATCGCACCTTGAGGCTCGCCTCTGGAACGAGGTCTTCGTCTTCGCCCAGGACTTCCTCGGCATCCCGCAGGGCAGTGTCCGCGCCACGATGCTGATCGAAACCATCCCGGCCGCGTTCGAAATGGACGAGTTCCTCTACGAACTGCGCGACCACGCCTCCGGCCTGAACGCCGGACGCTGGGACTACCTGTTCAGCATCATCAAGTACTTCCGCGACGCCGGCGAGGAATTCGTGCTGCCGGACCGCGCCACCGTGGTCATGACGGCTCCGTTCATGCGCGCCTACACCGAGCTGCTGGTCAAGACCTGCCACCGGCGCGGCGCCTTCGCCATGGGCGGCATGGCCGCCGTCATCCCCAACCGCCAGCAGCCCCAGGTCACGGCCGCGGCCTTCGACAAGGTCCGTGCCGACAAGACCCGCGAGGCCAACGACGGATTCGACGGCTCCTGGGTTGCCCACCCAGACCTTGTGTCCACGTGCCGCGAAGTGTTCGACGCCGTCCTGGGCGACCCGGGAAAGGGCGGCCGCCCCAACCAGCTGGACAAGCAGCGCCCGGAGGTCAGCGTCACGGCCGACCAGCTGATCGACGTCGCGTCCGCCAGCGGGGACATCACCGAGGCAGGCCTGCGCCTGAACCTCTACGTCGCCGTCGCCTACACCGGCGTGTGGATCTCCGGCAGCGGTGCTGTCGCCATCCATAACCTGATGGAAGACGCCGCGACCGCGGAGATCTCCCGCTCGCAGGTGTGGCAGCAGATCCGCAACAAGTCGGTCCTGGCGGACACGGGCAACACCGTGACCCGCGAGCTTGTCAGCCGCATCCTGGGCGAGGAAACCGAGCGCCTGCGCATCGAGTTCGGCGACCAGCAGTTCAAGGCCTACTACGAGCCGGCTGCCAAGCTGATCAAGGACATCTGCCTGTCCGAGGACTACACAGACTTCCTCACCACGCCTGCCTACGAGTTGGTGTAAGGATGGCTGCGCAGTCCCTGACCGCGGCGGACCTCGCCGCCATCGACACACAGCTGGCCGCCACCGACCAGCTGCTGGAACGCAATTACCCCGGCGACGACGGCACCCGCCAGCCCGTGCACACCGTGTACGTGCCGGCGGACCGTTTCACGCCGTCGTTCGCTGCCGACTGGGGCGCCCAGGCGCTCACGACGGCGGAGGCACACGGCGGACTTGAGAAGCTCGGCGCGCTGCTGGGCCAGGAGCCGGAGCTCGCTGCCGCCGTCGCCGCACGGGTCGCCGCCAAGCTGCGGACGGAACCGATCGAGGACCTGCGCCTCGATTTCGAGGATGGCTTCGGCGACCGCGGCGACGAAGCGGAGGACGTGGCAGCGGTCGCGGCGGCCCGGGCTGTCAGCGAAACAGTGGCCACCGGCACTGCGCCGCCGTTCATCGGTATCCGTTTCAAGTGCTTCGAGGCGCCCACCCGGGCACGCGGCCTGAAGACCCTTGACCTGTTTGTCTCGACGCTGGCCTCCGCCGGCGAACTTCCTGCCGGGCTCATCCTGACCCTGCCCAAGGTCACCACCGTGGCCCAGGTGCAGGCGATGGACTTCGCAGTGTCCCGCCTGGAGGAAGTCCATGGGCTACCGGCCGGCCGGCTCCGCTTCGAGGTACAGGTGGAAACGCCGCAGCTGATCCTCGGGCCGGAAGGCAATTCTCCCGTGGCGCAGTTGCCGCACGTGGTTCCGGGACGCATCAGCGCCCTGCACTACGGCACCTACGACTACAGCGCCTCACTGCAGATCTCGGCCGAGTACCAGTCCATGGAGCACCCGGTGGCGGACTTCGCCAAGGAAGTCATGCAGTTGGCCGTCGCCGGCACGGGCATCCGGCTCTCCGACGGTTCCACCAACATTATCCCGGTGGGCGACGCCGTCGAGAATGCCTGGACGCTGCACGGACGACTCGTCCGCCGCTCGCTTGAACGTGGCTACTACCAGGGCTGGGACCTGCACGCTGCCCAGCTGCCCAGCCGTTTCGCTGCCACGTACGCTTTCTACCGTGAGGGCCTCCCGGCCGCCGCTGCGCGTCTGCGCAACTACGTGGAACGCACCGAAGGCGGGGTCATGGACGAACCCGCCACGGCCCGGGCCCTGGCCGCCTTTGTCCTGCGCGGCGTCCAGTGCGGCGCGGTCGGGATCGAAGAGGTCCAGGCGCTGGCCGGCGTCGAACTCCCCCACCTGACTGCACTGGCGCACCCGCGGCTGGCACAGTCCACTTCGAAGTAAGGATCCAATGATGGGCAAGTACTACTACCCCCAGGGCGGTCTGCCGCCGCAGACGCACCTCACCACGGAACGGGCAATCGTCACGGAGGCCTACACGGTCATCCCCAAGGGCGTCATGACCGACATCGTGACCAGTATTCTGCCTGGTTTCACCAACACACGTTCCTGGATCATTGCCCGCCCGATCTCCGGCTTTGCCACCACGTTCTCGCAGCTGATCGTTGAGATCGGCCCGGGCGGCGGCGCTCCCAAGGCAGAGTTCGAGGCCGGCGTGGAGGGCGTCGTCTTCGTCACCAAGGGCAAGGTCAACTTGACCCTCGATGGGGAACTGCACCAGCTCGAGGAGGGCGGCTACGCCTACCTGGCTGCCGGTTCCACCTGGGGGCTGGAAAACGTCTCGGATGACATCGTCTCCTTCCACTGGATCCGCAAGGCCTACGAGCGGCTTGAGGGTTACGAGGCCAAGTCCTTCGTCACCAGTGACGCGGAAGTTGAAGCCGGCGCGATGCCTGACACCGAGGGCGTCTGGAAGACCACCCGCTTCGCGGACCCCAACGACCTGGCCCACGACATGCACGTGAACATCGTGACGTTCCAGCCGGGCGGTGTGATCCCGTTCCCGGAGACCCACGTTATGGAGCACGGCCTGTACGTCCTGGAGGGCAAGGGCATGTACCTGCTTAACAACGACTGGGTAGAGGTGGAGGCCGGCGACTTCATGTGGCTGCGCGCCTTCTGCCCGCAGGCCTGCTACGCCGGCGGTCCGGGCCAGTTCCGCTACCTGCTCTACAAGGACGTCAACCGCCAGATCCGCCTCACCTAGGCTGCCGCTTTACCGGCTGGCCGCCGAAATCGCCGGAACTGCGCCGGGTCGCCGCAAATTTGCGGCGACCCGGACACGGTTCCGGCGATTTCGCGTTGAGGTGAGCCTCTGTGACAAGACCTGCCACCGGCACCCCTGCTGGCACTCGTCACCGGCTGCAGCAAGCCCGCCGCCGGCGCCGACGGGCTGGCCGTCGTCGGGATCCTCGCCATGGCAGGGACCGCCAATGCGGCGTGGGCGCCGTTCACGGACGGTGTGCCTGCCGCAGCCGGCGGGCAGAAGGTAGCGGCCGGCGTCGTGGACCTCCCGGCGCTGTTCCCGGCGTCGCTGGACCATTTCGCTTACGACGGCAGTCTGACCACTCCACCCTGCTCGGAAGGCGTGCGCTGGCTGATCCTCACGACCCCCGTCGAGCTGGGAGTCGAACAGCTCGCCAAACTTCCTGCGGCCCACGCGGGCAACAGCTGGCCGGTCCAGCCGCTCAATGGCAGGGACGTCTTTGCGGTCGATCAGTAAAGTCGCCGCAGGGCACGCCGCTTCCTAGGTCAGACCGTGGCGGGGTCCGTGTTGGCGCCGCAGAGGATCACGGCCACGCGTTCCCCCTCCGCCGGGACGTAGGCGCCGGAGTGCAGGGCAGCGAAGGCCGTGGCCGCGCCGTGCTCCACGATGATGCGGTACTGCTCCCACAGCAGGGAGCGGGAGGCCACGATGTCCTCGTCGGAGACCAGCACAGCGTGGACGCCGGTACGGACGGCCACGTCGAAACCGATCCGGCCGATCTGCCGGGCCCCCAGGGAGTCGGCGGCGATCCCGGAGATGGTCACGTCCACGGGGGTCCCGGCCGCGAGTGCGGCGTGCAGGGTGGGCGTGGATTCGGACTCGACGCCCACCACTTTGGCCCGGCCCTCCACGGCGGCCGCGACTCCCGCCATGAGCCCGCCGCCGCCCACGGCCACCACCACGGTGTCCACATCGCCCAGCTGCTCCAGCAGCTCGGTTCCGAGGGTGCCGGCGCCGGCGGCAATCTCGGGCTGGTCGTAGGCATGGCAGTAGACCGCGCCCGTCTCGGCGGCGTAAGCCATCGCGGCGTCGTACGCCTCGGAGTACTCGGTACCGCGCTGGACCACGTTGGCGCCGATGGCCCAGAGCTTCTTGACCTTCACGGCCGGGGCAGTCTCGGGCACGAACACGGTGGCAGGGACGCCGAGGTGAGCCGCGGCGTAGGCGTTGGCGAGGCCGGCGTTGCCGCCGGAGGCCACCACAATGCCCACGTCGTCCTTCAGTTCGCCGCGCTCCCGGCAGGCCAGGACCCGATTGAACGCGCCCCGGGCCTTGAACGTGCCGGTGTGCTGCATGAACTCGCACTTGAGCCACACCTCGCCGGGGAACGGGCCGCGGTCTGCCTGCAGCACCGGCGTGACGCGGATCCTCCCGGCAATCCGGGCAACGGCTTCGTCGACGTCGGCGCGTGTGATCATGGGGGAATCCTCGTTCCGGGTGGGTTGCGTAGGTTCAACGCTTCAGGCTATCGCCCGTGTGGGCGGGCCTTAGACAACGCACGAAATATCCCCACGAGCGCCGGTGTTGCCCCGGATATGACAGCCATCGGAATCATCGGAGCAGGACACATTGGCAGCCAGGTTGCCCGCAAAGCGGTCGAAGTCGGCTACGACGTAGTGATCAGCAATTCCCGCGGCCCGCAAACGCTGGCCGCACTCGTCGCGGAACTGGGACCCCGGGCCCGGGCCGCGACGCCGGCCGAAGCGGCAGCGGCGGGCGATTTCGCCGTCGTGACTGTCCCCTTCAGGAGCCTCGGCAGCATCCCCGTGGAGCCGCTCGCAGGGAAGATCGTGATCGATACCGGCAACTACTACTGGGAGCGCGACGGCCACATCCCGGCCCTCGACGCCTTCGAGGCCACTTCCTCCGGGATGGTGCAGGGACACCTGCCCACGTCCAAGGTGGCCAAGGGCTTCAACCACATCCGGTACGGCGAGATCACCACCGACGGAACGCCCGCCGGCACGCCGAACCGCCGCGCCCTGGCCACCGCGAGCGACTACCCAGAGGCCAGCGAGCTCGTGACGAAGCTGTACGACGAGTTCGGCTTCGACACCGTGAACATCGGCCCGCTCTCCGAGAGCTGGCGCGCGGAGCGGGACCGCCCGGCGTATGTAGTGCGACAGAACGCTGCTGAACTCAGCGAGAACCTGGCCAAGGCACCTCGAACCATCTGACGGTTTAACTTGCGATGCCGGCCTGGGGCTATTAATCCATTCGGCGTATTATTCAGGGTGATCCACGTTCTCTTGGCCCCGACGCCGCCCAACCCTGACCGCTGACACTGAAGGATCCGTGAGCCACCTCAACCACAACCATGCGCCGCTGTCTGCCTCCGGCGCCGAAAAGCCACCCCGTACCCTCGGCAAGGACGTAGCCTTCGCCGTGATGATCGGGCTTCTGGGGGGTCTGTTTGGGCTGGCCCCGTGGCTGGTCACCGGCGCGCAGCTTCCACTGCAGAACCTCTGGGGCACGGAGGTGCTGCCGCAGCAGATGCCCCTGTCGCTCCTGCCGTTGAGCCAATACGAACTCACCACGCTCGTTGCTCTGATGACTGTGGGCGGTGCGGCCGCCGGCATGGCAGTGCGGCTCTGGTCCCCTGCCCGACGGCGGCTGGCTACGTGGTGTGCGGCGGCTGGTGTTCTCGCGGTGCAGGCCACTGCCGCGGTTCAGGCGTTCACGGTGCTTGCCGGCGGCTTGGCCGGCGGAACGACGTCGGGGCTCTATTTCGCCGGGCTGCTCTCGGGGGTCATCGCAGCCATCGCCGCGAGCATGGTGGCGCTCCTGCTCGGCTCGGCGAAATCCAGGGCCCTGACGGCCCTGGGCGTCGGACTCGTCGCCGTGCCCCTTGGCTCGTGGGTCGGCGAGTGGGCGGGGAACCTGGCAGGAGCGGGCAATGTCTCGCCCGCGGTGCGCTGGTTGCCCGCTTTGCTGGTCGGCGTGGCACTGGCATGGTGCGGACTCCGCCCCGCCCGCCGCGCAGTGGTATGGCTGGCGAACCTTGGTCTGCTGTGGGTGGTTCCGGCGGTGTTCATCTCCGTCAATTACGTCCTGGGCACACGCCTGCCGGAACGCGACCCGCAGGAATTGGCCCTGATGATCCGACAGATCCTGACGGCTACGCTCGGGCCCGACGGCGGGGCCGGCCCCACCGTGGTGCTGGCACTGGCCATCGGCCTGACAGGCACAGGTGTGCGAGAGTTGGTCCGCCGGCGTCGGCAGAGCTGAGAGCCGGACTCAGCGGGCCGGCACCAGAACTGCCTCCCCTGGCTAACCGTCCACCCAATGTGCCAGGACGGTGAAACCTCCGAGCACCCAACTACGCGGTGATTGGTTCGCCTTATGTACCCGCCGGCCGATCTTGCGCCGCAATAACCATCGGACTGGGTCAGCTCGGCCCAGCCTGGCTAGCCGGAGGTGATCTGCTGGTGGGCTTGATTCCGGGAGTCCTCCTGACGGAGGCAGGGTGGAGCCGACATAGCTTGATGTCACTGAGCCGGACGTACTGCCGTCGAGCGCCAACGATTTCGCATCCATACGCGCGTAGGCCAAGCTCGCGTCCCCCACCGGAAGACCCACCGACACGTTCCGGCTCAGGAGCCCTGATCCTGGTATCCGAACCCGTCGCGCCCCACGCCCCTCTTGACTCCCGCCCCCACCTTCTCTAAACTTTTCATAAAGCAGAATCTAAATTCCACAAAGCGGAAACTCAAGAAGAGCCAAGCAGCCGGGAAGATAGATCAAAGCCCCTCCTCGGAAGGACCTACGATGACGTACACAGTGAACTGCTCCATCCTCTTGACGGAGCTTCCCCTGCTCGAGCGCCCCGCAGCCGCAAAGGCTGCCGGCTTTGACGCCGTCGAGTTCTGGTGGCCCTTCGACACCTCCGTCCCCACGGACGCCCAGGTCACCGGGTTCGAGAACGCCGTCAAGGACGCCGGCGTCCAGCTGACCGGCTTGAACTTCAACGCCGGCAACATGCCTGGCGGCGACCGCGGCCTCGTTTCCTGGCCCGCACGCTCCACCGAATTCCTGGACAACATCGACGTCGTCGCAGGCATCGGCGAGCGCCTCGGCTGCAAGGCCTTCAACGCCCTCTACGGCAACCGCGTGGACGGCGAATCGGCCCAGAAGCAGGACACCATCGGCGCCGAGAACCTCGCCGCGGCAGCTGCCGGCGTCGCGGGCATCGGCGGCACCGTCCTCCTCGAACCCGTCAGCGGCGCCCCAAAGTACCCGCTCCTCACGGCAGCGGACGCCCTCAAGGTCATCGCCCGCGTCAAGGAAGAATCCGGCGCAGAGAACATCAAGCTCCTCGCGGACTTCTACCATCTGGCGGTCAACGGGGACGACGTCGCGGCCGTCATCGAAAACCACGCCAAAGACTTCGGCCACATCCAGATTGCCGACAACCCCGGCCGCGGGGCTCCCGGAACCGGTGAGCTTCCCCTCGGCCAATGGATCGCCCGGAGCCGCGAACTCGGCTACGACGGCTACATCGGCCTCGAATACAAGGAACCGGCGGAAACCGCCTTCGCCTGGGCCATCCGCCAGCGCGTCGCCAACTAAACCACTCAGCTAAATTGCCCACTCGCACTAAAACCCGACTTCAGTAAAGGAATCACAATGAGCAACGTTTCAGTCATCGGACTCGGAATCATGGGCCTGCCCATGGCCATCAACCTGGTCAAGGCCGGCCACACCGTCACCGGTTTCAACCTCAACCAGGACGCGATCGACAAACTCATCGCCGAGGGCGGCCAAGGCGCCACCAGCATCGCCGACGCAGCCAAGGGCGCCGACATCATCATCACCATGGTGCCGGACTCCCCCGACGTCGAAGGCGTAGTCAGCGGCCCGGAAGGCCTCTTCGCCAACGCCAAGCAGGGCGCCCTCTGGATCGACGCCAGCAGCATCCGCCCGGACGTGTCCAAGCGCCTGGCCGACGACGCCAAGGCAGCCGGCATCCGTGCCCTTGACGCCCCGGTTTCCGGCGGCGAGCAGGGGGCAATCGACGGCGTCCTCTCCATCATGGTGGGCGGCGAGGCATCCGATTTCGAGGCAGCCGAGGAAGTCCTGAACGTCGTCGGCAAAACCGTTGTCCACGTTGGCCCGTCCGGCTCCGGCCAGACCGTAAAGGCAGCCAACCAGCTGATCGTGGCCGTCAACATCCAGGTCCTGGGCGAAGCAATCGCCTTCCTTGAGGCCTACGGCGTAGACATGGACGCAGCCCTCAAGGTCTTGGGCGGCGGCCTGGCCGGCTCCAAGGTCCTGGACCAGAAGGGCCAGAAGATGCTGGACCGCAACTTCGATCCCGGCTTCCGCCTGGCGCTCCACCACAAGGACATGGGCATCGTCACCTCCGCTGCCCGCGAAGCCAAGGTGGCCGTCCCCCTCGGCGCCGTTGTCGCACAGCTCGTCGCCGCGACCGTCAACCAGGGCGACGGCGGACTGGACCACTCCGGCCTCTTCAAGCAGGTCCTCCAGCTTTCCGGTCGCAGCTAGTTAGCAGCTAAACCAGCCGCCCCCACAAGGGGCACCAGAACTCAAAAGGGAACAGCCGGCGTCGTACTTTACGACGCCGGCTTCCCCGAACACACCCAACTTCAGCCGGGTTTCGACAGGCTCAACCACCAGCAACCACCGGCAACCACCAAGACTTTCAAGGAGCACACCATGACTAAGATGCGCACCGTAGACGCTGCAGTCGCCATCCTGGAAAAGGAGGGCGCCATCGAGGCGTTCGGCCTGCCAGGCGCGGCGATCAACCCGTTCTACTCCGCCATGCGGGACCACGGTGGCATCCGCCACACGTTGGCCCGCCACGTTGAAGGCGCCAGCCACATGGCTGACGGCTACAGCCGGGCAAAAGACGGCAACATCGGCATCTGCATCGGCACGTCCGGCCCCGCCGGTACGGACATGATCACCGGCCTGTACGCCGCCTGGGCAGATTCCATCCCCATGCTCTGCATCACCGGCCAGGCCCCCGTGGCCAAGCTGCACAAGGAAGACTTCCAGGCCGTGGACATCGAGTCCATCGCCAAGCCGGTCACCAAGATGGCCATGACCATCATGGAGCCCGGCCAGGTTCCGGGTGCCTTCCAGAAGGCCTTCCAGCTGATGCGCTCCGGCCGCCCGGGCCCGGTCCTGCTGGACCTGCCCATCGACGTGCAGATGGCCGAGATCGAATTCGACATCGACACCTACGAGCCGCTGGCCGTCGAGAAGCCCAAGGCCAGCCGCAAGCAGCTGGAAAAGGCCCTGGACATGCTCACCGCAGCCAGCCACCCGCTGATCGTGGCCGGCGGCGGCATCATCAACGCCGGCGCCTCCGCGCAGCTGGTTGAACTGGCCGAACTGCTGAACGTCCCCGTCATCCCCACCCTGATGGGCTGGGGCGCCATCGCGGACGACCACCCGCTGATGGCCGGCATGGTTGGCCTGCAGACCTCGCACCGCTACGGCAACGAGGCCATGCTGGCCTCCGACTTCGTGATCGGCATCGGCAACCGCTGGGCCAACCGCCACACCGGCGGCCTGGACACCTACACCGCGGGCCGCAAGTTTGTGCACATCGACATCGAGCCCACCCAGATCGGCCGCGTTTTCTCGCCGGACCTGGGCATCGCGTCCGACGCCGGTGCGGCGCTGGACGGCCTGATCGAGCTGGCCCGCGAGCGCAAGGCTGCAGGCTCCCTGCCGGATTACTCCGCCTGGGTTGCCGAATGCGCCGAGCGCAAAGCCACCATGCACCGCAAGACGCACTTCGAGAACATCCCCATCAAGCCGCAGCGCGTGTACGAGGAAATGAACAAGTCCTTCGGCAAGGACACCACCTACGTGTCCACCATTGGCCTGTCCCAGATCGCCGGTGCCCAGATGCTGCACGTCTTCGGCCCGCGCAAGTGGATCAACGCCGGACAGGCAGGCCCCCTGGGCTGGACCGCCCCGGCCGCCCTGGGCGTTGTCCGCGGCAAGCCGGACGAGACCGTTGTTGCCCTGTCCGGTGACTACGATTTCCAGTTCATGATCGAAGAGCTGGCCGTGGGCGCGCAGTTCAACCTGCCATACATCCACGTGGTGGTGAACAATTCCTACCTGGGCCTGATCCGCCAGTCCCAGCGCGGCTTCAAGATGGATTACCACGTGTCCCTGGCGTTCGATAACATCAACTCCCCCGAGACCAACGGCTACGGCGTGGACCACGTCAAGGTGGCCGAGGGCCTGGGCTGCAAGGCCATCCGCGTGGAGGACCCCAACGATCTAGGCGCGGCGTTCGACAAGGCCAAGGCGCTCATGAGCGAATACCAGGTTCCGGTGGTTGTTGAAGTGATCCTGGAAAAGGTCACCAACATCTCCATGGGTGTTGAAATCAACGCCGTGAACGAGTTCGAGGACCTGGCCGAGACCCGGGAGGACGCCCCCACGGCCATCCTGGCTCTGCAGAAGTAACACCCGCACAACCCCTGCAGTACTGATTCAATGAAAGGAAGCACCGGCATGCGCGTTGTTATTGCCCCGGACAAGTTCAAGGGCTCACTGTCCGCCCCGGACGTTGCCCGGCACCTCGAGTTGGGGCTGCAGGCAGCTGCCGGTGGCAACCTTGAGGTAACGCTCATTCCAGTGGCCGACGGCGGCGAGGGCACCTTGGATGCCGCCGTCGGCTCCGGCTTCACCCGCCGGAGCGCCACGGTCAGCGGCCCCACCGGAAAGCCGCTCCGGGCAGAGTTTGCGGTCCGCGGCAGCGAGGCCGTCATTGAAATGGCTGCCGCGTCCGGGCTCGCCGCCCTTCCGGGCGGCGTCCGGGATGCGGGCGGGGCCACCAGCCTGGGTACCGGGGAACTGATCAGGGCAGCGCTCGACGCCGGCTGCCGGCAGATCATCCTGGGTGTGGGCGGCAGCGCCAACACCGACGGCGGTGCGGGAGTCCTTCAGGGCCTCGGCGCCAGGCTGCTCGACGCCGACGGCCGGGAACTCCCGGCCGGCGGCGCCGCCCTGGCCCGGCTTGCCAGCATTGACTTCTCCTCCTTCGATGTCCGGCTGGAGGAATCACGCTTTGTGCTGGCCAGCGACGTGGACAATCCCCTGCTGGGCGTTGAAGGCGCTGCGGCGATCTTCGGCCCGCAGAAAGGCGCCTCCCCGGAGGACGTCACAGCACTGGACAACGCTCTGGCCAACTTCGTGCGGGTTCTCGCGGGCGAAATCGGCTCCCGGGCCGAACGAGCCGCGGACGCTCCGGGAGCCGGCGCGGCCGGTGGCGTGGGCTACGCAGCCATAGCGGTACTGGCCGCGACCCGCAGGCCGGGCATCGACGTCGTACTCGAATTCACCGAGCTGGCGGACCGGCTTGCCGGCGCCGATCTGGTGATCACCGGCGAAGGCAGCCTGGACGAACAGAGCCTGCTCGGCAAAACGCCCATGGGCGTGGCCCGGGCCGCCTCCCACGCGGGCGTGCCCGCGATTGCGGTGTGCGGTCGCACCACGCTGGACCGGGAACAGCTCAGCGAAGCCGGCTTCGCACAGGTCTATGCTTTGACGGATCTGGAAGCCAATGTAGATGTATGTATAGCTGAAGCGGGACCGCTTCTGGAACAGCTGGGCAAGCACATCGGCGTGCTGCTCGCGGGCAACCAGCTCGCCGACACCAAGGAGGACCTCCATGTCTGAAGAAACCTATGACCTCGTCATCCGCGGCCGGCGCATCCTCACCACCGCAGGCATCACCGCCCGCGAAGTAGGCATCCGCGGCGGCGTGATCGTCGCCATCGAGCCGTTCGGCAACGGCCTCAGCGGCACGCAGGTCATTGACCTGGCCGACGACGAAACCCTCATCCCCGGCCTCGTGGACACGCACGTCCACGTCAACGAGCCCGGCCGGACCGAGTGGGAAGGCTTCGCCTCCGCCACCCGCGCAGCCGCCGCCGGCGGCGTCACCACCATCATCGACATGCCGCTGAACTCCATCCCGCCCACCACCACGGTGGAAGGCCTCAAGCTCAAGCGCGAAGTGGCCGAAGACCAGGCGTTTGTGGATGTCGGATTCTGGGGCGGCGCCGTGCCCGGCAACAAGGCGGACCTCCGCGGCCTGCATGACGAGGGCGTCTTCGGCTTCAAGTGTTTCCTCCTGCACTCCGGCGTGGACGAGTTCCCGCACCTCGAAGCGGACGAGATGGAGGAGGACATGGCCGAGCTCAAGTCCTTCGACTCCCTTATGATCGTCCACGCCGAGGATTCCCACGCTATCGACCGCGCCCCGCACCCCGGCGGCGACCACTACGAAACGTTCCTGGCCTCCCGCCCGCGCGGCGCCGAGAACAAGGCAATCGCCGAGGTCATCGAACGGGCCCGCTGGACCGGCGCCCGCGCCCACATCCTGCACCTCTCGTCCTCGGACGCGCTGCCCATGATCGCCAGTGCAAAGCGCGACGGCGTCCACCTCACCGTGGAGACGTGCCCGCACTACCTCACCCTGATGGCCGAGGAAATCCCCGACGGCGCCACCGCGTTCAAGTGCTGCCCGCCGATCCGTGAGGCCTCCAACCGCGAGCTGCTCTGGAAGGGCCTGCAGGACGGCACCATCGACTGCATCGTCTCGGACCACTCCCCCTCCACCCTGGATCTGAAGGACCTGGAAAACGGCGACTTCGCCGTGGCCTGGGGCGGCGTCTCCTCACTGCAGCTGGGGCTCTCCCTGATCTGGACCGAGGCCCGGCACCGCGGCATCACCCTGGAACAGGTGGTTTCCTGGATGGCTGAGAAGCCCGCCGCTTTGGCCCGCCTGCACAACAAGGGCCAGCTGGCCCTCGGTTACGACGCGGACTTCTCCATCTTCGCGCCGGACGACGCATTCGTCGTCGACGTCACCAAGCTCAAGCACAAGAACCCCATCACGCCCTACGACGGCAAGGCGCTCTCCGGCGTCGTCCGCAAAACGTTCCTTCGCGGCAACGAGATTGACGGCCGCAAGCCCAGCGGCAAGCTGATCCGCCGCGGCGGCGTCTGAGGCACAGCGCGATGGCCGTCGACATCCATGCCCCGTACCCGCGGCCGCGCGCAGGCTCCCGACCGGGAGCCCGTCCCGGCCTCCAGCCAGGGCTTCAGCCGCGCGGCCTGGCGGTGTGGCTCCAGCCTTGTGAAGGCCAGGAGATCGACCCGGCGGTCTGGGCCCAGGCCGCCCAAGCGGTCCTGGCACGTGCCCGCCAGCTTGCTCCGGTAGCGGACGTCCACCTGTGGACTGCGGCCGGAACCGCAGCGTCCGGCGTCGAAGGTTCAGACGCTTCCGACGGCGGCACTGAAGTTCCCGGAACGGCTGTTTCTGGAACCGCAGAGTCCGACGCCGGAAACGGCACCGCCGCGCTCAACCCGTCAGTATCCCTGGCCGGCCGGCGCAGCATCGTGGCAGTGGATCTGGCCGCGGACACCGTCCTTCTGGACGGAGTCCCGGTCAGCTTCACCCTCATGGAATTCAGCCTCCTGAGGTACCTCGTGGAGAACCAGTCGCGGCCGATTCAACGTGAAGAATTGCAACGCATTCTGGAGTCCCTGGACTGCCCCGGCGCGGCATTCCGCTCCATCGACGTGTATGTTGGACGCGTCCGGCGCAAGCTGGGCTTGGCCCGCCACGCCATCGCCACGGTGCGTGGGGGCGGCTACCAGTTCGTCCCCGGACCGGGCAGCACTGTCCGCGGACCCGCGGAATACTGCATCTAGGCAGCCCGTTGCACCCATAGATTGATCGCCGGCCACGGCGGTTGCCCTACAAGCCAAGGATCGCTACATGACCCAGAAACTCCTCGCCGGAACCCAGGCCCCCGATTTCGCACTGCTCAACGCCGGAGGCCATAAGGTCTCCCTCTCCGATTACCGCGGACGCAACGTCATTGTGTACTTCTACCCGGAAGCCGCCACCCCCGGCTGCACCACGGAGGCCTGCGACTTCCGCGACAACCTCGCCAGCCTGCAGTCCTCCGGCTACGAAGTCCTAGGCATCTCCCCGGACGCGCCTGAGAAGCTGGCAGCCTTCACCGGCGACTTCGCCCTGACCTTCCCGCTGCTCTCCGACGAAGACCACGCTGTGGCGCTGGCCTATGGCGCCTGGGGCGAAAAGCTCGTGAACGGCGAAGTGGTTGACGGACTGGTCCGTTCCACCGTGGTGCTTGACGCCGAAGGCAAGGTCACGCTCACCCAGTACCAGATCAAGGCCCAGGGCCACGTCGCAGCGCTCAAGGCAGAACTCGGCGTCTAGGGATCGCCGTCGCTCCAGCCCAGGCAGTAGTTCTTGACGCAGTGCCGGACCGGTCTTAGTGTCGCAGGGATGTTGCGGTGAACTGGGTCAAGACTGCGCCCTCGGGTCAGAAACAGCGGACGACGGCGGGCCCTCCCGCCGTCGTCCGCTTCCGTTGTGTGCTTGGTTGTGGCCTTCAGGCGTCCGCCCGCGTGATGCCTTCTGGACTCGAGGGTGCCCAGATCGCGGCGATGACGTCGTCCCGAAGGAAATACTGCCGGCCTTCCAAGGGCGTGAGGTTCCCACGGACTATGTAGTAGCCCCGGCCTTCACCCGGACCGCCGGCGGCCCGGTCAAAAGCGTCGAGCATATAGCGGTCCAGCTGCTGGTCCGGGCCGCGCTCCCGAAGTGCTGCCAGTGCGTCCGGCGCGAGGGAACTGATGAGCCCTTGGATATTCGTCATTTCATGCACATCCTTACCGGCACCACTCGGGACATGGTTAATGGCTGCCCCCGCGGGCGGACCCGGGGGGGGTGCCTGCACTGGCTGCATCCATCCCCCGAGTGTAGGACCGGGCCTGAGATCAGGCCAGACCCTATTTCGGGGTTGAGCCGCCCCGACGCCCAGCTCCCGGTTGCCCGGCAGAGGTTGCTCAGAGTGCTGCCCGGAAGCCTTCGACAAACAGCTGCGCCCTTTCGTCCGCGTACTTCTCCAAGGGCACAAGACCCGTGGCGATATCGGAACGTCCGCTCCAGCCCGCCGAATAATTCGGCCGGCCACCGCCCATCAGAGAATGCCGGGCAACCCCTCTGGACCACCGCTTTCCGCCACCCCGGGTGCGCCCGGCGCCGAAAGCCTGTGCTTACTCAGAGTCCCGGGATCCCGCCGAGAAAGAGACCACATGATCAAGCGCCATTCGGACCTCGTCCTGGAAGTCACAGCCCACGATCCTGACACCGTCGAAAACGACCTCAACACCGCCGTGGAAATGGCCCGCGAACACGCCATGCAGGAAAGCCGCCCCGGCATCCTGGTCACTCAACACAGCTTCACCAGCTACACCGTCGCCGTCAGCCGCGACGTCCCCTACGGGCAGACGCACGAAAGGCGCGATCTCGCGTAGCAGTGAAGCAAGCGGACGACGGCGGAACCTCCCGCCGTCGCCCGCTTGCGTTTAGGTCCGTTCCCGCACGGTGCGTTCTAGCTGCGTGTAGACGGCGTTTTGGACGTCTTGGCGTCCACGACGTCCAGTAGCCGGACAGTGCCGTTATTCCAGTTGGCCCTAAGCGCCGCAATGCATCCTTCGACGTCCCCGTTGATGAGGCGCTCCGCTATCTCCTCATGCTCCGAGGCTGACCGCTCGATGACCTCGGTGCCGGCCACAAGTGATCTTTCATAGCGGCGCAAGGTGAGCTTCAGCGACGCGATGATTTCATGGAGGCGCCGGCTCGGACAACCGGAAGTCAGCAGGGTGTGGAACTCATCGTCCCGCCGATCGATTTCACTTGAAGATTCCATTGATGCCGTGAACGACTGGGCCTCCTGCAGCAGCCTGGGCGCGATCTTGTCCAGAGCCTCCTTGGGGGTCAGGTCAATGGCCAACGCCTCCATGGCGGCAATGATCTGGACTACCTCCGCGAAGTCAGCCGCGCTGACCGGAGCCCAGCGGAAGCCTTTGCCGGACTCCCGTTCGATGACGCCCTGCTGAGTAAGCGATATGAGGGCCTCCCGCAAGGGAGTCCTACTGACCCCGAGCTCGGCAGAAAGCGCCACCTCGTTGATCGACGTGCCCATCTTGAAGTCACCGGCACCGACGCGGTCCATGATCACGGTCTCGATCTGCTCGCGAAGCGACTGACGCTGTATGGACATGTTCATCTCCTAGTGAGGTGGCCCGAGTCGCGCCACCAAAATCATGATCGACCATCCCAGCCTAGGCGGCTCATTGCCCGGTCTCTACATTCAGTATACTGTACACAGCAGAGAGGGGGCGACGTTGCCAGAACCATTCATCATCGGACTCATAGTTAATCCGGTCGCGGGGCTAGGCGGACCCATCGCCCAAAAAGGCAGCGATGCGCCGAACATCCGGGAAACTGCCCTTGCCGCCGACGTCGAACCCCAGGCACCTGCACGCGCGCGCCGGGCGCTGGAACAGCTCGTCAGCATGCTTGGGCGGAACGGCCGGAAGTGCCTCGTCATGACGGGCAAAGGAGAACTGGGCGCCGACGCCGCCGACGGCCTGTGCCCCATGGAACTGCTCTCCTCGCGGGACGAATCCGTCCCCGAACGGACCGGTTCTTCCGCAATCGACACCCGAAGGCTCGCCGCCGCCATCAAAGACGCCGGAGCCGAGCTACTCCTCTTTGCCGGCGGAGACGGCACCGCTCGCGACGTCCTTGACGCTGTCGGGGCGGACCTGCCGGTCGTGGGCATCCCCGCCGGCGTCAAGATCTACTCGGCCGCCTTTGCCCTGACGCCCGTGACCGGTGGCAGCTTGGCTGCCGCCTGGCTGATCTCGGACCGGCGGCAAACCTCAGAACGCGAGGTGGTCGACATCGACGAGGACGCCCTGCGGGCAGGCTCTGCCTCACCTTCGCTCCATGGCTGGCTTCGCGTCCCGGTCGACCCCAGCCGTCTCCAAGACAGGAAAACTCCGACGCCGGCAAGCGATAGTGCCGCTGTGGAAGCCCTGGCACGAACGGTCGCCGGCTCCATGACCCCGGGCCGCAGTTATGTCCTGGGGCCGGGCGGCACCACGCACGCCGTCGGCCGGGCCCTGGGCTTGGATCTGAGCAGGCTCGGTGTGGATGTAGTGCGGGACGGCCTGCTCGTGGCACGCGATGTGACCTCCAACCAGCTAGAGCATCTCCTCGACGGCACGCAAGCCACGGTGGTCCTGACACCCTTGGGCGGCCAGGGCTTCATCGTGGGCCGCGGAAACCAGCAACTCACGGCCGCCCTGGTTGACGGCGCCAGCGTTCAAGTCATCGCGACGCCGGCGAAGCTCGCCTCCCTCGGCGGCAGCCCCCTGCACGTTGATACCGGCAGCCCGGAAGGCGATGCCCGGCTGAGCGGTTTCGTCAAGATCCTCACCGGGCCAGGCACGGCAACCGTGTACCCGGTCGGCAACTTCACCACCGAACGATTCGCTACACATCAATAAGAATGGAGAACGGAATGCGACTGCAGAACAAGAAGGCGCTCATCACGGGCGGAGGCTCGGGCATTGGCCGCGCGACAGCCCTCGCCATGGCGGCGGAGGGTGCCGACGTCGCAGTGGTTGATATCAACCTCGCGGCCGCGCAGGCAGTGGCAGCGGAAGCTGAGGCGCTGGGCGTCAAGGCACTCGGCATCGGCGGCAACGTGGCCGACGAAGCCTCCGTGCAGGCTGCCGTGGCCGAAGCTGCCAGCGCGTTTGGGACCATCAGCGTCCTGTTCAACAACGCCGGAATCATTCGCCGTGCAAACGTCATCGACACAACGACGGCGGAATGGGACCAGGTAATGGGCGTCAACGTCCGCGGCGTCTTCCTGATGTGCAAGTCCGTAGTGCCCCTGATGATCGCCAACGGCGGCGGCTCCATCATCAACACCGGCTCGGGCTGGGGCCTGAAGGGCGGCGGCGATGCCCTGTCCTACTGCGCCTCCAAGGCTGCCGTAGTCAACATGACGCGCGCGCTGGCCATCGACCATGGCAAAGACGGCGTACGCGTCAACTCGGTCAACCCGGGCGACACCAACACACCCATGTTGCGCGAGGAAGCCCGTCAACTGTCCCAGGAAGAGGCCAGCTTCCTGACCGAGGCCAACGACCGGCCGCTGCAGCGGATGGGCACGCCGGAAGAGATCGCAGAGGCAGTCGTATGGCTTGCCAGTGACGCCAGCAGCTATGTGACCGGGTCCGCCCTGGTGGTCGACGGCGGCGGCATCGCCTGACCTGTGTGAGGGGAAACAGTGAAGCCCCGTCCTGCGTGCAGGACGGGGCTTCACTATGGACAGGAAACGCCAGCGGTCACTCTTCGCGGTGCGCGAGCCACACGGCGAGGTCAATGAACAACGCGGCCGACCAGCCGAAACCAGTCGTCGCACCGGCCGCCCTCCGGCCGGACAGAGGATTCCAGTACTCGTGCAGTCCGCCACTGCAGACCACCATTTCCACCGTCTTCTCCGCCAGCGCGGTGGCCTCGGCCTCGAGCCCGCTGCGCAGCAGGCCCTGGACTACCAGCCAGTTTACGTTCAGCCAAACGGGTCCGCGCCACATCCGGTCCTGGTTGAACTCCGGCTCGGAGAGCCCCACGGTAGGCAGCGGGGAAGGTGCGCCCAGGGACGCCGGATCCGTCAGCTGCGCGGCCACCGCGGCTTTGACCGGTTCCGGCAGGCGCCCGGTGAGCAGCGGCATCAGCGCAAACGGGGTCACCGTAGTCCGGCGCCCGGCCGGAGTCAGGGCCACAAAGCGCCCCAGCGCCGGATCGAAGCGCCGGTCCACCAGCTGTGCCGCCGTCTTGTCAGCCAAGGAGCGGTGGCTGGCCGCCGTGGCGGCGTCGCCGGCGTCCTCGGCCAGGTCGGCCATTGCGTCCAGGGCCACCACGAGATAGCTGGGGAGGTCCGGCGCGAACACCGGGCCGCCGTCGTCGAACAGCGGCGAATCGTCCAGCCCGGAGGAATAGACGTGCTCATACCCGGGGAGGCCGTCCGGCGTGGGCCGGGCGAACCACCACCCGTGCAGCCGGTCAAGCCCGTCCTTGAGCTCACTCTGGAGCGACGTTCCGCCTACGGCATCGATTCCGCGGGCCGCCCAGGCCGCCAACGGCGGCTTGGTGATGGGCATGTCGGCATCGGTGATCATGGGCGAGTCCGCCCCATGGATCCGGGCCAGCGCGGCCAGGTCGCCGGGCGGCATGTCCCCCACGCAGGCCAGCGTGCCGTGGTCGTGGACCACGTCCGGCAGCCCGCCGTCGGTCGCCTGCTCGGCGAAGAACAGACGAAGCTGGTCTGCCGCCAGCCCGGCATCGCCGTGGCGCAGCCCGATGCTGATGAAGTAGGAGTCCCACTGCCAGGCGGCCACGTAGCCCTGCTTGGAAGGCACGACGGCGTCGATGCCGGGGTGCGATTCCAGCTGGACGATGTTGCTGGCCAAGATCCACCAGGCGTAGCGGACCAGTTCCAGATCACTGCCGCGGACCGCCGGCAGCCGCGCGAACCAGTCCGTCCACCGGCTGGCCGCGGCCGCCAGCAGTGCGGCGTGGCCGCCCGGTTCCGGGACCGCGGCCACCGGTCCCCCGATCCGCAGCAGCAGGCTGCCGCCGGGCTGTATCAGCACCCGGACGGCGCCGTGCACTTCAGGGGAAGCGCCGGCGCCCTCACTGCCGAGCCAGTGGATGGGCATGGCGTCCACCTCGGAGACTGCCTGACCGTCCGCGTCGATGCCGAAGGGCTCCAGCAGCACCGTCACCGGTCCGCCTGTGGCGGACGCGCCGATGCTCAGACCGTCGGCGCCCACCAGCGTCAGGGACGCGGCCGAGGCCCCGAAAGAAATGCCTTCCGGGCCCACGGTGGCGATCTCCAGCGGCCGGCCCGCCCTGTCCAGCACGGCGATCCGGCGCAGATGCGTGGACGTGTCCGGGCTGCGCTCGTAGACGGCGCCGGCGATCCGAAGACCGCCGCCGTCGCCGTCGTTCTTGAACACCAGCAACCGTGATCCGCGGTCCGTCAGCGGCACGTTCAGGAGGTCAATGAGCTGGTCCGCCCCCTCCCAGGCCCGCATCAGGAACCGCCCATGCCGGACATGGCCATGGAGTTGAGGATCTTGCGGTTGCCGATCAGGAAGGCGATCAGCATTGGAACGATGGAGATCGCCGAGGCGGCCATGACCAGCGAGTAGTTGATCCCGCCGTATTGGCCGGTGAACTGGGAGAGCAGCAGCGGCACGGTGAACTGGTTTTCGCTGTTGAGCACGATCAGCGGCAGGAAGAAGTTGTTCCAGGCCCCCAGCGCCACCACGATGGACAGCGCGGCCAGGCCGGGCTTAATGTTCGGCAGCACAACGCTGAACAGGATCCGCCAGCGCCCCGCCCCGTCCAGACGCGCGGCTTCCTCGAGCTCCACGGGCAGCGAACGGATGAACTGGCGGACCAGGAACACCGCAAAGGGATTGCAGAGCACGGCCGGGATGATCAGCGCCAGATGTGTGTCCACCCAACCCAGGGCCGAGAACACCATGTACAGAGGCACGATGGTCACCTGCTGCGGGACCATCTGGGTGGCCAGGAAGAGCACGAACAGGAACTTGCTGCCGCGGAAATCAATCCGGGCAAACGCATAGGCCGCCATGGACGCCGTCAAGATGGTGCCGGCAACGGTGAGCACGCAGATGTAGATGCTGTTCCAGTAGGCCAGCCCGAACGGCGCCGCGTTCCAGGCGTCGGCGTAATTCGCGAAGTTCCACGGTGCCGGGAACAGTCCCAGCGGGTCCGTGATGATCTGCTGCAGGGACTTGAAGGACGTCAGCAGCATCCACAGGAACGGTGCCACCATCAGGAAGCCGCCTACACCCAGCAGTACGTGCAGAAGCACCCTGGAGACCGCGCCGCTGCCGCCACGGCGCCGGGCCGGAGCGTCGGCAATTGCCGGGCTGACCGGGGGGACTTGGATCAATGTTGTTGCCACGGAGTCAGCTTTCGTAGTGGACAAACCGGCGCTGCAGCCCAAGCTGCACGGCCGTGACGAGGAGGGTGAGGAGCAACAGGATAATCGAGGCGGCGCTTGCCATGCCGAACTCGAAGTTCTTGAAACCGTCCTCATAGATCTGGTAGACGATGGTCCGTGCTGAGTCGTCCGGTCCACCGCCATTGGTGAGAATGAAGACGACGTCGAACGTCTGGAAGGAGCTGATCACAGCCACCACGGTGGAGAAGAACACCACCGGGGACAGCAGCGGAAGCCTGATCCGGAGCATGGTGCGCAGCGGGCCCGCGCCGTCCACCTTGGCCGCCTCCAGGATGGCCGGAGAGATGCCCTGCAGACCGGCCAGGAAGATGATCACGTTCAATCCCAGCGAGGACCAGATGGTCACGACGCACACCGCCGGCAGCACAAAACGCGGATCCCCCAGCCAGTCCGGCCCGGGGATGCCGAACACCGTGGCGAAGGACGCGTTCAGGGGCCCGTCCGCCCGCAGGATCTGCTGCCACACCAGCGAGATGGCGATGGAGCTGGTCATCACCGGGGCGAAGTACATGATCAGGTAGCCCGTGCGCCCCCGCAGCCGGTCAAGTCCGACGGCGATCAGCAGGGACAGCGCCAGCCCCACCGGGACGGTGATGAGGGCGATGGCCACGGTGTTGATGATGGCCCGCAGGAACTCCGGGTTGCCCAGTTGGGCGGCAAAGTTCTCCGTGCCCACCCATTCCAGTGCCGTGAGTCCGTCCCATTTGGCGAAGGCCAGGACCATGCCGACGGCGAACGGCAGCAGGACAAAGACGATCATGCCCAGCAGCTGCGGGCTGACGAAGACGAGCCCCATCCAGCGGTCGAGCTTGCGCCAGCCCGCTTCCTTACGTTCCACGGTCGCGGCAGTGTGTGTGCCACCGCCCGGGCGGCCGCCGGAGCGGCCGCCGGTCAGCGTAGCTGCCACGATGTCAGGCCGCCTTGTCCATCAGTGTGGTCAGGGATGCCAACACATCGTCCACGCCGGCCTTGCCCTCGTACAGGGAGAGCATCAGTTCGCTGACGTCCGAGGACAGTCCGGGAACCTTGGCCTCCTTGGCGTAGTTGGAGAACCCGGCGTCACGCAGGTCCAGGAAAGTCTGGGCATGGGCCGGGTAGGACCCGTCCAGCACCACGGCGTCGGCGCCCTTGATCGAGGGGACGGCGTTGCCGCCGTCGGCCAGGCGCAGCGCCTGGCCCTTGGCGCTGAGGAAGCCCACCAGGAAGGTGGTGGCTGCCTCGGGCGACTTGGACTTGGCGTTGATGACCAGGTAGGAGGCGGCCACGCCGCTGGCGCCCGGCTTACCGGAGGCGGACGGCCACGGCGCGATGTCGTAGTCATCCTTGTTCCCGGACTGCTCCGCGGTGGCAATGCCGTAGCGGCCCTGGACGTAGAAGCCTGCCTTGTGGGTCGCGAAGAGGCTGTCGCCGCCGGATCCCTCGGGCAGTGTGTCGGCCACTGTGAACAGCTTCTGCTGGAAGGCCTCGCCGAGGCTCTTCAGCGCCGCCTTGCCGGTGGCGTCCTGCGGCAGGACAAACGTGCCGGCGGCGTCAAAGACGGTTCCGCCGTTGGCCGCAACCCAGCTCCAGTGCGTGGCCCAGTAGTTCCAGAACAGGGCGCCGTGCATCCCGGCACCGGCCAGCTTGGAGCACATCTCCAGGAACTTCTCCACGGTCCATTTGCCCGCAGCTGCCAGCTCGGCGGGGTTCTCGGTGATGCCGGCGGAGGCCAGTGCCTTCTTGTCGAACCACATCACATCCGGGTTGCAGTCGTTCGGCAGGGCGAAGAGGCCCTTGTCCGTCTTGGCCGCACCGAACAAAGCGGCGTTGAAGTCAGCTAACTTGATGGATCCGTCGGCGGCGTTCACCACAGAGTCCAGGTTCATCAGTACGCCGGAGTCGACAAACTTGCCCATGTAGTCATCGCCCACGTAGAAGACGTCCGGTGCCGTGCCGGACGTCAGCTGGGTGAGGAGCTTGGAGTGGTAGTCCGAGTAGGACGGCACCATCTGCAGCGTGGCGGCGATGTTGGCGTGGTCCTTCTTGAACTGCTCATTGAATTCCTTGAACCGCTGTCCCTCCTCCGGGGTGCCCCAGGTGGACCACGTGATCTTGGCCGACTTGTCGGCAGCTGCCTGTCCGCCGCTGCCGCAGGCCGCGAGGGCCAGCAGTGAGGCCGCACCAAGCGAACCGGTAAAGAACGTACGGCGGTTAAGGGTGGAACTAGTCATGGTGTTCTCCTAAGCAGTGCGGGTGGACGGGTGTCAGCGGACAGCGGGATCGGCGACGGCGGCCGGGGCGGTGGTCTGGGCCGGACCGGCGCCGAAGTACTTGCGCTGGTAGGCGCGCCAGGTGATGGCCCAGCGCTCCGGCGCATCAAGATCGTCGTGGTGGATGTGGTGGACCGTCTGGTTGTGCGGGGCGGTGCGCACCGTTTCCGGCTCCTCACGGCATTCCCGCACCACCTCGGCCAGGGCCGCCACGTACTCGTCGATCTCGGACTTGGAATAGGACTCCGTGGGCTCCAGCGTGAAGGGCTGCGCCACCAGGTAGGGGTGGTGGCTGGTCCAGTAGTGCATGCCGAAATCGGAAAGCCGGATGCCGATCTCCTCCGAGGAGATGCCAGTCTCCTCGAAGAGGTCCTGCCAGGAGTAGCGGACCTGCTCGATGCGGCGCTTGCCCTCGGCGTAGGGGGCGCTGGCGCCGGGGATGGCAAGGACCTGGCCAAGCAGGTAGTTGTTGTTCAGCACGGCGATCTCGGCCACCTGGCGCAGACCCTCGGCACCGAGGGCCATGATCCAGGCGTAGGCGCGGATGACGTTCGGGGTGACGCCGTAGAACGGGGCGATCTTGCCGACCGACTGCGGGCGGTCGCCGTTGATGACGAACTTGTCGCCCACCTTGTCGATGGTCGGCCCTGGCAGGAACGGGACCAGCTTGGCCGAAACGGCGCTGGCGCCGGCGCCGGGGCCGCCGCTGGCGTGCGGTGTGCTGAAGGTCTTGTGCAGGTTGAAGTGGCACAGGTCAAAGCCCGCTTCCCGGGCCCGCGTGATGCCAAGGATGCCGTTGGCGTTGGCTTGGTCGTAGGCCGCGAGGCCACCCACGCCGTGCACCAGGTCCACGAACTCGCGGATCCGGGCGTTGTAGATGCCGGTGTCCTCCGGGTTGGTGATCATCAGCGCTGCGGTGCGCGGGGAGATGGCGGCCTTGAGGGCCTCGATGTCCGGGTAGCCGTCGGCGTCTGGCATCAAGGTGATGACCTTATAGCCGGCGGCCTTCGCGCAGGCCGCGTTGGAGGGGTGGGAGAAGATCGTAGTGATGACCTCGTCGCGGGTCCGGCCCTCACCGTTCGACTCGTGGTAGGCGCGGATCATGGCGATGTTGGACCAGATTGCTGCCGATCCGCCCTGGGTCTGCAGGCTCACGCGCTCCAGGCCGGAGATTTCCGCCAGCAGCTGCTCTGTCCGCCAGAAGATCTCCAGGATGCCCTGGACCTTGGCCTCGTCCTGCAGCGGGTGCAGGTCCATGGCCTTGGTGGTGCGCAGCACTACCTCGTTGACCTTCGGGCTGTACTTCATGGTGCAGGTGCCCTGGCCGATGTCGACGTTGAAGTCGGCGCCCAGGTTCTCCTGGCTCAGGCGCAGGAAGTGGCGCACCACGCGCATCTGGGCCAGTTCGGGCAGGACGGGGGCGGCGCTGCGCTTCACGGCAAGCAGCTGGCTGGCCTGGCGCTGCAGCGCCTCGAACTCCTGGGCCGCGGGGCGCTGGACCAGCACGCCCCGTTCGCCGGGGGTACTAAGTTCGAAGATGATCGGCTCATCCCAGCTGGCCTGGTGGAAACGGCGTAGGGCGGGCTTGGGTGCTACAGGAAGGCTCATCTCAGTTTTCCTTGAAGGTCGTTGCCAGCGCGGCCGCCAGCTGGTCGATGTCGGTGGTGGCGGTCAGCTCGGTGACGCACACCAGCAAGCTGTGCTCATCGGCCACCACGCCGGCGTCGATGTCCTTGGCGCGGAGCAGCTCCACCAGGCGGCGTGCGCTCACACCGGTGGCGGCGAAGTCGATGGTGAACTCGCGCAGGTGCAGCGCCGTGTCGGTGAGCTCGACGCCGTCGAGCGCGCCCAGCGTCTGGCGGGCGTAGGCGGTGCGGGCCAGCAGGGTCTCGCCCAGTTCGGCCATGCCGGCCGGTCCCATCACGGAGAGGTACACGCCGGCGGCGATGCCCCAGAGGGCGGCAGCGGTGCCCACCCACTCCTTGCCCTCTTCGCGCAGTGCAAAGGACGTCCGGTCCCAGGCGACGTCGCCGAAGCCGTACTCGCCGGGCACGGTGGTGCTTTCGATGCCGAAGAGGCGCGAGGGCATCTCCAGCACAAATGTGGGGTCGTCGTGGACGGCGATGAAGCCGCCACGGCCGCCGCCGAACCACTGGCGCACGCCCAAGGACTGGATATCGCCGCAGACGATGTCGGCTCCCCAATCGGCAGGCGGGGCCAGCACGCCGTAGCCGATCGGGTCGGTGCCGACCACCACAAGCGCCCCGCGGTCGTGGGCTGCTTGGGCGAGCGCGGCGCCTGCCGCTTCGAGGGCGCCGAAGTAGCTGGGAGTCTCCAGCCAGACGGCGGCCGTCTCGTCGGTGATCAGGCTGCGGACCGCGGCCAGGTCGGCCGTGCCGTCGATAGTGGGCACAACCACCAGGTCCAGGAACGGCCGGACGTAGTCGCGGACCTTGGACATCTTGTCCGGGTGCACATCGCTGGCCACGATGACCGAGCGGCGGCCGGTGATGCGGCCGGCCATGGCCAGCGACGTCGCTGTGGCCTGGTAGCCGTCGTAGGTGGGCACGTTGACGACGTCCATGTTCAGCAGCTCGGCCATCAGCGACTGGTACTCGAACAGGGCCTGGAAGCGGCCGTGGTCCTCATAAGGCTCCCCGGCGTAAGCCGTGAGGAACTCGCTGCGGTTGATGACATCCTCCACCACGGCGGGGATGTAGTGGTTGTAGGTTCCGGCGCCCAGAAAGGTCAGGTATTCGCGGGTGCTGGTGTTCTTGGCCAGCAGCGAGCTGACATGGCGTTCCAGGTCCGCCTCAGCCAGGAAAGGCTCGGGTAGGTTCAAGAGGCCCTTGACCCGCAGTTCGGCGGGGATGTCGGCGTAGAACTCCCCGATGCTCTCCGCGCCGGTGGCTGCCAGCATGGCTGCCCGGGACTCGGGGGCGGTGTTCGGGATATAGGGATGGACGGTTTGTTCCGTCATGAGGTCACCTCTGCTGTTGGAATGGAAATGGTCGTCGAAAAAGTTGTGGTGCCGTCCGCCTCGGGGTAGAGGACGACGGCGTCGGTGTGGGCGTGCTGGACGATCAGCACGCCGCGGGCGGGAAGGGTGTGGACGGTTGACTGGCCGCCCGTGGACCGGCCGTCGGCGATCAGAAGGGTGGCGCCGGCGGGAAGCCGGGCCGCCACCGGGTCCGTGCCGCGGTTGAGCACGAAGGTGAACGAGGAATCGGGTCCGCGGCGCACCACCAGCTCCACGGCCTCGCCGGCCGCGGCGGTGGCCGGTGCCGGGCGCAGGGTCACGCCCGCCTCGTCGAGGATCTCCCCGACCAGCGCGCGCAGGCCGTCGTCGTCCAGGGCCGCGCTGAGGTACCAGGCGCTGCCGGCCCCGTGCGTCCGGACGGTCACGGCGGCGCGACCGTCGAGCTCGCCGCCGCGGTAGCTGGCCACGGTGCGCGCGTCAACAGGCTCCAGCCATTCGCTGATGGTGTGGACACGGTGCGGCGTGCCGGCGAGCACGATCTCCCCGGCCTCGCCGTCGGGCAACGGCCACACCTCGTCCACTTCCACCCCCAGCAGGGCTCGAAGCGGCCCGGGGGCGCCGCCGTCGTGCATGTGGTCGTTGGCATCCACCACACCGGAGAACGGCCCGACGACTACGGTCCCGCCAGCGTCGGCGAAGGCCTCCAGCTGGGCGGCCAGCGCGGCCTGCACCAGGTAGAGGTTGGGGACCAGGAGGACCTTGTAGCCGGACCAGTCAGCCCCGGCGCGGACCAGGTCCACGGTGGCGCCGCGACCGAAGGCGGCGCGGTGCCAGGACCGGGCAGCCTTGATCCAGGTCAGCCGGTCAGTCGGCAGCGAGTCCGGGGCGGCCAGCGCCCAGTTGGAATCCCAGTCGCAGAGCATGGCCACCTCGGCAGCCACCCGGCTGCCCTTCACGGCGCCCAGCCCGGCCAGTTCTGCGCCGAGGGCCTTGCATTCGGCGAACGTGCGGCTGCGTTCGCCGCGGTGGCCGAGGATGGCGGCGTGGAACTTCTCCGGGCCAAACTTGGCGGCGCGCCACTGGAAGTACATGATGCCGTCGGCGCCGTGGGCCATTGCCTGGTAGCTGTCCAGCCGCATCACGCCCGGGGCCTTGGGCACGTTGACCTCGCGCCAGCTGACGGCGCTCGCGGACTGCTCCAGCAGCAGCCACGGCGCGCCGCCCTTGGCCCCGCGCATCAGCGCGTAGTTCAGCGCCGCCTCCACGTGGGCGCGGGGGTCGGCCGGGTCCGGGTACGCATCGTCGGTGACGATGTCCTCGGCGTCGGCGAACTTGAAGTAGTCCAGATCATGCAGGATGGACATGAAGTTGGTGGTCACCGGCAGCTCCGGCGTCACCTCACGCAGCACCGCCACCTCGGCGGCGAACAGCTCCAGCATGGCGTCGGAGGAGAAGCGCTCGAAGTCCAGGCGCTGCGTGGAGTTGATCGGACCGGTGGCCAGCCGCGGCGGCTCGATGGCCTCGAAGTCCAGGTAGTGCTGTCCCCAGCAGCTGGTCCCCCAGGCCTCGTTCAGCGCGTCGATGCTGGCGTACTTGGCCCGCAGCCAGGTGCGCAAGTGCGCCCCGGAAACCTCGCACCAGCAGCGCGAGACGTGGTCGCCATACTCGTTGGAGACGTGCCACAGCCGCACGGCGGGGTGGTTGCCGTAGCGCTCGGCCATCGCACGCGTGAGCTTGAGTGCGTATTCGCGGAACACCGGCGAGCTGAAGCAGTAGGCCTGCCGGGAACCAAACTCGAGACGCACGCCGTCGGCCGTCACCGGCAGGATCTGCGGATGCTTGCGGACCAGCCAGGCCGGCGGGGTGGCCGTGGCGGTGGCGAGGTCTACAGCGATCCCGGCGCCGTCCAGCAGCTCGATGACCTCATCGAGCCAGCCGAAATCAAAGCGCCCCTCCTCCGGTTCCAACAGCGGCCAGGAGAAGACAGAGACGGTGATGAAGTTGACTCCTGCCTCTTTCATCAGGCGCACATCCTCGCGCCAAACCTCCCGCGGCCACTGCTCGGGGTTGTAGTCGCCCCCGAACGCGATGCCGTCGAGTTTCACGGTGCGCGTCACCCTTTGACCGCCCCTCCGAGGCGCCCGTCGGCAACCGTAACCTCAGAGACCCGGCCCCACGCGGGTATCTCGCCGGAGACTGTCGCATTAGCGAACTTGAGCATTTGACTTCCTTGTCTCAACCAAAATTCTGTATACAGTACACACTGTACAACATTGATTGTGATCGTCAACACATTTTGGCGCGCGGAAGCGCAGACCCGCGGGGCATCCCGCCGTCATCCGTTTTTTCGTGGGCCGGTCCGCAGCCGTGGGCGTAGTTTGGTGGCATGACGGAAAGCTACCGGTACGACGTGGAGGTCCTGCATCTGCTGGTCTCGCCGGCGCACGCCTACTTCGGCCGCGCCCGCGAGGGGGCAGCTGATATCCCCACCACCGATGCCGAGCGAGTGGAGCTCGCGGCGGGCAAGGGCATCGTCGGTGATCGGTTCTTCGGCAAGGCTGCGCACATGGACGCCGCAGTCACCGTGTTTGCCATCGAGTCCCTCGAGGCCATCGCCTCAGAGCTGGGAACGGGGCCATTTGACCCGCTCCTGACCAGGCGCAACATCGTGCTCCGAGGCGCGCACCTGGCTCCGCTGCTGGGACACGACTTTGCTCTCGAATCGCGCGGAAACCTGGTGCGCCTCACGGCCGGGCGCCCCGCGCACCCCTGCGTCTGGATGGATGAGATGCTCGCCCCGGGCGCCCACAAGGCAATGCGCGGGCGGGGCGGCGTGCGGTGCCGGGTAATTTGCGACGGCGTCCTGCACCGCGGACCGGCAGTGCTGGTCAGCCCCGTGCCTCTTGAGCCCGGGCGCGCCGGCGAGGCCACAGTGTTGCGGGCGTCGCGGCTGCCCTAGTTTGCGCATGCCGCCCAGAGGTCAGACGTGCTGATCCACGAGCACCGGGTTGCCGTCCGGATCCACGACGATAAAGCTCCCCGGACCGGTTGTGGCCTCGTCAGCCTCGGACACGAAGTTCGCGCCCTGGGCCCTGAGTTCCCGCTGGAGGTTGCGCACATCGGTGAAAGAGTCCAGCGCAACTGGTCACCGCCGGCGGCGTCAAGCTCACATACACCCCCGACGACGTCACTTTCCTCGTGAGCCTCGCGGACGAAACCAAGTATCAGGCGGTCATCGACCGGACCTACAACCTGGCCGACGTCATCGAGGCCCACCACTTCGTGGACACCGGACGTCCTGCGCGTCCACCAACTCCAGGGACAGACTCCGAACCACTGACGGACAATGGCGGGACCTCCCGCCGTCGTCCGTCTTTAGTTATGCGGTGCGCTAGGGCTTTTTGGCGGGCTTGGCCGGACTCTTAGCGCTGGTCTTCGCCTTGGGCTCCCTGGGGCTGTCTGCGTCCTTGAGTTCCTCCTCCGCGGTGGCCTGAATCAGGGCAAGCAGGTCGGGGTCGAGCCCCGGAGCGAACTCCTCACGGCGTTCAGGTGAGATGGCCATGGGGAAGCCTTGGGGCGAGACCTCCGTGCTGAGTTCGGTGCCGTCATTTGAGGAGAGGCTCCGCGGTAAAGCTTCCCGGCCTCGCTGAGGTTGTCTGTGCGATGGTGGACCGCGCAGTTTTGTTTTCCGCCATCTCGTAGATCCGGCACTTCTGCAGCCGGCCCGTGGATTCCAGCATGAGGTTGTACAACAGGTCCAGGACCAGATTGCCGCTGTTGTAGACGTAGGATCCGCTCCAGGGGTTGCCCGCAGCGTCCACCCGGTAGTGGTGGATGTTGCTGGTGTCCAAAGCTATTTTCAGGGGTGTGGCACCTTTGGCGCCCGGCTCATCCACGGGATCGGTTTTCTTGCCTTGGTACCGCGGCGATCCGTCCAGTAGCTGGGAAATGGTGGTGCCGATGAGCTCGACGTGGCTGATCTCCTCAGTGCCGACGCCCTGGAGTAAGTCCTTGTAGGGCTTGGAGGCAGGATCGCCACGGAAGTTCATACTCTGGAACAGGTACTGCATCATGGTCCGCATCTCGCCGAACTGCCCGCCAAGTCCCTCCTGCAGCGCGTTGGCTGCAGCGGGATCGGGCTCATCGGCGGCGATTTCGTTGATCAAAAGCTGTGTATGAAGGTACATGTGCTTCCTCGCTCATTGATCTGATGGCGGGTGCTGACGTGGTCCGCGGCACTACCCTAAGCATCCTGAGCAACCAATTGGCAAGCATGCTTATTATTTAGGCATGCTCGAAGGCCCGGGCACGGCAATGGACGCCCCAGATGACAGATCCAGGGGCACCGCCCGCTGGATCATTTCTTCTCTCGGGATCCCTCGCCCTCGGCGTCCGCGTGGTTCCCGATCAGATCGTCTTTGTGGCGGGCGTCCTGGAGATGGTGTTCCAACTTTTCCTCCGCCTCGCGCCGACGTTGGCCCACAGTCCGCATTTGCTGCGTTGTCGGAGCCGCGTGGGCATGCTGGTGCGGGCCGTGATCATGGATGCCGTCAGTGCTGTTCTCACTCATACTGAAATCGTCCCACCCCACGGAAGAGTCCGGAAGGCTTAGCTACAGGCGCGAAGAACGACGGCTGGACCTCCCGCCGTCGTCCCTTTGCACGTTCACGCCCTGCACGGGGAAGGTTCCCGTGGCACGTTCCCGGTACACGTAGCCCTCGTCTAGGAGCTCCTTGAACGCCTGGCGCACGGGAGCGCGGCTGACGTGGAAGCGCGTGATGAGAGCTTCCTCAGTCATCGCAAGGCCGTCGGTACCCGCCCCGACGCGCATTTTCGTCGATCAGGATCTGTTTAATCTGACGGTACAGGGACCCCGGATGCCCGATCGAGAGTCGCAGAAGTCATCAGCATCAACTGATGCCGTTCTTTATAACAAAGCCCCGCAACGCCGCCGGTCGCCGCGACGGGCGGCGACCTCCCGCCGTCGTCCGTTTGCGTTCAGTGCCGCTGATCTTCGGCGCCGACCAGCCGCCGTGGCGCGGCACGTGGAAGTATTCAGGTATGACTATCGATAAAGATGCTGCCAACACTCCGGCGCTAATGGACTCACACGGCACAGATGACTCGACCGAAGTCAGCCGCGGTTGGGACCACATCGGGGCCATCATCGTCGATGCCACGCTTCAGCGACGCCAGAACTACAACGAAACCGTCAAGCCGCGCGTCGAAGCCCTGGTCGCGGAATGGCCGGATGCCGCCACAACGAGTGGATTCCGACGGCACCTCGATACGGGAAAGCTCTCGGAAGTCATCGACTGGCCGTCGCCTGGCCGGCTGGCCCAGATAGAGGACATCACGAAAGTGTTCGAGCGTGAGGGAATCGAAACGGTATCGGAACTCCGCGGCGCGCTCGGTGACCTGACCGAGGGTGCCGCTCTTCGGGAAGCCCTTGCGCTGGTGCGGCACGTCAGTCCCAAAACGCTGGATTACATTGGCACGCTGAGCGGGATCTCAACGGGTGCGGACGACGACCAGGCTGCTGGCATCGAGGACTTGCCCTAAGGGCACATCGGCATACTCCGGGCGGGGCGCTTCGCCACCATGGCAGATGTCGCAGCGGTCCTCAAAGCCGTCAACACGGTCATCTCCGCGAGGAAGGTGGAGCGAACGACGGCGGGACCTCCCGCCGTCGTCCGCTTGCGTTAGGGGCCGTTCCCCCGCGGCGCCAGGCACAAAGCAGCGCGAACTATATTGAAGGTCAGCTCTCGGGTAAGCGCCCGGCCAGTCCTTGGAGCGACGGTTCACGGCCCAGCTCCACATGTGCGAAGGCCAGCGCCGCCGCCAGGTCCGCCTTGCCGTCATAAATGGCCTTGCACAGGCTCAGGTGCTCCGCGCACTGAACCTGGGGGTCACGGTGCCCGGTCAAAGTGAAGAGCCACTGCATCCTGCCCAGCAGAGGCTTCATGGAGTACTCTAGCAGCGAGTTGCCCCCCATCGCTACGATCTCTGCATGCAGGGCCGTATTGCTGAGCGGTATCTGCGCATGGTCGTGGCGCAGGGTTGCTTCTTCTGCCTGGTCCATCATCTGCTGCAGCCGCGACGACGACTGGCCTCTTGCCGCGGCCTGGGCTGCGAGGCGTGCGGCGAGGACTTCCAGGCTGAGCCGCACATCAAAGAGTTCGTTGACGTCCCGCAGGGTGATCTGCTTGACGGTGGCACCACGCCGGGGGGAGGCGTCAATGAAGCCTTCGGCTTCGAGCTGCTGGAGGGCTTCCCGGACGGGTACCCGGGAAACAGCCAGACTCTGGGACAGGTCACGTTCCCGGAGCCGGGACCCTGGCGCGAAGTCACCGGAGATGATCAGTTCCCGGATCCGTGCCCGGGCAGTGTCAGCCGAGGACGCGGGAGCTTCCGCTTGGACTGTCATTCATGCCTCCCGTTATTGCTGCGACGTCTTACTTCCGCGCTTACTCAGTTATTCAGTTCCACGCGGGTGCCAACCCCCTGATTGAGCGCAGCGTCGTACAGGAGCCGCCCGATGGCAAGATCCTGCAGACCGATACCAACCGAGTTGAACAAGGTTACGTCCTCATCACCATGGCGACCTGCTTTTGTCCCCGCCGCCACGTCACCAAGCTCGGCTTCCACGTCCTCAAAACTCATCACACCTTCGGCCACCGGGATGATCAGCCCGCCGGATTTGGCTCTGGCCGTTGCCAGGCTGTCCACGAAGACCCTCGCCCTCACCATGCCCGCCGAATCAATCTCCCGGTGGTCCGCCCGGGGACGGGACCCGACGGCGTTCACGTGCAGTCCGGGCTTGAACCACTCGCCCTTTACCAGAGGCTCGACGGCCGGCGTGAGGGTGCACAGCACGTCGGCAGCCTCCACAACTTCCTGGACGCTGGACGCCCGTGTGATGTTCAGGCCGTAATGGGAAATCTCGCTGCAAAAGGCTGCAACGGTGTCCGCGGAACGGGACCACACCACCACGTTTTCAATAGGAAGGACGGCCAGCATGGCTTCCACGTGTGCCACTGCCAGGGCGCCTGCACCGACCAGTCCCAGGGTTGTGCTGCCGGGCCTCGCGAGGAGCTTCGTCGCCACGGCACTGGCGGCGGCAGTGCGGACCCGTGTGGGGACTTTGCCGTCTAGGATGGCCAGGGTTTCGCCGGTTAGCTGGGAGACAAGCATGATGGTGGACCGCTGCGTGGGCAGGCTGGACTCCCGGTTCGCCGGGATGTCCGCCAGTAATTTGACGGATGCCAGCTCCTCGGCGCTGGACAGCGCTGCCATCGGCAAGAACCTCGCGTCCGAGGACGGCAAGAGAAGGGAATCCGGCGCCGGCTGAATGGCGGTGCCTCGGCTGAGGCCGGCAAAGACGCGTTCGACGGCGGCAATGGTCCCGGGCATATCGGCCAGGGCCTGGAGCTCGGAGGCTTTAAGAATCAAGGTCATGGGTGGCTTTCTGGATTGGGAGGGCGCGTTTGCTCGGGCAGGAGGAAGGTGGGAGGGGACAGCGTCGCGCTTATCCATAACGACCGATCAGAGGTCATTCCGTACAAGGACTCCCTGGGCCACCACTGCCCGGATTTCTTCCAGGGCCGAGGCGCTGTTCAAGGGATCAGAGTCCACGATGACGGCGTCTGCAAAGGAACCGCGCACCAGGCGTCCTGCACTCTCACTCCAGCCGAGCAGGGCGGCGGCATTGACTGTCGCGGCCCTCAGCGCGTCCAGTGGCGAAAGCCCGGCCTCAGCAAGTAGACGCGCTTCTGTGCCTATCGGGGTCACATCGGATCCGAAGGAGTCCGTCCCTGCGACCACCGTCACACCGGCTTCATGGGCAGCCCTCACAGCTGCTTTGATGATGGGCGTGTACTCCGTGCCGCGGGCGGCAAGGACCGGGTTGGAAGAGCCTGCCATGCTCGTGATGGCGTCCAATGTGGGAGTGAAGTAAGTGCCACGGCTGGCCATCCGGGAGATGGTCTCTTCACTGACGAAGACGCCGTGCTCGATGCTTCGCACACCGGCCCGGACGGCACCATCTATCCCCTCGGCGCTGTAGGCGTGGCAAAGCACGCCTGCTTTGCCTGCGGCCTTGACCACCGCAGAGAGCTGTTCGTAGTTGTAGACCAGTTCGCGGGGGTCTTGTTCCGCCAGGCCCGCCCGGGGGTTGGCTCGGGTCTTGATCACCTGGGCACCGCGTTTCAGGTTGACGCGGGTGAGGTAGGCGAGGTCCGTCGGCTCTGTGACTCCCCCGGACAGGGATGCCAGCGGTGCAAGGTCCGGGTCTGCGAGGAGCGAGTCCCCGAGATCGGGTGAGATGAACAGCCCGGCCGGGCTCATCCGGGGCGAGGCGCCGGCGGCCCAGGCAGGCAGGGCAGCGAGGGCGACGTCCTGATAGAAGCTGCTTGAACCACTTCTGACGCTGGTCGCTCCGCCCTGCAGGATGGCCCGCGCATCCGAAAGCGCGTTCGCATGAACATGCACGTCGATGAGGCCGGGAAGGACCCACCGCCCGGAGGCATCCACGATGCGGGCGCGGCCTGCAAGGGCGGCTACTGCACGCCGTGTTTCCTCTCGGGTGCCGACCGCGGTGACCTTGCCTCCTTCCAGCACAAGGACCCCGTCTTGCACTGCATTGCCCGTCTTGGGGTCCACTATGGTGCCGCCCTCGATGATCATGGGCGGGGGCGAAGCGGGGCGGTCACGGTGGCCGGGTCTTAATGCGTTGCCCTCTGCCCTCGCTGCCGGGGCACTTCCAAGCTGGGCAGCCAGGCTTGCCACCGAGATTCCCGCCAAGGCGGCCGCCCCGGCCAGGATGCCGCGGCGTGGAACCGCGGTTGGAGGCAGGGCAGGGGTGTGATCGTGCAGGCACATTATTCTCTCCAATGGGAAGGGCCCAGCCGGAGGAGCGCGGGTCCGATGTCAACAGGTCAAAGTCGTCGTTCTACCGAGGGCGGATGAGCTTCCCCCGCAATGTGCTGGTAGCCCTCGCATGCCCTCATCATACCGACTCTGGTATACCAAGCCAAGAGTGATCAAATGAGGAGTCGAAGGTTGCGGTCGCTACGGGGCAGTGACCGACTGTGCGATTTCCGCGCGTGGATAGGTGGGCGGAAACAGCTCGTCAGGCTCCCTGAGCTGGACGTCCCGCACCGAGTAGGCCGCCCGCATCTGGTCGAACAGCTGCTGCCCCTCGGCCCGCAGGGCGTCGAGGTCCAGGCCGGGCAGGCCACGGTCGACGACGACGGGGTGCCCTGCCACGAACGTATCGGTCACCTGGCGGGCCGTGCCGTTCAGCACGAGCGTGCGCAGCGGGTCTTCGACGACACCGTCCCCGAAGTGACCCAAGGAGACTACGGTAATGTCGGCCTGCATACCGGGTGCAAGCCTGCCCAGGTCAGCCCGCCCGAGGGCCTGCGCGCCGCCAAGGGTGGCGGCATCGAAGTAGTCCGCCAGAGTCCCGGCGTCGGGCCTTTGCTCGACCAGCCGGGCCAGGTGCATACCGGCGTCCATTCCGCGCACAAGGTCCGGCGGAAACGAGTCGGTGCCCAGGCAAATGTTGATGCCTGCCTTGCGGAAACGGTCGAACGAAACAAGCTGCTTCTGATAGCGGAACGATGTCAGCGGGCAGTGGACAATGCTGACGCCGTGGCGGGCTAGCGTGTCAAGCGGGCCGCCCGGCGCTGACGCGGCAGGGTCCTTGCCGTTGATCACCACACCATGCGGGATGAGAAGCCGCGTGCCGAACAGGCCGGTGGATTCGAGCAGTTCCAGGACGCCGCGTCCGGCGGAATGCTGCAGGAGTTCGTCCTCGAGAGGTGACTGGAGGCAGTGGAGCCGGACGAGCGCGTCCCGCTCCCTGGCGATCCGCGCCGTCTCGCGCATGAGGTCTTCGGACAGCGTCTCAATGCGGCACGGCAGCAAGGCCCCGGTGACGAGCGGGTCTGCGAGACCCGCGGCGTAGTCCATGAAGCGCTCTGCGTCGCGCAGGCCTGCCAGCCCCCGGGCCTCGTCGAAGTGGACCTCGCGGTCGCCGGCGGCAGTGATGACATGGACCCCAGACCGGTAGGCCGGCCCAAGGTAGCCGCGCAGTCCGATCCGCCGGCTTATCTCTGCCATGTCCACGAGCTCATCGAGGCCCTCAGCCCAGGAACTGTGGATTTCCGAGGCGATCGGCATGTAGGTCGTAATGCCATGCAGGGCGAGCTGCGCCAAGGCGAACTCGCGGACCGTGGCGCGTTCCGATGGCGTGAACACGTCCCGGCGACGGTTGGTGAAGTAGTCCTCCGACCACAGGTGGCCGGCGGCGACATCGGGCGAGGGCCACGAGTCCAGGATGAGGTGATCGATGTCGGCGAGGGCGTCCAGATCTATCAGGCCTGGCATGACCAAACTCTGGCCATAGTCGCGCTCCTCATCGACCGGGCCCTCGTAGTTGCGCCCCACGAAGGCGATGGAATCCCCCTCGAAGACGACTTCGCCGTCCTCGATAAGCGTGTGCCGTGTTCCGTCGAACCCCAGAACGTACCGGGCCGAGATTTTCGTGTACAACGTGCCTCCTTGGCGAACTGCCGATAAATGTGACTTGCCTCTCAATGGGTACGAGTATACAGTCACTTGGTATACCAAGAGTCGGATTCCGCAATGCGGGTTCTGATCCCTGATCCCCCCTCGAAAGGCCTGCGTCATGCGCAATGAAGCGAAGACCACAGTCGGCTCCGCGCCTGCCCTAGTGGACGCGTCACCTACGCGTTCTTTCCGTGCCCGTCCCGTCATGTGGTTCGCGATGATCGGGATCTCCACCGCCATATGTGCCGTAGCCATCACGATCGGAACGCATAAGTTCCACCTCGGACCGGCCGCCATCGTCCTGATGCCCATCCTATGGACCGTGCTCATTGGCGGATTCCTTGGAGTCCAGAGATGGAAACCGATTGGAGGGCGTGCCCGTGCCGTGTCCACGCATCTGATGGACGTATCCATTGTTTTCTTCCTGGCAGGCCTCGGCACCCAAATCGGACCATCGCTGACGAAGTTCACAAACATTGGCCCTGCGATCCTCCTGCAGGAGGTCGGCCACGTGGTGGGCACGGTGATCCTGGCACTGCCGGTCGCAGTTGCGCTCGGCTTGGGCCGCACTGCGATCGGCGCCACCTGGTCGATCGACCGTGAGTCCTACCTTGCCTTCGCCATCCAGCGCTTCGGTGTCCGCTCCCCCGAGTACCGCGGCGTCTTCGCCGTATGGGTGCTGGGCAGCGTCTTTGGCGCCGTGTTCATCTCCCTCCTGGCCGGCCTTCTCGGCGGACTGGACTTCTTTGACCCCCGGGCCCTCGCGCTGGGCCTCGGACTCGGGTCCGCCTCCATGATGCTCGGCGGCGTCGGCGCCCTGTCCATCCTGTATCCGGAGATGGCAGGGGAAATCATGGCCCTCGCAGCCCTGTCCAACCTCGTCACCAACATCGTCGGGTTCTACGCAGGTGTCTTTATCGCGCTGCCGATGTGCCAGAAGCTCTACAAGATGTGGTCCCGTTTATTCGGACGGGATGATCTCGGCCGCCGTGTCCGGAGCGGCGCTCTGGTTGGTGCTGAAGACGGAACCCGTGCGGGCTATTCAAACACGGCCCGCCAAAGCGGGGCAGCGACCGAACCGGATAAAGCGCCGGGCAACGACACCGTGGACGTCAACAGCATCGAAGAGGACCCCACTGTTGTCCGATCGCCTAGGACGTGGCTCATCGCGTTCGCCGCGACCGGTGTGGCCGGCTTCCTGCTCAACGCCCTCGGCACCGGTTCAGCGCGCCCATTGGACGTCGTCGGTGTGCTCATCCTGCTGGCCCTCACCGGCATCGCGCTCGTGCTTGCCAAGCTCGTCCCGGCGGTCCCGTCCAGCATCTGGGTCCTGGCCTTGGCCACCATTGCCTCTGCGACCTTCATGCCCACCGGACCCTTCATCGCCTCCACCACGCAGCACATCAACGTCCTCTTTGCTGGCTTGCCCATGATCGCCCTGATTGGCATGTCCCTCGGGCGCGACGTCAAGGCGCTGCGCTCACTGAGCTGGAAGATTGTCATTGTCGCCCTGATGACGTTCACGGCGAGCTTCATCGCCGCGGCAGTCATCGCCCAGGTTGCCTTGAACTTCTAGTACACGCTCCGGCGGGGAAGGCACCGGTCCCGCGGGATCAGTGCCCTCCCCGCCGTTCACAGCATCAGCCGAAAGGAATGAACCATGCTCATCACCAATGTCCGCCCCTGGGGCGGGGACGCCGTAGACATCGAGGTGCGGGAGGGGCGCATTGCAGCCATTCAGCCAGCGGGAACCGCCGTCATAGTCCCGGATGCTGACGGCGGGGCAGTGGACGGACGGGGCCGGATCGCCATGCCTGCATTCACCGATGTGCACGTCCACCTCGACTCGACCCGCATCGGGCTGCCGTTCCGGGAGCACACCGCTTCGCCCGGGGTGTGGAACATGATGTGCAACGACCGGGAAAACTGGCGCGATACCCCCATCCCCTATGGGGATGTAGTGGCGGGAACGCTGGAACGGATGATTGGACGAGGCACCACGCGCGTCCGTTCCTACGCCCAGATCGACGTGGACTGCAAGCTTGAGCGCTTCGAGGCAGTCATGGCCGCCAAGGAACGCTTCGCCCACGCCGCAAAAGTAGAAGTCATGGCTTTCCCCCAGGCAGGCCTCCTGCTCGAGGACGGCACCATCCCCCTCCTCGAGGAGGCCCTCCGCGCAGGGGCGACGACCATCGGCGGCATTGACCCCTGCCAGCTGGACCGAGACCCGGCCCGCCACTTGGACATCGTCTTCGGCCTGGCTGAGAAGTACGGCGCCGACGTCGACATCCACCTGCACGAGCCTGGCCACCTGGGGGTCTTCAGCGCGGAACTTGTCTTCGAACGCACCCGCTCGCTGGGTATGGAGGGACGCGTCTCGCTGTCCCACGCTTACGATCTCGCCAATGTCCACCCCGATGTGACCGCCCGGCTCGTGGAGCAGATGGCCGAGCTCGACGTTGCCTGGGCGACGGTCGCCCCGGCAAGCGGCGGCACGCAATTCGACCTCGCCCAGATGACCGAGGCGGGGATCCGTGTCGGCTTGGGCGAGGACGGGCAGAGGGACTACTGGAGCCCATACGGCAATTGCGACATGCTCGACCGCACTTGGCAGTTGGCGTTCACACACCGGCTGCGCAAGGACCGGCTGATCGAGCACTGTGCGGCGATCGCCACCATTGGCGGCGCGTCCATCATGGACCGTACCGTCCAGCGCCTCGCTAGTCCCGACGACCGTCCGGGCCTGGCTCCCGGAGATCGGGCCGACATCGTCCTGGTTGACGGCGAGACCGTCACGAGCACCGTCATGGACCGCGGCACCGACCGCACTGTCATCCACGATGGCAGGCTCGTCGCCGACGGCCTGGTCGTTCTTCCGAACCCGGCCGCGTAGTTAGCCCGCTGCCCAGAAGTTGACGCGGTTCCCGCTCAGAGGAGATGACGGCCAGGGAGTTCGCTGCAGCGTGGACGAGAAATGTTGATGAGCTCTGCCAGCTGGCCCTCATAAAGTTCGACGACGCCGAGAAACTCACGCTGTAGCGCTGGGACGGCGGCGGCGGGCTGCTGGCGTCTACGCAGACCGACGGCTCCCGTGCCTAGCGATTTCGGGCAGCATCATAAGTTTGCGGCTTCCTGCTCCGCCAGCCTGATCATACGAAGTTCGTCTTCCACCGCGCGGGACGGCCAGTAGTCCTTCGCCAGCTCACTCGCCCGGGTTAGATCCGCTGCCTGGAAGAGCTTTCCGAGCCGTCCGGCCGCCTGAAGCAGGGCGATCAGCACTATGGTCCTGGCATCGGATGCCTTGGAATCAGGCTTTGCATCAGGCGCCTCGAGATCGGCCGGCGCACCGCTGAGGGCGGCCTGGATCTTTTCCAGGAGGGCCGCCTCCGGAGCATGGTCCTTCTCCGGGTACCGCACGGCCCGGAACCGACCCAGGTGCTTTTCACCGACATGTTCCACGATGCCCAGTGACGCCATCCCCTCGTAGACACGCTGCACTTCGGCGCGACCCTCCAGCATGCCCACCCACGCCTTGGGAGTATGGGGCCGGGACTTGCCCCGGATGAGTTCCAGCTCGTGCTGGAAGTCCGTTTCCGGGGCGGTGCCGGTTGCCCTGACGCGCTTACCCTGCAGCTCGATCGCACCAATCAGGTCCAGCTCGGCCAATACTGCCCCTGCCACAGTGGTCCTGAGTGCGAATACCGGCACTTCAGCTTTGCCGTTCTTGTCGTTCGTCGGACATCCCCGTCCCCGGATCATCAGCAGCGTCCCCGGCAGCCGGTGCCAGGCCGGCCACCTTGCCCCGGTCGGGCCGGCCCGCCGAGGCGCCGCAGCGTACCGCCGCCACGGGATCGTACCGGCCGGCAGCGCCAGGCCGGGTTCCTGTCGGATGCGGCTTGCACAGAACCGCCTGAGGCGAAGCTCCAGGATTCTGTCTTCGCCTCAGGCTGGCCCCGGTCAGCGGATCGCGGTTGGATGGTCAGGGTGATGTTTTTGTGGAACGTATTTGCGTAGCCGACCTTGGCCGGGTTGTGTGCCGGTAGGGCTGCCTTCGGCGTCCACTGGAGTTGTGGCCACCGTATCGGTGAGGGCGTCAGCGTAGGTGGGTCGGGCGAGCTCGTAGTGCCGGTACAGCCTGTCCGTTTCGGCGGTTTCCAGGTCGAGGTCTGTGGCCAGCTGCGGGGCGTCGGTGATCTGGTCTTTGGTGTAGGGCACGCGGATGTCCTGTCCCTCGGTCAGTGCGCCTTCGACCGGGACGAAGGACTCTGAGATTCCGAATAGTCCTGTCCTGACGGTGATCCAGCTGGGCCGTTCGGTGTATTCGTCCAGGTAGACCTGTCCCAGGGGGCCGATCTTGCCTCCGTCGATGGCGTGGACGGTTGCGCCCTTGGCGAGCAGATCGTCGATGTCTTCCGGGCCGAGCATGGTGTCTCCTTGGATTTTCTATATGCGCAGGTTGGGGTGGCTTGTGGAAAAGTATGCGCAGGTTGGGGTGGCTTGTGGAGAAGTGAAATATCCGACGCTAAGGTCGTGTTCTTCGGCGTGACGTGTTCTTAGTAGATGACGGTGCCGGTGGCCTCCACTGTGGTGCCGGAAATGGCGTTTCGGCCGCTGACCTCGAGCTGTATTCCTGTCCGCCGCAGCGGTGTTTCCAAGGCCGTGGAGAGGTCCGGAATGACCCGGGTGTTGATCCTGTGGAGGACGTCCTGGATGTCGGCGCGGTTGTTGACCGTGACTTTCATCGTCAGATCCGGGTCCACGGCTGTGCCGCGCAGCAGTGCCGAGGAACCCACAACCCCGGGCAGGGTATTGATCTCGTTTTCCACCGCGGAGCCCAGCACTGAGGCTTCACACAGCGTGGTTCCGGAGGCGGGGTCCTGATGCAGCCGGTACCTGTCGGCGGGATTCCTTCGTGGAATCTGTGCCAGGATCCACGACAATCCCAGGGAGCCCATGACAACCCCGGCCACCAGGATAATGGCTTTAGCAGCGGCAGGGCCGAAGACCGTGTGCAGGTCCCCTGTCACGACGGGACTCTCTGCAGCGACCGTTGAGGGGTTCATGGCGTGCAGCGTTCCGCTGGCCATCAGCAGTATCAGGACGCCGCCGGCCAGGGCGAGAATGCCAAGGATGACCAGGCACGTGCGGTTCAGCGCTCCGGCGTGTTGTCGCATGGGGTGCCTTCCTTCCGGAATGCGTGAGGATGGTGGCCGCGGTCATTCCTTGGACCGGACGGACGCCGTGATCTTTGGGACCGGGTTGAGTCCGGCACTGGCCAGTTGGTCCCTGGCCTCGGCAATGACACGGCCGTGCAGCTCCCGTGTTTCATGCAGGGCCGTGGTCACGTTAAGATGGACCGCGCGCGCCGAGGCCGTGGCCGATGCTGAACCGACGCCGTCGACGTATTCACAGTGCGCCGCCACGTACCGCGCAACGGCCCGCCGCGTCATGACAATCTCCTGCGTGCCTGCCACCGGCACTTGCCCCTCGTCCCCGGGCGACTGCAGCCGCAAGGCGTTAAAGCGGCCCGGAACCAGTGCTGCCGCCAGCAGGACCAGTCCCACGACCGCCGCCGCAGCTCCGACGGCCCAGACTCCCGGATCGTTCCAGGTCACACCGGCCAGCCAGTCACGGGGGCCGGCCAGAAACACCGGCCACGAACCCGTGGCCAGCCGGGCCAGTGCCGCCCATACCAGTGCCACGCCGGCGGCCAGAAGCAGCGTTCCCAGAATCAGGGCAGGAACCGCCCGGCTGGGACGGTGCCGCAGGGGTGTGGCTTTCCCATCGTGCCGGCTCATAACAGCCTCCGGCGGCCGGTGGATTCATCGGCAGGTTTCAGCCAGGACACTGTGATGTCGATCTGGCGCACCTCCACCCCGGTCAGGGCGGTGACGCGTTCGCTGATCCGGCGGCGCAGCTGGTCGGTTACCTGGCGCAGCGGTACCGGGTAGAGCAGCCCTATTTCCACGCTGAGCACGGCGATATTGCCCGCCAGCTCGACCGTAACTTTGGGCCGGGCGGAAAAGTCCGAATGTGCTCCGATGCCCAGAAACCCACCTGAGGACCCGCCGGCAAAGGACTCTTCGCTGGCGACCTGACCTGCGATCTTCTCCAGCACCTTCCGGTCAAGGACGGTGCGCCCCCGCGAATCCAGGTCCCGGGAGCCGGCATCCGCTGCGGTGGTATTCATCGGCTGGATGCTTTGCCGAACAAGGCCTGCAGATCCAGTTTCCCTTCCGCAATACGGCCCACTACCAGCCCAATCAGGCCAAAGAGGACCGCTATCACCAGGGCTGTAAAACCTCCGAACGCCAAAACGATTCCAAGTACCAGGCCGACTGCCAGACACCATCGTGTAGTGGACATGCGGCACTCCTTCCAAAATCGGTTACCGCCCGAGAACGGGACGGAGCGGGTGAGCTGGTTACTCCAGTGGCGTCTTGGCGTCCTGTTCGGGCCGCTCATCCTCGGGCAGATGAACATCGGTGACGTGGACATTCACTTCCAGCACCTCCAGACCGGTCGCGCGCTCCACCGACTGGATGACATTGCGCCGGATATCCTGGCTCACCTCGACAATGGACGTTCCGTACTCGACGACGATGCTCAAGTCGATGGCGGTCTGGCGTTCACCCTTCTCCACGCTCACCCCACCGCTGACATTCGTCTGGGAACCTGGAATGCGCTCGGTCATCGCGCCGAACGCACGCCGGGCAGCGCTGCCCATCGCATACACCCCGGGAACCTCACGCGTAGCCATGCCGGCCAGCTTCTGGACCACGGTTTCCTCAATGGTGGTATCCCCCCGGTCCGTGTGCAGCAGGTCGGTGCTGCGGCGCGTCTCAACGGGGGCGTTCCGTTTCCGCCCCTCCTCGGGAGCCGCCATGCCACCGGACTGTCCAGGGAACTGCGGGGCTTCTGTCACGGGAACCATCTCCTCAATCAACCGATGCGATGTTGCCTACATGGTTAAAGACGCACGTCACCGCCAAACGTCACGCGGATAGGCAAACTGATTTGTCTCTGCTTCCCCGCACCGGGGCATTCCCATTACCGGCGCCGTCTGAAAACATTGGTCATAAGCCCCGGAACCCGGGTGGTGCGGTTCGGAGGCACAGAGGACGGCGGTGACGATGGATGAACGTGAACCCGTTGTCCTGACACGGCTCGATGATCTGGACGAGGCGACCGTCGTCGCCCGGGCCCAGGACGGCAACCTGGACGCCTTCGAATACCTCGTCAAGGCGTATCAGGGCAGACTTTTCCGTCTCGCTTTCCGGATGCTGCATGACCGGGGCGACGCCGAAGACGTCGTGCAGGACACCCTCGTGGCCTGCTGGAGAAACCTGCCGCTGCTGATAAACAGGCAGGCTTTCAGCGGGTGGCTCTACCAGATGGCCACCAACCGCTGCCTGGACAGGCTGCGGCGACGGACCAGCCAGCCGGAGGTCGTCCAGGAACCGGCCACTCTGCAAACAACCGCCGATTCCTCCACCGATCCGGGAGCCGGAGGCGATCCCGCCCGCGAAGCGGAAATCTCCTGCGAGATCGACGGCCTGGCCACAGCGCTGCTAACCCTCCCGCCCGAGCAGCGCGCCTGCTGGCTCCTGCGGGAAATCCACGACCGCAGCTACGCTGAAATAGCCGCAACACTGAAGGTCAGTGAACAGACGGTCAGAGGCCGCCTCGCCAGAGCACGCGCAGAACTCGCGGAAAAGATGAGTCAATGGCAATAGACGAAACCATCCCCCGCCTGGGCTGTGGCCGCAGCATCGACGAATCCTGGGCAACCATCAACCAGCCCCCCACCGCCCACGAAAGCGGCTGCGTCCAGTGCCGGACGGCACGGGCCAGCCTGGCAAGGCTCGCGGAGGCCACCCGCGCGCTTCGGGAAAACGATGCAGAAGACGCCTCCCTGCAGCCCCATCACGCCGTCAAGGACGCCATCATGAACCTGGCCCGGGCCGAAGTCCGGAGGGGCAACCGGCTCCCCGTCTACCAGGCTGACCAGGGGGGCATCACCATCAGCGAACAAGCCATCACCTCAGTCATCTGGTTCGGCGCGGACGCCCTTCCGGGAGTACGGGCCCGTCGCTGCCGTGTCCACCCTGACCCGGATACCGCGGAGACCCGCTCTGCCGGGACCGCCGACATCGCGGTTAACCTTCGAATCGCCGTGGCCTCCGGCACCGACATCCCCGGAACCGCCGAGCTGCTGCGTGAACGGATCACCAGCATGATCACAGCACACGTCGGACTCAACGCCGGAGCCATCAACATCACCGTGGAGGATTTCTACGATGTCTGAGCATCCCCTCGAAGCCCGGCTGATCAGCAGCCACCTCATTGCCGACCTTGCTGCCCGCACCGCCCTCGATACACCAGGTGTCCTCCGACTCGAACCGACCCTGAAAAACCTTCTCACCCGCCTGGGAACAGGAACAATCCAAAATCTCCGCAGGACAGACACCCGAACCACTCCCGCCCGGCACGACGGCGTCTTCGTCACCGTCCACAACGGCATCGCCGACATCCAGCTCGACATCGCCACCGATATCGCCTTCGCAGCCCTGAACGTCGCCCAGGCCGTGCGGGAGCAGATCGCCCGGACCATCAGCCACACCGGCCTCACCCCCGGGCGCATCGACATCTCAGTCCTGGCCATAGAGCACCCACCCACCGCCACAGCGGCCCACCCTCCCAAGCCCCTATGATCCAGGACACCAGCATGACGGCCACCCCACCATCATCGTTACGGATCAGCCTGACGATTCCGAACCACCGCACCGCACCCGGACTCCCGAACGCTACTCTTCCCGGCATGGAACCGGCATGAACTCTGAACACAACCAGGAGAATCCGGCCGAAGGAAACACGAGCGGAACCGGCCGGCACCAAGGCAGGACATTCTGGGCAACGGCCATCCTCCTCCCGCCGGCGCTGCTGCTGTGCGGCGTCTGGATGCTGCTGATTGCCAACTACCTTCCCGCCACCGTGTTCTTCTTCGCCGCCATGGCGTCTCTGGCCTACTTCGCAGCCAGACGCCGACACGGCCGCAGCCCAAAATAGACGCCGGAACGGCCTTCCGGCCGGCAGGCCAACTTTCCCTGTTGGAACAGGTCTCAGCTTTAAGCATCGGGTGCCGTCTGCCTGTTTTACCTCCGGGGTATGTGGAATGCTTCAGCCATGCCGTTTTACGTCGAATACACCGTTAATCAGAATGCCGACATCCGTTCTGCGCTGGACGCCGCTGACCGGGAGGAAGCTCTGAGCAGGGCCACCGATGCGGTGAGGGAGGCCGGGTGCCGGGCCGCCCTGCTGCGCTTCGAGGCCACAGCGAGTACCTCTTTCGGCCAGGGTGTCTTGGTTGCCCGATACTCGGAAACCGTTGGCTGGGAAACGCTGTAGGACGGCCCTCGGGGAGCCCTGCGGATCACTCGTCGCGGCAGCACTGTGAAGGGTCACGACTGCGGGCGGACAAGCTCCTAATCAAGCCAGGACCAGCGGGTCAGGCCGGCGCCGGCAGTTCAAGGGACACGTCAAAGGGAAGGCACGCGCATTTGCGGCCAGCATTCTCGAGGGTCACCTCTTGCTGCCGACACCAACCCTTCCGGATCAACCCCTCCGGGGCCACCTTAAGACTCACAGTGTGCTCGTTCGTCCCGTGTTGCCACGGTGAGTGAGGATCACAGAAGTAGACCGGAACGCCGGTGACTGCGGTGAATCCGGCATGCTTGGCCACCTCACTTCCCTGATCCCAGGTCAGCGTTTTCCGCAAACCCGCCGGAAATGGAGTCAGGGCCCTGATGAGTCCGTCGCGCAGTCCGTCGGCACGGTTATTCCCGGGCACGTGCACCAAGAGCAGGTATCGGGTGCTCCTCTCGACCAACGTAGCGATAGCGGAACGGTTCTGCGTACCCATGATCAGATCGCCTTCCCAAGACCCGGGAACGGAACGTCGCCCGCCTCCTCCGGCCGGTCCCTGATCATCAATACGTCCCCGGCGAATCCAGGAGCGTGACCGATGACGCGGCAGGGCTCCGGGATCGCTGGCGAGGAAAAGATAAACGACGACTGGAACATGCTGGCAGGCCGCACCGTCGAGATTCGCTGCGACGACAAACACATCCGCACTGCAGAACTCGAAATAGCAGCAGCAGATTCCACCATCATGTGGTTGCGGTCCCACGGCAACGACCCTCGGCAAGCCATTCTGCAAAGCGATGGCTACGCCATTCACCTCATCGGCTGACCCGAAACCGCCGGCGGCTCTATGCAATAACCAGCCAAACTTCAGAATCCGGCAGTGTCCCAGTTCCTTGGGAGGTGGAACACCCTTGGTGGAACGCTCCCTCGCCGGCTCGGACACGACCGGCGTGAAAGCTGTTCTACGTTTGGGATAGACCGTGCATCAGCTCTGCCATTGGACGATGTCTGCGCGGCTGCGCTCTGCTCGGCGAGGAACTCTGCCCAGCTACACATCATGCGCTGCGCCACGGGACCGGCTAAATTCTCACCGGCCCCACGTACACCCACGCACCCCTGCCCCCTCGGATGCAGACGCCAGCACCGACAGGATCCCGGCCCTCGCTCAGGCGCCGGGTCTCGTTCACGGGCTCACCATCACGCTACCCGGGAACCCAGCAGCCAGAAAAGCCCAACGCGCAGCCGCAGTTACGGCGAAGAAGGCAACCCGCACAATGGGGCGGGCGCTACAACAACACCGCCGCATAGTATCGGTGGTCGCCGCGGCCGCGGCATTCATGGTCGTAGTGGGCGCCGTGGCCGTGTGGTGGCGGCACATGTCGGAGAAGAGTGGCCCGGAGGGAGAGCGCGAGACCGACACCCGACCTTCGCCGCTTCCCGAGGAACTGGCCGGCCGGATGTCGCCCTAGGCAGTCTTCCGACCCACGCATCCGCTCCGCCCGCCGCGGTACCGTCAGCGCAGCGGACTTCGGCGATCTGATCCGCGGCCCGCGATTGGTATAGCCACGTTGTCCCGCCGGTCCCCATACGTTCCGGCAGGACTTCTCTTTTACCCCGTCCCACATCCTTGGAACCGGGACACCCCCGGTGGGACGCTCCCCACTGATCGGGATGTCGTTTTCCGACTTGCTTGCACGGAATGTCCAAAGTCGTTGGCATGCAGATCCTGACGGCGCTTCCTCCGGCCTAAGCAGCCGCCCGGCTTCACGCGCGCTATGCGTGGCGTGCCGGTGGCTGGTGCAGGCCGAATGCTGAGCCCTGATCATCCCTGCAGAGCTTGAACCGGCCGTATCCGCGGCGCTGCCCTCGTCACCCAGTCAACGTCTTCCGCGGTGCCGCCCAGCTCCCGCACCGTGGCCAAGGCAGCGTCCAAGTCGTCCACGTGGAAGAAAAGGTATGGAGCCGCGCCGGCATCGGCGCCATGCATCCCGCCCGGGATTCCCGGCGTTTCAAATCGTGAACCCTACTTCTCCGGAAGGTCCGGGGGCAAAGTCCCAGCCGAAGAGCGCGCTATAGAACGCCCTGCCGCGCTGGGGATCTTGGACCCCAATCTCAAAGAACACCGGTTCGCCAGACATCGTTTCCTCCTGGCTCGGGAAAAGGACGAATCAACCTTAGACCCCCGCGCGCCCGTGGGCAACGGGTGTGCCTGCGGCCTGGTGCGTTCCCACACCGTGCCGGCCGGTGGGGCATCCGTGACGATCTTGGAGCCGAAGAGCGATATCGCGGAAGGCAATTCGGTCACCGGCAATGACAAGACCGGCATTCGCCAGGCGAAAAGCTGCTGTCCCACATCCTTGGAACCTGAACACCGCCAGTGGGACACTCCTCCACAGAGCGGGATGTCGCTGTGCGAACTCATCTGCACTGAATGTCAGAAGTCGCGTGCACTGATCGTTCAGCCCGTAACACTCGTGAATTGTATGTGGGCAGAATAGCGGACAAACTGGAACCCGTCACCGGGCTGCCCCCGCCCACCAGCTTCTCGGACTCGAGGGGTCGGTTTCCTAAGGTCTTATCCCAGCCTGCGCCCGCTTCCGGGACCAGCTTCAGCTGCTTTCCTTCTTGGCGGAAGCGAATCCAAGCCAAATGTGGCGGTTTCCCGCCCAGCACCAGCCCACCTTCGGCGCTCCCTTGTTGGTGCGACCGTCACGCCCCGTGCCGCCGCTGATCCAAATAGCCGGTGTGCGGGTGTCCAGTGCCTTGCCCTTCTTTTTACGAGAGGCGATTGTCATAAAGCAGTAGCCCGGCTCCAGACGTTCCGGTTGTTGCAGAAGCCAGGAGATCCCTTCATTCACAGTGAGCGGCCGGCGCCCCTCGTTTTCGATGTGAGGCAGCGCCTCGTCGGGGCTCCAATTCGACATTTCGTCTCCTCGGTTCACCTCATCTATGACATAGAGGGGTTCGGACGGAATGGAAACGCCTGTAATTGGAGTGAAGTCGTTGAGGTCATTCATGTCTGAAACGACAAAACCCGCCTTTCCCTCCCGGTTGAGTAACGGCGTCAGGAGGGTAGGTGAGACAAAAGAGGGGTGGACCACAACAATCCCGTCCGACCCGCCAACAGACAACGAGGCTGCGTGCTGGCGGAATTCCGCTGGTGTGCACCCAGCCAGAGCCGGTACTCCCAACTCCACGAGTCTGTCGATCTGCGCCGGTACGTCAGGGGAAGTGGGCGGCAATGTAGCTTCAAGAACCAAGGAGGAACCACCTATCGTCGAGGATGCGGGGACTGGTACAGCCAAGGGGGTGTGTTCTTTATTCCCACGCTTGTTCCTCACCCGGGCGGCGTTGCCTCCACTCGACGACGCGGGGACGGCTTGCCGGAGCGTCGGCGTACGTGCCCTGCGCCGCGCCGATGGTGACGCTCGCTACGCCGCCACTGAGTGACTGCGTGATCTCGGTGGTGCGCACTGAGCCGTTCTCGTAGTCGACCGTTGCGCCGTCGTCCTCAAAGAGCGTGAACGCGCTCTGCTGCTCGTCGGAGAAGACGCGGGCGATCAGCTCCGGGTGGGCAACGGAGTCGCTGCGATCGCCTTCGATGTTCTTCGTGTTCGAGTCCACGAACGCCTTCGGCAGGATCGCCCCGGCCCTGGCGTATGCGGGGAGTGTGAATTCCCCGTTCCGCCAAAATGGAACATCCTGAATCCATTGCCCGGTGCTCTGGATCCGTTCGTTCGTATGCAGATCGATCCACTCGCCGGCGGGCAGGTAGATGTTGCGTTGGCGCTCACCCTCGCTTGCCACGATCCCGACCAGGAGATCGCGTCCGAGCATCTTCTCGTGGCCCATCTCCCGCACTGCGTCATCGTCCTGGTAGTAGTAGGCCAGGGGCGGCGCCAGCGGTTCACCGTAGCGGTTGGCCCGGTGCGCGAGGGAGTAGTAGTACGGGGCCAGTTCGTACCGCTGCCTCAGGTTCGAAAGGTTGCTGGCCGCGTGGCCAATTGAGTCCGGCGTGGTCTCGAAGCAGTTGCACAGGTTCTCCGTGTGCGGGCGCAACGGGGTGTCGAACCAGGCGCTATTTGCGAACCATTGGGTGTAGAGCTCGTTGAGATCGGAGTTCTGTCAGCTCAGGGCTTCAATGCAGTCGATCGCGGCGAAAGATCTGTCGGGGAAGATCCGAGGAATCCATGTAGCAGCGATGCTGTTCCCTGCAGATGATCTTGCGCCGCCCTAAAAGCTTCCTCGTCGTCGCCCCGGAGTATGGCGTCCACGATTTCCTGGTGCTGCAAGTTGGAATGTTCCAGGTTGGGCTGGAGAAGAGGTATCCGGTCCAACAGGTCGCTCACCTTAGAGCGGACATCCGCCACCGCAAGGGCAAGGCTTGGCGATCCAACCACTTCTGCGATCGCCACATGGAACCTTGCGTCCTTCGGCCGGTACAGATTCGCAGGTGCACCGGCCACCTCGGCCAAAGTCCTCAGCAGGTGGCTGCGCTGGGCAGGGGATAAAGTCGCCCTGGCAGCCAAGGACGCGGCTGCCGGTTCGAGTACGCTGCGAAAGATAAGAACGTCTTCTACCTCGGCCGGATCGAGTTCCGGGTAGGACCCCGACCCTGCAGCTGGCCGGCTGCACACGTACGTTCCTCCATAGCGGCCGCGCTGAACCTCGACGTATCCGGCCTTCTGCAGCTCGGCTAAAGCATCCCGCAGCGTAGCGCGCGATACGCCCAGCATCTCGGCAAGTTCCCGTTCAGCTGGCAGTTTGGTCCCTACGCCGAAGAGACCGAGTTTGATGTTCTGGAGCAAGCGTTCGATCGTTTCCTCGAAAGCATTGCCGTGCCGGACGGGGCGGAGAATCGGGGCGGGAGTTCCGAGCAGTTCCTCTTCCATGCCCCTATCATAATCGGTCCAAAAAAAGGCCTATGACCGGGGATCAATGGACCGAGACAAACCTCGGCACTCGCGGAAGGCTGGTTGATTCGAGAAAAAAGGCCGCACAAATCAAGGAACCTCTTGACCGTGCACGTGATCTGACCCACACTGTAACGAGCTTATGGTCTTATTCCATACCAATACCCTTGGACGAAGGGAACTTACAGTGCCATCCTCTGATTCAACCCAGCTTACCGACGACGACAAGCAATATCTCCAGCACCGCCAACTGAAGCGCGGGGCCGCAGGCTGGGTCCTGCTTGCCGGACTTGGAGTTGCTTATGTCATCTCCGGCGACTTCGCAGGCTGGAATCTCGGCCTGGCCCAAGGCGGATGGGGCGGGCTCCTCATTGCGTTTGTTCTCATGGGCATTATGTACACCTGTATGGCTTTCGGCTTAGCCGAGCTATCCTCCGCACTGCCTACCACCGGCGCCGGATACGGCTTCGCCCGTCGGGCACTCGGTCCCCTGGGCGGATTCGCCACCGGAATGGCGGTGCTCATTGAATACGCCGTTGCACCGGCTGCGATAGCCATCTTCATTGGCGGCTACGTTGAAGCGCTGGGACTCTTCGGCTTGACGAACTCTTGGCCGGTCTACTTGGTGACCTACGCTGTTTTTGTGGGCATCCATCTCCGCGGCGTGGGAGAGGCTCTCAAGATGATCTTCGGCATCACCGCAGTCGCCGTCGTTGCCCTGGCCGCCGTAGTCGTGGGCCTGATCCCACATTTCAACGCCCAGAACCTCTTTGACATAGTCCCTGACGGCTCGCCCACCTCGAGCGCTTTTCTCCCGATGGGAATCAGCGGCGCCGTCGGTGCGCTCGTGTATGGCATCTGGTTCTTCCTTGCAGTCGAAGGGGTTCCCCTGGCCGCTGAAGAGACGGCCAATCCGAAGAAGGACATGCCGCGGGGCATCATGGTCGCTGTTGTGATCCTGGTGGTCTTCGGGGCCCTGATGCTCGTCCTCGTTCCGGGCGCCGCAGGGTCAGCGGCCATGAGCGAATCCGATAACCCCCTCCCGGAAGCCCTGCGTCTGGCGTACGGTGGCAACACTTTCCTGGCAGACTTCGTCAACTATGCTGGCCTCGCCGGGCTGGTAGCCAGCTTCTTCTCCATCATTTATGCCTACTCCCGCCAGCTCTTCGCGCTGTCCCGGGCAGGGTATCTTCCCAAATGGCTGTCCCTGACAGGCAAACGGCGAACCCCCTATTGGGCACTGATCATCCCCGGCTCAATCGGCTTCATGCTGGCGGCAATAACCGGTGACGGCGCACTCCTGATCAACATCGCCGTCTTTGGTGCCACAGTCTCCTATGTCCTCCTGAACCTCTCGCACATTGTTCTGAGGAAGAAAGAACCGGACCTGCCCCGCAGTTACCGGACCCCAGGAGGGGTCGTCACCACCTCAATCGCGCTGGTTCTTGCTGCGGTCGCGGTCGTCGCAACATTTGTGGTCGACGTATTCGCCGCGTCCATAACAGCTGCAATCTTCGGCGCAGCGCTCCTTTACTACTGGTTCTACGGCCGGCACCGCATTGTTGCAGGCGCTCCCGAAGAGGAATTCGCGCAGTTGGCTGCGGCCGAGGCCGAACTCAAAAGCTGACACCCATCCCGTCAGGGTCCAAACACTTTCCCTCATAAATACGATCAAAGTTACGGAAATCAAATGACGAATCAAACACCCGGTACGTCCGCGCAAGGCCAACTCAGCGTCGATGAGCTGCGAAACCTGGTCGCTTCCGGTGACATCGACACCGTTGTCGTTGCCATCACCGATTCGATGGGACGCCTGCAGGGTAAACGCTGTGGGGCAAGGTCTTTCCTCGAAGACGTGCTGGGGCACGGGGCCGAGGGCTGCAACTACCTCCTCAGCGTGGATGTGGAGATGAACACCATCGAGGGGTACTCCATGTCCTCGTGGGCGAACGGCTATGGAGACATGGTGATGCGGCCTGACGTCTCAACCCTGCGCCGGGTGCCGTGGCTGGAAGGCACTGCCATGATTCAATGCGACGTCCTCTGGCTCGACGGCCGCCCCGTCTCCCAGTCCCCACGCCAGATCCTGCGCGCGCAGATCGAGCGCCTGGAGGCCTTGGGATACCGCGCCCATATCGGCACCGAGCTCGAATTCATCATGTTTGACGACAGCTACGAGGAAGCATGGGACAAGAAATACGAGGGCCTTACCCCCTCCACCCGCTACAACGTGGACTACTCACTGCTAGCCACGGCAAGACTGGAACCGGTCATCCGAAGCATCCGTACTGGGATGGAAAAGGCTGGGCTGGTCGTTGAGTCTTCCAAGGGCGAGTGCAACCTGGGCCAGCAGGAAATCACGTTCCGGTACGCAGAAGCGCTTACTGCGTGCGACAACCACGCCTTCTACAAAAACGGGGCCAAGGAAATCGCCGCGCAGCAGGGCAAAAGCATTACGTTCATGGCGAAGTACAACGAACGTGAAGGCAGTTCCTGCCACATCCACTTCAGCTTGACCGACCTGGACGGCAATCCGGTCCTGGCCGGCGATGGCGAGCACGGCTTCAGCCCTGTTATGGAGCACTTCATCGCCGGCCAACTCGCCGGGCTGAAGGAGCTGGCATACTTCGTCGCCCCGAACATCAATTCCTACAAACGCTTCGTCGAAGGCAGCTTCGCTCCCACAGCCATCGCCTGGGGGCTGGACAACCGCAGTTGCGCACTGCGCATCGTCGGACGCGGTCCCAGCCTTCGGGTGGAAAACCGCGTTGGAGGCGGGGACGTCAACCCTTATCTCGCAGCCGCCGCACTTATCGCCGCCGCCATCCACGGTATCGAGAATGAGCTCCCCCTCGAGCCCATCATGACCGGTAACGCCTACCAGTCCGACGCTGATCGCATACCCACCAACTTGCGGGACTCCCGTGCGCTGCTGACCAACAGCGAGATTGCACGCAAATCCTTTGGCGATGAGGTTGTAGACCACTATGTCTTCGCAGCAGATGTCGAGCTGAAGGCTTTTGATAGCGCCGTAACGGACTGGGAGCGCAAGCGTGTCTTTGAACGTCTCTGATACCTACCGCCCACGGATCGGGCTGACAACCTACTTCCAGGAAGCTTCCTGGGGCGTCTGGACAGCAGATGCAGCAGTTCTTCCGGGAACCTACCTTCACGCCGTCGTCGCTGCCGGCGGCACTCCTGTCCTGTTGCCGCCCGTCGGGACCGACCCCTCGATCGTGGAGATGCTGGACGGACTGATCATCTCCGGAGGCAGCGATGTGGACCCGGAACAGTATGGGGCGCAGCCCCACCGGCTCACCCGCGCCCAACCAGCCAGGGACGTACACGACATCGCCCTGACCAAGGCAGCTCTGGACGCTGAAATTCCCCTCTTCGCCATCTGCCGTGGAGCGCAGATCCTCAATGTCGCCATGGGCGGATCGCTGATCCAGCACATCCCGGATGTGAACCCGGAGGCCGACTACCAACCGGCGTCGGGTGTCTTCGGCAACGTGGAGTTCACGACGGCGCCCGGCAGCATCAGCCGGCTTCTGCTGGGGCCATTGTCCAGCGCACCCTGTTACCACCACCAGGCCATGGACCGGATCGCTGACGGCCTTTCCGTCACGGCTGTGGCTGCTGACGGCACGGTGGAAGCCCTCGAAACGACAACGGGCGGATGGGCGCTAGGGGTCCAATTCCACCCGGAACAGAATCCCAACGACCTCAGGCTTTTCAATGGATTCATTGAGGCTGCAACGAACTACCGCAAAAATCGAACGGAGAGCTCCGGCAATGTCCACCAGCACGTTTGACGTACTGAATCCGGCAACGGAAGAGGTAATCGAGACCATAACCCTTGCAACACTTGAGGACACTGACAGGGCGATCGAAAAAGCCGTCCAGGCATTTGAGACCTGGCGCCATGTTGCCCCTGCAGACCGGGCTCTCCTGCTGCGCAGGTTTGCCGCGGCAGTAGACGCCGACCTGGAAAATCTTGCCCAGCTCGAAGTACGCAACGCCGGGCACACCATCGGTAACGCCCGATGGGAAGCAGGGAACGTCCGCGATGTCCTCACGTACTACTCCGCGGCCCCCGAACGGCACCTTGGCCAGCAGATTCCAGTAGCGGGAGGGGTCAACGTCACCTTCAATGAACCCCTCGGGGTCGTTGGGGTAATCGTCCCGTGGAACTTCCCCATGCCCATCGCCGCGTGGGGCTTCGCCCCCGCCCTTGCTGCTGGCAATACTGTCGTTCTGAAACCGGCGGAACTGACTCCCATGACTGCCATTCGGATCGGACAGCTGGCCAGGGAAGCAGGCCTGCCCGAAGGAGTCCTGCAAATCATCCCGGGCAAGGGCTCAGTCGTCGGGGAACGGTTCGTAACCCATCCTGCAGTGCGGAAGGTTGTCTTTACCGGTTCAACCGGCGTCGGTAAGCGGATCATGGCTGGCTGCGCTGAGCAGGTCAAGCCCGTGACCTTGGAGCTGGGCGGTAAGAGCGCCAACATCATTTTCGCCGATGCGGATCTTGAAGCCGCTGCTGCAGCAGCACCCGGAGGAGCTTTTGATAACGCCGGGCAGGACTGCTGCTCCCGCTCCAGAATTCTGGTCCAGAACAGCGTCTATGAAAAATTCCTCGAACTCCTGGAACCAGTAGTGAAGGCCCTGCGGGTCGGGGACCCCAGCGACGAGGCTTCGTTCATGGGCCCGCTGATTTCTGCAGCCCAGCACCGCACAGTTTCCGGCTTCGTCCCGGACGGCTCATCTGTGGCTTTCCAGGGATCCGCGCCGGACGGAAAGGGGTTCTGGTTCCCCCCTACTGTGCTTACACCTTCCCGCGAGGACCGGGTAATGCAGGAGGAGATCTTCGGCCCCGTCGTGGCAGTCGTTCCCTTCAAGGACGAAGCCGACGCACTACACCTGGCGAATGACTCGATCTACGGACTCTCCGGATCCATCTGGACACGGGACATCGGTCAGGCGCTGAGGATGGCCCGAGGACTTGAGTCGGGAAACCTTTCGGTCAACTCCCACTCCTCGGTGCGCTACTCCACGCCCTTTGGCGGCTTCAAGCAGTCAGGACTCGGACGGGAACTCGGCCCGGACGCCCTGAACGCGTTCACAGAAACAAAAAACGTCTTTATCTCCACCAACCCGTAAACGTCCCCACCACCTTAAAGGAAGCAAAAAATGATTGAAGTAATCTCCAACCGCCTCAAGGGACGCAGCGCTGTCATCACCGGCGGCGCCAGCGGTATCGGGCTCGCCACAGCTCGCCGCTTTGCCGCAGAAGGGGCCCATGTGGTTATCGCTGATCTGGACCCGACCGCTGGGCAGCGAGCCGCCGACGAGGTCGGCGGCCTCTATGTGAAGGTGGATGTCACCAGCGAAGAAGAAGTAAAGAACCTCTACGCCGTGACCAACGAAACCTATGGCAGCGTTGACATCACCTTCAACAACGCCGGAATTTCGCCGGCAGACGATGCCTCAATCATCGATACTGGGATCGATGCGTGGCGCAGGGTCCAGGAAGTGAACCTGACTTCCGTTTTCTACTGCTGCAAATACGCACTCCCCTACATGCAGGCCCAAGGCAAGGGCTCCATCATTAACACGGCGTCGTTCGTTGCGGTCATGGGTGCAGCCACCTCCCAGATCTCCTACAGCGCATCAAAGGGCGGGGTGCTGGCCATGAGCCGGGAACTCGGCGTCGAATTTGCACGGCAGGGAATCCGAGTCAACGCACTCTGCCCGGGACCCGTCAACACCCCCTTGCTGAAGGAACTCTTCGCCAAGGATCCCGAGAAGGCAGCCCGCCGCCTTGTTCACGTTCCCTTGGGCCGATTCGCTGAACCAGAAGAGCTGGCAGCAGCAGTCGCCTTCCTGGCCAGCGATGACTCATCCTTCATCACCGCCTCGACCTTCCTGGTCGATGGCGGCATCGCAGGCGCCTACGTCACACCTGAGTGACGGTCAGGTCCTGCGTGGACCCCATCCAATAGAACCAGTAGAGCCGATCCAGGTCCGGATCGCCTTCTGGCGTGGGGTAACCATCGAGGAGTAGCGGCTCCCGTTCCGGAACGGGAGGGGGATAAACGCGAACATAGCGGACGACGGCGGGACTTCCCGCCGTCGTCCGCTTTCGTTTGTCAGGCGTCGCCTTGCTCCAGGCTGCCAATTTCGCTTCCCACCCCGTCCCTTTCGACGAACCGTGGAGGTGCCCCCCGGTGCGGTAAGGTTCTGCACCATGAACCTGTCATCGTCGGCCATGCTTTACGCGTCGGGCTGGCCTGCACAGACCACGGCGTCGCATCCATCGGCGTACCTTTCGCCCCCTGACCCCTGACCGCTGACCGCGCGTCGAGCCCCTACCCACATCAGGAATACCGTGCCTCACAATCCGCTCTTCCTGCCCGACGACGGCCTCCGGGCAGCGCTCCGATCCACGCGCCGGAAAGCGACGTCCGACGTCGACTGGCTGGCGTTCGAGGCGCGCTTCGACACTGAATTCCCCCGCCTGAAGTCGCTGTTCCACCGCATTTACGGGCCCGGGGCGGATGATGAACTCCTGCGCGTGGTGCTGGACGCCGCAGCATCCTGGCAGGACCGCCCCGCGGACCTCAAAGCCATCGATGCCTCCCGTGCCAAGGCACCGGACTGGTTCCAGTCCAACCGGATGCTCGGAGGTGTCTGCTACGTCGATCTGTACGCCGGCAACCTCGCAGGCCTCCGCGAGCGCATCCCCTACTTCCGGGAACTCGGGCTGACCTATCTGCACCTGATGCCTCTGTTCCTGGCTCCCGAGGAGAATTCCGACGGCGGATATGCAGTCTCAAGCTACCGTGATGTCAACCCGGCACTCGGCACGATGGACGAACTGGCGGACCTTGCACGCGAGCTCCGCGAGAACGGCATCGCCCTGGTTGTCGACTTCATCTTTAACCACACCTCGACCGAGCACGAATGGGCCCGCCGGGCCGTTGCGGGGGATCCCGAATATCAGGATTTCTACTTGATTTACCCGGACCGTGAGATGCCGGACGCCTACGAGCGGACCGTTCGGGAAATCTTCCCCGACGACCACCCGGGCTCCTTCGTGCAGCTCGACGATGGCCGGTGGATCTGGGCCACGTTTTACTCCTTCCAGTGGGACCTCAACTACAGAAACCCGCGAGTGTTCAGGGCCATGGCCGGCGAGATGCTGTACCTCGCGAACCAGGGCGTCGGGATTGTCCGCATGGACGCCGTCGCCTTCATCTGGAAGCAGCTGGGCACGGCGTGCGAGAGCCTGCCCGAGGCCCATCTCCTGTTGCAGGCCTTCAACGCGGTATGCCGGCTCGCCGCGCCGTCGCTGTTGTTCAAGTCCGAGGCGATCGTGCACCCGGACGAGGTGGTGCAGTACATCGACCGCGGTGAGTGCCAGCTCAGCTACAACCCGCTGCAGATGGCGCTCATCTGGAACTCGCTCGCCACCCGGGAGGTCTCGCTGCTCGCCCAGGCCCTCGAGCGCAGGCACAACCTCCCCGAGGGAACGGCGTGGGTTAACTACGTGCGGAGCCATGACGACATCGGCTGGACGTTCTCCGACGAGGAAGCCGCGGAGCTGGGCATCAACGGGCAGGACCACCGCAGGTTCCTGAACAACTTCTTCGTCAACCGGTTCCCGGACAGCTTCGCGCGCGGAGTGCCCTTCCAGGACAACCCCCGCACGGGCGACTGCCGGATCTCAGGCACGACGGCGTCGCTCGCCGGGCTGGAAGCGAACGATCGCGCCGCCGTCGCGCGCATCCTCCTGCCGCACTCAATCGTCCTCAGCACGGGCGGCATCCCCCTGCTTTACCTCGGGGACGAGGTGGGCCAACTCAATGATTACTGCTACCTCGGGGACCCCGCCAAAGCGGACGACAGCCGCTGGGTGGGCCGGCCCGCCTATCCGGCGGACCGCTACGCGTCGAGGAATGACCCCATGACCGACGCCGGTGCGATCGCCACAGGGCTCGGCCGCCTCATTGAGGTCCGTAGGCAGGCGCCGGAATTCGCCGGCGGAAGGCTGGTGCCGTTCCACACGAACAACCCCCATGTCCTGGGCTACCAACGCCCGGGAATCCTCGACGGCGAGGAATCGACGGTCGTCGTGTTCGTGAATTTCGCGGAAACCCCGCAGGACGTCAGCGCCGAGACGCTGTCCGGCCTGCCAGAGACTGCGCTGGAACTGATCAGCGGGGTGGCCGTCCTGCTGCGTGCGGGCGTCACCCTGGAACCGCACGGAGTGCGCTGGTTCAGGACCTGAGAAAGTCCTGTCCGGCTGCTCCGCACTTAGAGGAGATGACGTCGTGGCCCTGTTGGGCGCCCACCACAATGAGGATTTACAAGCGTCACCGTCGCCGCACGGATCAGCAGGCATAAGCTGATACGAGAACGTCTCTTCCAGCACCGGGGAGGTCATCGTGGACGCTGAAACCGCCGATGTGATCGGTCATGATGTCACCACCATCACCTGCGTGTGCGGGAACACCGTCAGCAAGGACGGGTTGATTCAGGCCAACTCAGAAGGCGTCCCCGTCTACATCGGAGAGAACACCCCGGTCCCGGCGGAGCTGGCGGAATGGCCTGCTGACGAGGATGTCCACACCCTGTGCCCCTCATGCGGCCGCGTGTACCGTGACGCGATCATCGAGGAGACAGGGACCGCGCCCGTTGCTTTCCGGGTCGACGTCACCGCTGGCCCAATGGCAGAGGCCATCCGGGTCCACTGGAGCCTCAGCACCTGACAGGCGAATCCTCATCAGCGAGAACCTGGTGAGCGGACGACGGCGGGACCTCCCGCCGTCGTCCGCTTCCGTTTGATGACAAACCCAGCAGCTGTAGCCTGTACGTCCGGTCCGGTGACGTCACGGCTCCGAATCCCTAGTAGAGATCAGCAACGGAAGGCGGGCATGAGCGTTCGGCAGGAATCCGCGACGTGGGTGGCCACGCTGCGGCGGCACACAATTCCAACAGAGCTGGGCCCGTGCACTGTGCGAGTCCAACAGGGCATCGGAAGCGGGGCTCCGGCGTCCGGCACACCGGAGGTGTACCTGCACGGCGCCGCGGGATCCTGGACCACCTTCCGGCCGCTGCTTTCCGAAGCATCGCCCCACGATCGTGTCCTGATTGACCTGCCGGGCTGGGGCGAATCCACTAAGGGAGCCCGGCTGGAACACTTCGGCATCGAGACGATGACACGCGCAGTCACCGATGTACTGAACTTTCTCAACTACCCGCGATGGAACCTCGTGGGCCACTCCATGGGAGGCTTTCTGGCTTTGCATATTGCCGCGACGTGGCCGGAGCGGACCGCCAGCGTCGCTGCCATTTCGCCCACGACATTCGGCGTGTCTGAGGCCGCCCGCGAGCCACTGCGCAGCCTGTCCCGGTTCCCGGCGTTTGTCGGCATGATGCTGCTCATGCGCTCACTGGCGGCCCTAGGTCCAGCCGGGCTGGCAATGGTCCGTGCAGTCGGTGCCACACCCGTGATGGGACCGTTGATGTCACCGTTCTTCGCAGATCTCCCAGGCATGTCAGCTGGGGTGATCCGCGGGCTCGGCCATAACGCCCGTCCGGCCAGCTTCTCCGCGGCTGCCCGGGCAGTGGCGTACTACGACTTTGACCAGTGGCGCGGCATCCGCTGCCCTGTGCTGGCGACCCGCGGGGAAACTGATGTATTCACGTCTCCCTCCGACCTGGACCGGCTGGCCGCCACAGTGCCGCAAGTCCAGACTGTGACGATCCAACATTGCGGGCACTTCGCCAACGTCGAGCAGCCGGAACAGGTGCAACGACTGCTCAAGGACCTGTGGTCACTGTGACCGGGCAGGGGGCCAAGCGGACGACGGCGGGACCTCCCGCCGTCGTCCAGTCCCCGCGCCCCAAGCTACGGGACAGAGCTGTTGGCTTCACGCTTGGTGCCGTGGCTAGAGCCAGTAGCCCGATGAGGCAGCCGCGATTAAACCCGCACTGCGCCCGGTTTGCCGTCTTCGACCTCGAACACCGCATGCGTGTACTGCCCTGCGGTCCGGGTGCCCACCCCGGTGGCCATGCGAAGCTCCGTGCGCCAGCGCTCGGGAGTGACCTGGCAACGGACGTAGCCCCGCCGGTCGCCATCGAAGAATTTGATGTGCGGGTTGAACCCGATCATGGGCTCATAGTAGGGCCCGTAAACTGGCACGTCGCCGTTCGTGCTGATGGAGGTCCCGACGAACTCGGTGGCCACCACCGGGGAGTCCGGCCGGTCGAAGTCGAGGTGGACGTCGTTGACGAAGGTGGAGTGCCAGTCGCCCGTGACGAACACAGCGTTGCGCACCGCCGGCTCGGCGATCACATCCAGCAGCCTCTTGCGGGCGGCCGGAAAGCCATCCCAGGCGTCGTGCCACAGCAGCTCGCCCGCAGCACCGTCGTGGTCGAGGCGGGAGACCATGACGTTGTTCCCCAAGATGTTCCACCGCACGTCTGAGTCTCGCAGGCCGGCGTAGAGCCACTGCTCCTGCTCTGAGCCGAGCATGCTGATTGACGGGTCGTAGGCCGCTTCGCATGCCTGGGCTTCGCCCCAGCCGCACGGTGGGGCGTCGCGGTACTGGCGTCCATCCAGAACGTCCAGCTGCGCGAGGCGACCATAGCGTAGCCGCCGGTAAAGCTGCATTTCCGTTCCGCGGGGCAGCGACCGTGCCCGCAGGGGCTGGTGCTCGTAGTACGCCATGTAGGCCGCGGCCCGCACTGCGGTGAAGGCCTGGGTCTGCCCCTCCCAGCCCCCGGCGTAGTCATTCTTGACCTCGTGATCGTCCCAGGTCACGATGAACGGGAACCGGGCGTGCGCAGCCTGCAGGTCGGGATCCGACTTGTAGAGAGCGTAGCGGGCCCGCCACTGCTCAAGCGTCTGCGGGGCCGGCTGGGCAGCCGCCGGCACAGGTGTGCGACGCAGCCCGCCGCCTGCGGCAATCTCGTACTCGTACACGTAATCGCCCAGATGCACCACAAAGTCGAGGTCCTCTGCGGCCATGTGGCGGTAGGACGGAAAGAAGCCATCCTCCCACTTCTGGCAGGAGGAGAAGGCAAAATCGAGCTGCCGTACATCCGCCCCGGGGGCCGGCAAGGTTTTGGTTCGGCCCACCGGGGACCAGTGGTTACGGAACTTGAACTCGTAGAAGTACTCACTGTCCGGTGCCAGGCCATCGACCTCCACGTGAACCGAGTGCCCCAGCTGCGCCGGGGCGTGCGCGCTCCCGCGCTGGACAACATCGCGCATCCCGGCGTCGGTGGCCAAACGCCACTCCACGACGGCGTGGCCCGAGGGCATGCCGCCGTTCGGGTCGAACGGCTTCGGGGCCAGGCGGGTCCACAGCACCACGCCGGAGGGCGTGGGGTCGCCGGAGGCGATTCCCAGCGTGAAGGGATCATCCTTGGCTCGCGCCGGCGTCGACGCAGCGTCCGCCCTGGTAGCTGGGGCGGCGGCCAGCGCAGCGGCCGCCGAGACACCGGCGACGCCCGCGAGGAAGAGGCGGCGGTCGATCAGATGGGAGTTACCAGGCAGTAGGAGAGGCATGGAGCCAGCTTGGTCGGGGGCGGTGAACAGGAAGTCTCTCTCCGGGAACTCCACGGGAACCCGACGGCTAACAAGCCATGAACCGGAGTACGCTCGACCGGGTCATGGCTTCGGACCTCCCGCCGTCGTCCGCTTTCTGTTTGTTAGGCGTGGATTCAGTAGAAGGAGATGAGCTCGACGAGCTCCCCGACCCTGTCCTCGGGGTACTTACGGGCGATGTCTGCCTGGCTGAGAATGCCCACCAGGTCGTGGCCGTCGATGACCGGCAGCCTACGCACCTGGTGCTCCCCCATGGTCCTGATCGCTTCTTCGATGGAAGCGTCCGCACCGATGGTCACCGGCTTGCCCTGGCCAAAATCCCCGGCCTTGCCGTTCGCGGGTCACCACCTTCCGCGAAGCATTTGATGACAATGTCGCGGTCCGTGATCATGCCCTTGAGCCGGTTGTCCTCCCCGCATATCGGCAGGGCGCCGACGTTCAGCTCCTTCATCTTCCGGGCGGCTGCTTCCAGCGTTTCGTTTTCACCGATGCATTCAACGCCGCCGGTCATAATCTCACGTGCTGTGGTCCTGGCATTCTCCTCATACGATCCGAAGGGCACTTCTAGAGCTGCTGGCCCGTAGGCCCGGTGTCCTCGACTTCGCCGCGCCAGGCGCCGGTTTCGGTACCACGCGATTCGATGAAGTCCTTGAACTTACGCATGTCGGCCTTTACCTGCATCTCGTCCATCTTCAGGGCCGCACCCGCCTTTTCTGTGAAGGTTTCCGGCGCCCATTCAAAATGGACCTTGACTTTGGTGTGATTGGCATCGAGCGGTGTGAACCTGATGATGCCGGCATGGGACTTGCCGTCGGTGCTGCGCCAGGCGATCCGGTCGTCAGGCTCCTGGTCAACTATTTCAGTATCGAATTCCCGTTGAACACCACCGACCTTGGTAACCCAGTGGTTGGTGGTGGCAGTCAGCTGGGTTACGGATTCCACACCGGACATGAACTGCGGAAAGGATTCGAACTGGGTCCACTGGTCATACGCTGTGCGCACCGGTACTGCGACTTCAACGGTCTCTTCAACGGTTTCCATCTGCTTCCTCCTGTCATGACGGACGGCCCGCAATAGCGGACCGGCGGCCGTTGCCGTCCGGTCAGTCAGGCAACCACCACCTCTGCACGATAAATCCGGCGCCTACCTGTGTCCAGACCTTCCGAGTCCACAGGACATCGATGTCACCGCTGGCCCGATCGCAGACGCATTCCGGGTCCACGGGGAGGTCAGCACGTAGGCCGGAGATACGGCCGACGACGGCGGCAGGCGTCCGCCGTACTCGGCTTTCGTTTGTCAGGCGGCGGCCATGTGCTCCGGCGTCGTACCGCAGCAGCCGCCCACGAGGCCTAGGCCGAATTCGCGCACGAACTGCTCGTGCGCGGTGGCGAGATCGGTGGGTGAGAGCGGGTAGTGCGCGCCGTTGGGGCCGAGCACCGGCAGTCCGGCGTTGGGCATGCAGGCGATCGCCACGGAGGACTGCTTGGACAGGTGGCGCAGGTGCTCGCTCATCTCGTCCGGGCCGGTGGCACAGTTCAGGCCGATGGCGTCGACGCCGAGCGGCTCGAGCGCGGTGAGCGCGGCGCCGATCTCGGAGCCCATCAGCATGGTTCCGGTGGTTTCGACAGTGACCTCGACGAAGATCGGGAGCCGTACGCCGCGGGCCACGATGGCCTGCTTGCAGCCGTTGACCGCGGCTTTGGTCTGCAGGAGGTCCTGGCTGGTTTCGATGAGGAAGGCATCCGCTCCCCCGTCGATGAGGCCCTCGGCCTGCAGGGCGAAGGTCTGCTTAAGGTAGTCGTAGCTGGTGTGCCCGAGGCTGGGAAGCTTGGTGCCAGGCCCCATCGAGCCCAGGACCCACCTCATCCGTCCGTCCACGGCTTCCGCAGCCTCCGCCCGCTCGCGGGCGATCTCCGACCCCTTCCGCGCGAGCTCTTCAATCCGGTCGTCGATGCCGTAGTCGGAGAGGTTTGACCAGTTCGCGCCGAAGGTGTTGGTTTCGACCGCATCGATTCCCACTGCGAAGTACGCGTCATGAATGTCCGCGAGGACGTCCGGTCGAGTGGCATTGAGGATCTCGTTACAGCCCTCCAGCCCCAGGAAGTCTGCCTCGAGCGACAGCTCCCGCTCCTGCAGCATGGTGCCCATCGCCCCATCGGCAATGACGACCCGGTGGTTCACCGCATCCAGCAGCTCCTGCGAACGGACGGGGCGGGGGACGGACTCAATATCAAGCGCAAAACGAGGCATCTAAACAGAGTACGGCGGGGCCCGAAACATTGCGCCGTGTTTCCATGTACTACGACGGCGGGTGGTGGGTAGTTCTGCTTCAACCTCCGCCACGGCTGCGCCATGTTTCCCCTACCTGCGTGAAGAGGACACGATGGAAATCGCCATCGAGAGGCTGGTCGGGCAGGAGCAGAAGCTGGTCAGCTTCCAGCGGTAACTGCTGAGGCGCAGAGACGGAGCGGACGACGGCGGGACTTCCCACCGTCGCGCGCTCACGCTTGATGCCGCTCCCTTACAGCGCCGACCAGCGGCCGTCGTCCGTTTCTGTTCGTCAGGCGTCATCGTGGGCGAGGTTGATGGAGAGCTCGTTGCGGCCAACGGGCCGTTTGCAATCGGGTTTTATGCCCTGTAGATCGGGCCCGCTTGCCACCGCCAAGGAGAGGACTGCTCCGAGGACATGCGAGACTCCCCACTGGCTGTCTCTCAGGTCAGGAAGCCGGGTCCGATTCAAGCTGGGTTGCAATCTTGCGGCGCTTGACGTTGGCATAAATCCCGAAGGCAATACAGGCAACGAAAAGAACTGGCCCGACTCCCGGTATCAAGCCCAACAACGCCCCCACAACCACCATCAGGATAATCATGGACACGCCGGCCGCACGGTGAACTGTCGGGCTATGCTTTCGGTCCGCCGGGGTAAGGGACACCACCTTCCTGGGCATAGCCGCGCGCTGTACTTCTGGTTTCTGCTGGACTGGCGCGGCAGATCTCGCTTTGTCCTGAACACGGATTCGCTCAGATTCACCGAAAGCTTCTGGAACGAGATAGGAATGCCCTTCAGCAATCAAGGCAGGCAATGACGGCAGCTCCTTGAGCCACGAATCGGGCAAATCTGTGGCACGCGCGCCCTGGATGATCAGCTCAGCCGCAAGGCCTGAGCCTTTAAGCTTGGCCCACACTCCCAGGAACTTGCCCATATCTTCTGCGTGCCCGATGCTTGGGAGGTAGTGAGCCGATGTGGCCGCAGTAAGCTGACCGACCCTTTCACCGTCGAGGCGCACCTCAACAAGCTCCCGCTCCGTTCCGTTTTTCAGCGCGTGGACGAGTTTGTGCAGTGTGAGAATCACCAAACCTTCGCCTAAGGCTGGCACGTAGTTGAAGAGATAGCTGAAGTGCTTGTCCTCCCCCGTAACCTGAAGCGCACCACCCCAAGGGAGTAGGGCGACACCTTCCGAAGGGGGGATATTCAGCGGCACCATGTGCTCGGGTGCTGGCATGTAGATGCTAACCCGTGAACGGAAGTCCGTCCGCTTCTCGTCCGTCCACGACCTAGAAGTCGTGGCCCATACACGTGCAGATGTCACTGCTTTGTGCCCGCTAGCAGCAATCCGATGAAGCACAGAGACATACGCAAGCGCATCTTCACGGCTGAGATAGCCAACAACGTGGTCTTTGATTCGGACTGAGATGGCATTGGAATCGTGGGGATTATCGGGTTCAGGCACCAGATGAGCTTCGTGCTGTTGTTCCACGTCCTCATCAAGTTTGGGAGTTCGACCGACGACAGCCTTTATTTGCTTACTTCGGTACGTTTCACCGACAATTTCCATGTTTTGCCAAGTGCTGGCTCCTGGCAGGATGTAATTGCTCATTTCCCCCAACTTTCCTTGTCTGCGTGCCGACGCACAACCGAAGTTGATGAAAGTCTAGGGCCGGGCCGTCCAATTCGACGGTTGATGACGCTGTTCCGTTTGCCTCGGTTAAGCAGGCTTGACGCCGGGCGCCATTTCGGCCCTCACGGATTGCGAGGAATCGCATTTTCGTGCCGACCCAAGATGGCTGTACTCACCCATATGGACGCAACTGACGCGTACATGCTGACGAACGCTGCTCCCTCGTCCCAGCATTGAGCGGGCGACGGCGTGACGTCCCGCCGTCGCCCGTTGACGTTTTGTTAGACGTCGGCGTGGGCGAGGTTGCTGGAGAGTTCGCGGTGGGCGTCGGCCTGGATCTGGAGGGCCTTGCCCCGTGCTTCGAAGACGCCCACGGCGTCCGCGCCGGCGGCGAAGCGCAACGGCGGCGAAGCGCAACGGCGGCTCGTCCAATTCGGCCAGCTGGATGGCCGGCGGGGTGTACGGCGCGACGACGTGTGCCTCTGGCGGCCCTCGCTGCGGCTGTTCGCTGAGCGTGGGATATGAGCAGACCTCCACAGAGGACGTCGCGAGCATCACTATTTCCACGTTGAGCCGCTCGCTCTGGCCCAAGTGCTGCGCCGCTGAGGGATCTTTGCTGTCCGAACTCATGGCCGCGCTATAGCACTCTAGATTCCTTTTTTTCGACAAGCAGATCTGTCAACGCCGCGTCAATCGTGGGGAAGCGAAACTTGAATTCAGAATTTTGGAGAACTGTCGGCAGACATCTTCGACCCGTAAGCGCCAGAGCGGGGTCTGTGCCTAGGAGCAAAGAACCCAATTTGATCATCCAGCTCGGTGTGGGAGGGGACCATCGCGGTCGATTCAGACAACGGCGAAGGGCGGCCATTAATTCGACATTCCGGATCGGCTCCGGTGCACAGATGTGAAGCACTCCCTCGAAAGAAGACAGTGAGCCAGGAGCTAATGCGGTGGAGGTGGGAGCAGGTACCAACGTATCGATTGCCCGCAAGAAATCAGTGATGTGGATCCAGGTCACCCATTGTCGACCGCTTCCAACTGTCCCTCCCAGGCCCCAACGGGTAATTAGTGACAGTCTGTCTAGAGCCGGGGAGCCAGATTGAAGGACTACTCCTGTTCGAAGTATCACCAAACTAGTGATCGCATCTGCAGGTGCGACTGCGTTCTCCCAGGCAAGCGCAACACCGGTCATCTGCGAAGGTCCGCGTTGAATTGAAGAGTCTTCTTTGATGAATTTGTCTCCAGCATCCCCATATACCGCTGTCGTACTCATCTGCAACCAGCGAATCGGAGGGAATTCCTCCGCTGCTTTCAGGAGGGCCTGGACAGGCAGCGTGCGTGACGACCGGAGCCTATTGATTGTTCGCTTCGTGGGTCGTTGATCGACAGTTTCTCCTGTTAGGTTCAGGAGAACGCTGCCCGCAATCTCTTTCGCCCAAGGCCCTATGTTGGTGCCGTCCCATAAGACCTGCTTCACCGCTAGGTCATGCCGTGGGCGCCGGGTCAATAGAACTACTTCGTCTCCCAGCGACGCTCGGTGAGAGGCTACCGCCCTACCGAGCGACCCTGTTCCACCAGCAATAACAAACTTCATCAGAACCGTCCCTAAGATTTGGCTTCTCTGGCCCAAGTTGCACATGTGCCATGAATCAACCGTAATGATGCACCGGCGTTGGAATGTCATCGTGACCGAGAGGCACAACGTGCATCGACGGCGGCTGACGCCGCCGAGGAGAGCGGGTCTTGCCTGCTCTCCTCGGCGAGTATGTTCTGTTTGGTTGATCAGCGCTGAACGGACGCGACCAATGAGGGCGAACCGCACAGTCCCGTCAAGCAGTTGAAGCCTTCGTTATCCTTATTGAACAATGTGACCCAGAATTCGGCTCCGGTATTGTTGAACCTCACGTAGCCTTCGTGGTTAGGAACAGGATAACGGTTACCTACTACTTCCACGAGCCCAGAGCGATAAAAGCGGGTGAGGACGTTGTACGTAATTTCACCTGGGCTGCAAAATGGGTTGCCCGCCTTGTGGTTGAACCTTGATTGTGCGTAAGAACCGCTTCGGTAGGTGTCTTGGAATAGCATCTTATCCATGCTTGCAACTCGCGTTTCGACAAGGGTTCCATTGTGATACTTCTTCGTTGCACCGATGCCTTTAACCGCAATCATGGAATATTCATCCGGATTACCCCAACTAACATTCATAAACATCATCGTTCGATAATCTTGGATGTTGTCCGGTTCGGCTATGCGAGGCGTACGGAATGACCGGTTGTCACCGCCAAACGTGTATCCAGAGTGACCGAGCACGCCGCAGGCAGTGGCTCCGACAAGATCAACAGAAGTTTGTGCATCCGGGATAAAGGTCTTGTAAATGAAGGCGGTATTGTAGGGCTGATACGTAAGCGGCTGAATCGTGGGAACTTCAAGCGACTTTGGGTCATCACTTGCAAGCGTCGTCACTGGTACTGTCCTTGTGACTTCTTGGATGGATCCATCACTGTTGTGACCCAGAATTCCCACTACCTCATATGTGTATTTAGTTCCTGGTGAAAGATTCTTGTCCTTAAAGTTCGTTGTAGCATTTTCTGATATGCGCACCCCATCTCTGGACACTTGATACTTCTTTATGCCCGGTGTTGGTGTCCATGAAATGGTGACTGTTGTACTTGTAACGCCCGAAGCTATGGAAGGAACCATCTCCGGGTTCGTGGCAGGGGCCTGAACTATTGGCACTTCCTCGATTGTCCGATTGGTTGGTGACCACGCTTTCGTCCAGTCCGTATCCGAGAGTTCGAGTGACTGCTGCGCAGGGTTAGAATCAAGCGGTTTACTGTAAACTACGACCCTCACGCCTTTTTGTTTTGAATCGACAGCGTCGATGGTGCGTTCGCCTGTTTCGTTTGTTGACTTCAAGACGCTTAGGGCTTTGCCAGCTGAATCTGTCATCTGTAACGATTGACTTATGTCGATGTCTACTGGTTCGGATGCATTCGAACCAGGATCGGCTGTAGACGGCGCGGAGGTTATCCCTGTAAGTAGAACGGCCGCAACGCTCACCGTACACAACAATCGTGAACTTCTAATCATGTTTCCCCCATTTTTTGGTCGCAAGCGCGAGCATCCTGACTATATATGCATTTGATGGACTAATCCAAGTTGCGGTTAGCCCCTTAAAGGTCTCCGAGGGCGTCAAACCAGAGGGCGGGCTGCGTTGATTGGACCGAGATCGGCACTGCACCAGCCGGACTTCAACTCTTTCCGCTACAGCCACTGCTTTGTGCTGCGCCCTGATAGCTGGTTTGGGTTAGAGCCAAGCATGAGCAGGGGAATGGAGCTGATTCGGGTGGAGGTTCTCGCCTATTTTTGTGCTGATGGAGCGCCTGAGTTGGAAGGACCTCCGAGCAGCTAGCCCTACGGGGCGTGCTGCACGCCCGACGCTGATAGACGCCTGTGACCCCGGCAAAGGGCGCCTTTCAGTTCACCAGTGGAGGACGGCAGGTGGAGCAGTGTCACCATGATTCGGCTAGTGTGTCGCCCATGGTACTTTCCACCTCACGACGTTCGAACAGAGTTGCACTGCCGCTCTTGGTCCGGGCGATGTTTACGGGGGCCATGTTGGGCGCATGCATCAGCGCGGTTTTCTCGGTCTTTTCTTCGGTTCAGGCCGCCCTGTATCCCGCGGAGTTCGGGCTTTGGGGTATGAACGGCGGACAGATAGCCTTCATAGTCGTGGTGGGGTCCCTTGTTGGAGCCTTTGCCGGCCTTGCAACAGGTGCAGGTTCAGTAGTGGCACTCTGGGTTGCGGCCAAGATGGCACCCGCTGGCGCGCTGCCACGAGCACTTACTTCAGGACTAGGTGCAGCTGCAGTTACGGCTGTTTACAGTCTCATCACTTTAAGTGTCATTGGGGCAACGGGCATGGGTCTGATCGGGCTCGGGGTTAGCCTCGCCGCTGTTTCAGGCCTGCTAGCGGGTCTATATACAAGACGGTTGAATCGCAAACGTCGGTCCTCTAACTGATGCAGATCCACCGAACATCGTTCCAGAAGCTATGTCCCCAGCTATGGGTTCGTTGCCCTCGACTTCGAATTTCCGGCGGGAGACGTACTGATGAACGGTAGTACTACGTTCCCTTATGCTCTTCCTCTTCCTGAATTCGCTGATCCCAACGAGTGGGAGTAGCGTCCTGAACACCGCCGCAACCAGAGCTCGCCTAAGCGGATTGAGTCCGCCTGAGAACATTGGGCCAGTGCCGCGAGATACGTTTCCTGCACCAAGTTCATTGCAGTGGAGGCGTTATGCCGGCGATTGCGCCAATCTCTGCTGGCCGCATCTAGCTTGTCATCTAAGTCCAAGGCAACCTCCGGTCCGGACTGTTCAACGGGGCGTTCCCAGACATTTTCGTTGAACGACTTCAACCACGAACGGTAGGCCGGACCGTCGAAGTCGAGCCCGGTTTTAGACTTTACTTGCCGTTCGATTTGCCACCGCGTGAACCCTAGCCAACCGCTTACTTTCTTGGCGAGTAACTTGGCATGCGGAGCCAAGATCTTCTCGACGTATGGTGCGACTACTTCCACCAGTTTGGCCCCCAGATATGAAATGTCGCGTGTTCGTCACGGGATTCCCCGAAATTCAGCCTAAGGCTTTGAGTAACAGCGGAGTTACCACGTTCAAAGGCTGGCCTCTGGCCCGCTACCTGTGCAATAGCTGTTCTCCCCGGAGTTGGCGCTGCGTTGCAGGCAAGTCGTGCATTATCTCCGCCGGATGCCCACTCAGGCCTGAATTTGCGTCCGATATATCGACACGCCCGTGAGGCCAATCTCCCGCGTCACGGAGAGTCCTTAGACCTCAGAGCCACCGGTGCCGCGAACTGCGCCTCATACAGCCGCGTAAACCCCGACCGCAGCCAACAAGGACGCGTGCGTCCCCTGCTCCACGATCTGCCCGGCCTCCATCACCAGGATGAGGTCGGCGTCGCGGATGGTGGACACGCGGTGCGCGATTAGAAAGCTAGTCCGGTCGGACCGCAGCGCACGCATGGACTTCTATGCGAGCACCTCGGTCCGGGTGTCGACGGAGCTCGTCGCCTCATCCAGGATCAGGAACCGACGGCCGGGCCAGGAACGCCCGGGCAATCGTCAGCAGCTGCTTCTCACCGGCGGACACATTGGAGCCCTCGTCCTCCAGCACCGTGTCGTAACCCTCCGGAAGCGAATGCACGAACCGGTTCCACATACGTCGCCCGCGCCGCCTCCAGGATGTCGTCCTCCGTAGCAGTAGTCCTTCCGTACGCGATGTCGTCCCGGATGGTCCCGCCGAACAGCCACGTATCCTGCCCAGCACCATGCCCAGCCGCGAGCGCAGCTCGCGCCGGGGCACTGAGGTGACGTCCACGCCGTCGAGCGCTATTCGCCCCGCATCCAGCTCGTAGAACCGCATCATCAGGTTCACCAGCGTGGTCTTCCCCGCCCGGTGGGAGGGAGCAAAGCAGTTAGCGGACCACGACGGGACCTCCCGCCGTCGTCCGCTTCCGATTTGTCAGGCGTCGGCGTGCGCGAGGTTGCGTGAGAGTTCGCGGTGGGCGTCGGTCTGGTCCCGGGCCACCGTTCAGGCCTGGTCGGTGGGCATGATCCAGAGCTCTCCGATGGAGGCGTGCCGGGGCCTGGTGACCATGTAGGCAACGCCGTCGGCGATGTCCTCCGGGGCGAGGACCTCGGTCTGCTCGTAGAAGGGGTCGATCATTTCGCCGCGGACCTCGGCGGTGTTGTGTGAGCCCAGCTCGGTGTCGACGCCACCGGGTTCCAGGACGCCGACGCGCACGTGGCGCTGGGTGACTTCCTGGCGGAGGGACTCGGTGAAGCCGTTGACGCCGAACTTGGTGAGGTTGTAGACGCCGTACCCGTTCCAGGCGACGCGGCCGGCGATCGAGCTGATGTTGACGATGTCCGCGACCCGGCGGGGACTGTCCTCGGCGGCTTTGAGCAGGTGCGGCAGGGCGGCGTGGGTGGTGTGGAGCAGGCCCTGGACGTTGACGGCGATCATGCGGTCCCAGTCCTCGGCGTCGGCGCCGACTACCGGGCCGAGGAGCATCAGGCCGGCGTTGTTGACCAGGATGTCCAGTTGCCCGAAGCGCTCCACGGTCTGGTCGACGGCGGCCTGGGCCTGGGCGCGGTGGGTGATGTCTACTTCGATGACCAGGGCTGTGCCGCCGGCTTGTTCGATCTCGGCGGCGAGGGCTTCCAGCCGGTCACGGCGCCGGGCGACGAGTGCCACGGAGGCGCCAAGTGCGGCGAGCTGCCGTGCGGTCGCGGCTCCGATGCCGCTGCTGGCGCCGGTGACGAGGGCGGTGGTTCCGGTCAGTTTTGATGTCATGGGGTGTTCTCCTCGGGGGTTGGTGCCGGTTTTTGGGCAGCCGGAAGCTGCTGGCGTCCGGCTGGACTGTGGTCGTGGGGCCTTGCGTTGGTGGGTGATGGACGACGGCGGGACCTCCCGCCGTCGTCCGTTTCCGTTTTGTCAGGCGTCGCTTAGGGCGAGGTTGCTGGAGAGTTCGCGGTGCGCGTCGGCCTGGACCTGGAGGGCCTTGCCTCGGGTCTCGAAGACGCCCACGGCGTCGGCTCCGGCGGCGAACCGCAGCGGAGGCTCTTCCAGCTCGGCCAGCTGGATCAGCGCGTCGGCGAGCTTGGCCGGGTCCCCGCCCTGGAGGCCGTTCATGCTCTTCCAGCCGGCGACGGTCTGCGCGGTGCGTTCGGCGTAGTCCCCGATGGTGGATTCCGCGTAGCTGGTGGATTCCGGGGTGAGCAGCTCGGTGCGGAAGAACCCCGGCTCCACGATCATGCTGCGGATGCCGAACGGTGCGACCTCGGGGGCCAGCGACTCGGCACAGCCCTCCACGCCGAACTTCGACGCGGCGTAGGCGGACAGGAACTCGCCGCCTGCGAGGCCGGCGGTGGAGGAGATGGTGACCACCAGGCCGGAGCGCTGGGCCCGCAGGACCGGGAGGGCGGCGCGGGTGACGTTCATGGGCCCGAACATGGTGGTTTCGATCTGTGCCCGGAAGTCCGCGGGGGTGATTTCCTCGAAGAACCCGGCGTAGAAGTTGCCGGCGTTGTTCACCAGGACGTCGATCCGGCCGAACCGGTCCACGGCTGCCTGGATGGCGGCGGCCGCGTCGGCGGGATCGGTGACGTCGAGCTTGACGGCCAGCAGGTCCTCGTTTTCGCCGACGGCCTGGGTGACCTTTTCGGGGTTGCGGCCGGTGGCGACCACGGCGTGGCCGGCAGCGAGGGATGCCTGTCTCATCTAAGTTGAGGCAGTCTCACTACAGATGATGAATTGGCGTTTTTTGTCTCATTACAGCTAAGGCCGCACCTGCTCCCACTCGTCTTTCAACATGAGGGTTGCGTGGCACATTGGTGAGCCGCCGTTAGATAAGCCGCTGGTTGTGAGACGAGTAGTACTGAGAGAGTAGCTGTTTGGCTTGTTTGGGGTGCACAGTTGTCTCGTAATCTCTGAGGTGTCTACCGACTCGGCTGGTGCCAAATACTGTTGTGAGAGAAGCTCGGGGCCTGAAGGGGCGCGCCTCCAGCCGTAGCTGAAGCCGGGTTTCAGTTCTGGCGGGCCCGGTCGAGCTCGCGGATGAGTCCGAACGGAACGTCTGCTGAAAGAGCCACAGAGAAATGGTCAAAATCGTGACGGGTCACGAGAACTCCGTGACTCCGGTCGTCCAATGCATCGCCGTAAGCTGCCGCGACAGCAGCATCCAGTTTTTCGTACAACTCTGTCTTGCGCTCAACTCGGAAGTCAGCAATAACGTGCATCATCTTCTTGTATCCTCTCGGGGTCATTTGAACGTGAGTGGCAGCCGACAGTTAGCTCTTCCCGCTGTTACAGAGCATGCGACCGCGCCGTGGGCGCGGCGGCCCTGAAACCACTGGGCTAGTCGGCGTAGGGGTCGGCGATGCCGATGTACTGGGTGGTGGTGTATTCGGCGATGCCTTCGGAGCCTCCTTCGCGGCCCAGGCCGGATTGCTTGACGCCGCCGAAGGGCGCGGCTGCGTTGGAGATGACGCCGGCGTTGAAGCCGACCATGCCGAATTCGATCTGTTCTGCCACGCGCAGTAGCCTGTTGAAGTCGCGGCTGTACAGGTAGGAGGCCAGGCCGTATTCACTGGCATTGGCCAGCCGGATCGCGTCCTCTTCGGTGCTGAAGGTGGTGACCGGGGCGACTGGTCCGAAGATCTCCTGGCGGAGGATGGCGGCGTCATTGGGCACGTTGGCCAGCACCGTGGGCGGGTAGAAGTAGCCGGCACCCCCAAGCGGTGCGCCACCGGTGAGCGCTGTGGCGCCGGCGTCGACGGCGGCGCTGACCAGGGCGTGCACGTCATCGCGGGCGCCGGCGTCGATCAGGGGCCCGACCTGAATGTCGGGTTCGGTGCCCCGGCCAACGTTCAGGGCGCCCATGGCCGCGGCCAACTTCTGCGTGAATTCGGCCACCACGGACTCCTGGACCAGGAAGCGGTTGGCGGCGGTGCAGGCCTCGCCCATGTTCCGCATCTTGGCGGCCATGGCCCCCGCGACGGCCTTGTCCACGTCCGCGTCTTCGAAGACGATGAAGGGCGCGTTCCCGCCAAGCTCCATGGAAGTGCGCAGCACGTTGCTGGCGGCGTCGGCCATCAGGCGCTTGCCGACCCGGGTGGAGCCGGTGAAGGAAACCTTGCGCAGCCGCAAATCGGCCAGCAGCGGCCCGGAGATCCCGGCGGCGCTGGCGGATGCCACGACGTTGAGCACGCCTGTGGGCAGGCCTGCCTCCAGCATGGTCTGCGCGAATAACTGGGCCGTCAGCGGGGTCAGCTTGGCAGGCTTGAGCACCATAGTGCAGCCGGCCGCGATGGCCGGGGCGACCTTGCGGGTGGCCATGGCCAGCGGGAAGTTCCACGGCGTGATCAGCAGGCAGGGGCCCACCGGCTTTTTCTGCACCAGGATCTTGTTCTTGCCCTCCGGGGTGGTGAGGTAGCGGCCATAATCCCGCACCGTTTCCTCGGAGAACCAGCGCAGGAACTCGGCACCGTAGGTGACCTCGCCGCGGGCTTCCGCCAGCGGTTTGCCCATTTCCAGGGTCATGAGCAGCGCGAAGTCCTCGGCGCGTTCGGTGACCAGGTCAAAGGCGCGGCGCAGGATTTCGGCGCGTTCACGCGGCGGCGTCCGGGCCCAGGAAGCCTGGACCTTGTCCGCCGCGTCGAGCGCGGCCACCGCGTCCTCGCTGGTTGCCGAGGCGAGGGTGGCCAGCACCTCCCCGGTGGCGGGGTCGTGGACATCAAAGGTGCCGCCGTCGGACGCATCGCGCCACTGCCCGCCGATAAGCAGGCCCTTAGGGACGGAGTCAAGAAGCTCCGCCTCACGCTTGCGTGAGGCGGAGGGCGGACCTACGAGGGAAGTAGTCATAGAGTTTTTTCCTAAGAACGTGTATGTCGGTGATGGCCCGTCAAGGAATTGACGGGCCATCACCGTTCTTCGATTGATCAGTCGGGCTCCAGCCCCGGGGGCCCGACTGGCCCCGCGGGTCCTGCCAGGGGATGCACCCCATCTCAGTCAGGTTGCGCGGTCCCTGACGAAGCCGGCGATGTCGTTGACCGTTTGTTCGCCGCGTTGGATCCGCCCGGCGGAGGTGAGCAGTCCGTGCGCGTACCCGGAGAGGTGCTGGTATTGGACCTCGGTTCCGGCCTGTGCCAGGGCTGCCGCGTAGTTTGCCCCCTCGTCAACCAGTGGGTCGTTATCCACTGTGATGACGTAGGCGGGTGGAAGCCCGGCAGGGAGCTCCGCCAGGGCGGGGCTGATGTCGGGCCGCGCCCGGTCCGTTCCCTCGGGCAGGTAGTGGTCCGCGAACCAGGCGATGGTGTCCGCAACTAAGGGGAAGCCTTCAGTGACTCGGTTATATGACGGAGCAGACATCGTCAGGTCGACCATCGGGTAGATGAGGACCTGCGCCGCGATCGGCCGCGGATGAGCGCTTTTCGCGTTTTCGATTGCCAGCACCGCGGCCAGCTGCCCGCCTGCACTGTCACCGACCAATACGGCCTTGGTTGCGTCCAAGCCGCGAACCGGACCTGCGGTGAACAGCCAGTTCAGCGCAGCCCGGCTGTCCTCGATTGCCGACGGGTACGGGTGCTCCGGGGCGAGCCGGTAGTCCACCGCCACGACCGGTAGGCCCGTGAGGGCAGCCAGACGACGACACAGCCCGTCATGGGTGGAGAGACTTCCCATGACCCATCCGCCGCCGTGGAAGAACAGCACGACGGCGGTGGGCCCACCCTGGGCCCGCGGCTCATAGACCCGTACCCCAAATTCCTGCACCCTGAAGTCGGAAACCGAGAAGAGCGAATCGCCGCTGAGACCGTTGGCGGCACAGCCGTGCTCGTACATGTCACGCACCTCGCCCACGGGGTAGGTGTGGAACGGGCGTCCACCGGAGGCCCGGAACCTTTCCAGAACGGCTGCTGCGTCCTCGGCTACGGGCCTTCCGCTGAACAGATCCTGGCTGGTCACTTACCCGAACCGGTCGCGGCCAGCTGGAGGTAGTCCTCGAGCTGGAGTTCCTGTGTGTGGGCTCGGTACTCGTTGACGGTCCCGGACCAGTTGTTGATAACGCGGCCGTCTTCGTTCTTGTACCAGGAGGAGCACTCGGAAGAGAAGGCGGACTTATCGAGCTCTTCCTGAATGTGAGCGTTGAAATCGTCGAGCACGCTGCGGTCAACTTCCAGTACCCTCGTCTCGTCGGCCGCAATGTACGCAACAGCCTGCGCGATGTAGCGGTGCTGGGCTTCGAGCATGGACACCACGGAGTTGTGGTTTAGGTTGGTGTTCGGTCCGTAGACCATGAAGAGGTTGGGGAAGTTGTCGACAGTGATGCCGAGGTATGCCTCGGGGGCGCTGCCCCACCTCTCGTCCAGAAGGAGTCCGTCGCGTCCTGCGACGCGCATAGAGCCCTGGAATGCGTGGCTCTTGAACCCGGTGGCGTAAACGATCACATCGAATTCGTGCTCGACGCCGTCTGCAGTCCGGATCCCACGGGCTGTGTATTCGGTGATCTTCTCGGTCACAAGGTCCACGTTTTCGCGGGTCAGTGCGGGGTAAAAATCATCGCTCCGGAGAATGCGCTTGCAACCGAAGTCGTAATCGGGGGTGAGCTTGGCTCGCAGTTCAGGGTCCGCCACCTGGCTCTCGAGGTGCTGGCGGGCCTGCTGGACGCCTTCCTCGGACGCTGCACTGTGGCGGCGGGTACGTTCGAATCCGGCTTCACGGACCTCATGGATCTCTTGGCGCTTCGTCCGGTAAAGGTCCGGGTCCGCGAGAAATGCTGCGGTTTCTTCCGCCGTAAAGACGTACTGGTCGCGGGGGAGGATGTAGTTGGCCGAACGCTGGAACACCGTGAGGTTCGAGGCGATCTTGGCTATCTCGGGCACATATTGGACGGCGGTGGCCGCGGAGCCGATGGATGCGACGCGCTTACCGGTCAGATCCACGTCGTGGCGCCAGGAGGAGGAGTGGAACACCTCTCCTTCGAAGGACTCAATGCCCGGGATCTCCGGGATGTTTGGCACATTCAATTGGCCCCAGGCTGCCACGACGGAACGGGTCAGGAATTCGGAGCCGTCTGCGGTATGCACGGCCCAGAGGCGGCGGTCCTGATCCCATTCGGTTGCTGTGATGTTCTGGTCGAAGCGGATGTGTTTGCCGAGGCCGAATTCCTCCACCAGGGAACGCAGGTAACCCTGCAGTTCTTCCTGGCCGGCGAACAGCCGGGAAACTTTCAGGTTGAGGAAATAGCTGTAGCAGTAAACGAGCGCCTGAGTGTCACAGGCGGCGCCCGGGTACGTGTTCTCGCGCCACACACCTCCGACGTCGTTGCCGCGCTCAAGGATCAGGAAGTCCTCGACGCCTTCCTGCACGAACTGGGCACCTTGGCCCAGGCCTCCGAAGCCGGCGCCGATGACGATGGCACTGTAGATGTGGTCGTTGGTGATTGACATGGTGTTATCTCCTCAGGGAATGTCTGGTGGTTCAGGAAAAGGTGATGATTTGGCGCAGCGCGTGGCCGCCGTCGAGAGTGTCCATGGCCCGGTTGATCTCTTCGAGGGGGATGGTGTCCGAGACTAGGCTTTCAACGGCCAGTTGCCCGGAGCGCCATAGCTCTTCGTAAATCGGGATGTCGTGTTCCGGAACGGCTGAGCCGAGGTAGCTGCCGACGATGGTCCGAGCCTCAGCCGTAAGGGCGAGCGGGTCGATGGAGGCGGGCTGTCCAGGGGCCGGCAGCCCGACCGTCACGGTGATACCGCCGGGCTTTGTCAGGGCGATGGCCGCTTCCAGTGCGCGGGGGTGTCCGGCGGCTTCAATGACGGCGTCGAACTTCTCACCGCGTTCCAGCGCTACCGCGGAGGTCATGGCGTCACTCGCGCCGAGACTCATGGCGGCTTCCAGCTTGGCCGGCAGCGTGTCAATGCCGACCACGTATTCGACTCCGGTGGCTTTGGCGGTGATGAGCGCGGCCATCCCTACACCGCCGAGTCCGACTATGGCCACCCGGGCGGAAGGACCGGGCGTGGCAACGTTGAGAATAGCTCCGCCGCCGGTAAGCAGGGCACAGCCCAGCAGCGCGGCGACGTGCGCCGGGACGTCCGGGCCGACGGGCACAACGGAACGGCGGGAGACCACGGCGTGCGTGGCGAATGCGGAGACTCCGAGGTGGTGGTGCACAGGCTCTCCGCCTCTGGAGAGTCTCCGGCTACCACCGAGCAGGGTGCCTTCCGCATTGGAGGCGCTGCCCTGCGCGCACGGCGTCTTGCCGTTCGAGTGGCATCCGGCGCACTCTCCGCACCGGGGCAGGAAGGTCATCACAACACGCTGACCCAGTGAAATGTCAGTGACACCCTCACCGAGTTCCTCCACGATTCCGGCGGCCTCATGACCGAGCAGCATCGGAACTGGCCGTGGCCGGTTTCCGTTCACCACGGAGAGGTCCGAGTGGCACACCCCGGCGGCCTCTATGCGGACAAGGATCTCGCCCTGGCCGGGACCTTCCAGCTCAAGTTCGTTCACACGGAGGGGAAGCGTGTCTTTGTAGGGCCGGTCCGCCCCGATAACTGTAAGCACGGCCCCACGGATGGTCCTCGTGCGGCCGGTCGTCTTCGTGGTTGGCTTTGTGTCTTCGATCGTCACGATCGTCCTCTCGTTCCTTCGCCGGACTGTCCATTGAGAGTAGGCAAACCCACGATGTCAGTCACCGTGCAGAACGTCGTGACTTGGCCTTTTCTTTGTACGATTCGTCAAAAGTCGTGATGGCAGGCTAAAGAACGGCAGGGCTAAAGAACGGACCCCGTTTAGTGGTGTGCCCGGATCGACTCCCGGCGGGGGCGCGTCAGCCGAGGGGGCAGCCGATTGGCTGGGGTTCCTTGGTTCTATTCTTTGTGGGGCGCTTGGGTCCGGCCCCTGAGAGCCAGCCAGAGTTGGGCTGCCACGTCGGGGTCATCCAGGTCGACCCCCAATAGTTCCTTGGCCTGGGCAATCCTGTATCGCACCGAGTTCCGGTGCACGCCAATTTCGCGCCCGGCGGCCTCCCATTGCCCGCGGTGGGCCAGATATGCGCGGACAGTCTCGAGGAGGTGGCCCGGGTGCGCCATCAGCTGGTCCACCCATTCGTCGGCCGGCAGATCGAGTCCGTGACCGACGCGTATGAGCTGTCCGGGAGGGGCGGAGGCTGCAATCTCGGCGACTTGGGCCCGGATCTCATGAAGGCGCCGAAGCGGCATCGGCCCGCCCCACGCGCCGCGGGCGCCCTTGGGCAGCTTCGGGGAGGGGCTGGATGCTGCCTGGAGCACCAACATAACGCCGGAACGTTCGAGCACGAGCCCGTCCGGTTGTGGCTGCGTTGCCAACTCTTCAAGGTCTGGAAGCACCACGACGAATGCTGTCTCGGGCAGCGGATCGGAGTCCATTTGCGTGGCAAGGAGGCGCGCGGCATCATCATGTCCCTCCAGGACGAGCGCTGCGAGCATCCCCTCGGCGCGGCGCCGTTCAGCCGCCGCCCGACGTTGTCCTGCCGCCCTGGCAGCAAGGAGCGTGGACGCAGTCAGGAACAGGTGACGTTCCGCAGCACCAAGTTGCCCGCTTCGGCCCAATGCAAGGTAGCCGGACATCGCCGGACCGTCGGATACCGGATAGAGGGAAGCCGTACCGGATTCGAGTTGAATATTGCCCGTCGCCCCCCGACGGGCGGTCCGCAGCCGGGCAGATTCGCGCGCCAGTTCCGCCAGCAGTCCGGTTGGCAATTCACCACCGCTGGCAGCCGCCGACGACGGAGTCCCGTCACTTTCCGGTAAGTAAGCAACCCAGGTGCCGAGGGCGCGGGAGAGCTCACGGACGATCTCGGGCTCCGCATCCTCTTCCGCGGCGGCGCGTGTCAGTGCCACCTGAAGGCCCAGAAGGGCAGTAAGTTCGGCCTCGCCACCTTGTCTGACAAGCTCCCAGTAGGCCCGCGATACGGCCAGGAAGGGGGATTCCCGGGGTACCGTCAGAAGGGGAAGCCCCGATTCCACGCATGCCGCCCGCAGCTCGTCGGGCACCATGGCATGGCCTGAGCCAAGGCCCAAACCCAGAGCCGCCACTCCGCCGTCGACGAGCCGTTGCACGTAATTTCGGGCTGCCTCCGCCCGTGCGTCACCGTTGAGGCCGCCGAGCTGCAGTCCCACGGTCAGGAGCAGTTCGCCTCCGTAAAGGAACACGGTCGGATCCTCAAGCTCGGACACATGAACGCCCGTCAGTTCAACGCGGGGGAGCGGGACCGGCCAGAATGGCACTAGGTCAGGCTTTGCAGCCTCGACAAGCCGAGCGAGGGTGATCATGCCTAAATCATAAGGTACGAGCCTTTGTACAATCCGGCTTCTGTGGGCTTTCGGCAGGATGAATCATCCAAAGACAGCAGGCTCCGCCGTCCTTATCCTGGGATCCAGACACACGAGGAGGACCCATGACCGTCACACCAGAACTCGCCCCCAGCTGCGCCACTGACCCGGCCCGCGTCACAGCAACCGCCCGCCGCCTGCTCACAGAGCTCCCCGGCCCGCGCTCCCGCGAGCTGGAAGCCGAACGCCGCCAGCACGTTACCGACGCATTCGGCATCACCATGCCGGTGTTCATCGACCATGCGCTAAATGCGCTGCTCGTAGATGTTGACGGCAATCACCTAATCGACTTCGCCTCAGGAATCGCGGTGACTAGCGTCGGCGCGGCGAACCCCAAGGTGGCCAAGCGCGCCGCCGCCCAGCTCGAGCGTTTCACGCACACCTGCTTCATGGTCACCGAATACGCGTCGTTCATCGAGGTCTGCCGCTGGCTCAACGAGCACACCCCCGGCGACTTTGAGAAGCGGACCGCCCTGTTCACCACCGGTGCCGAGGCTGTCGAAAACGCGGTCAAGGTTGCACGGGCCGCAACCCGGCGCCCGAACATCCTCGTCTTCGATGAGGCCTACCACGGACGCACCGCGCTCACGATGGCCATGACGGCAAAGGAGAACCCCTACCGGCTCAACTTCGGACCTCTCCCGGGTTCCGTATTCCGCGGACCGACGGCACCCGCGCACACCTCACCGGACGGACCCGCGGAAGCCCTCGGCCGGGTCGAGGCCCTACTTGCGCAGAACGGACCGGAGACTTTCGCCGCGATGGTCATCGAGCCGATCCAGGGCGAGGGAGGCTTCATTGTCCAGGCCCCAGGATTCCTCACGGGGCTGCGCGAGATCGCAACTCGCCACGGCATCGTCCTAGTCATCGACGAAATCCAGTCCGGCATGGGCCGCACCGGAAAGCTGTTCGCATCTGAGAACGAAGGTATTGCCGGGGACATCACGTTGACCGCGAAGGCCCTCGGCGCCGGTCTGCCGCTCTCGGCCGCTACCGGGCGGGCCGAGCTCATGAACGCCGTTCACACCGGAGGTCTCGGCGGAACCTATGCCGGTAACCCGGTGGCCTGCGAGGCCGCACTGGCGGTATTCGAACTCCTCGAAGAGGGCACCCTCCTGGAAAACGCCGCTCGCATCGAAGCCGCCGTTCGTCGCCGCTTCGAGCCTCTTGTGGCTCTGGACGGCGTCGCCGACGTGCGCGGCCGTGGCGCTATGATGGCAATCGAGTTCCGCGACAGCTCAGGACCCCGGGGGGACCTTGCAAGCGCCGCCGCCAAGGCAGCAAACGCCCATGGCGTCCTCACCCTCACGTGCGGTACCAACGGAAATGTGATCCGGCTGCTTCCCCCGCTTGTTATCGAGGCCGACGTCCTCGACGAGGGCCTCGCCGTGCTGGAGGCATCCATTCGCTCCGTGCTCTCATGAGTCTTGCGGGAACGCGGCCCGATTGGGGTCAGCCATGAGGCCGGAGCCGGGATCCGGCGCTCCCCTCGCGGGGATCCTCGTCGCGGACTTTTCCCGCGTGCTCGCCGGGCCGCTTGCGACCATGACCCTGGCCGATCTCGGCGCCCGCGTCATTAAAGTCGAACGGCCAGGAACCGGAGACGACACCCGCCAGTGGGCTCCGCCGTCGTCGAAAACGGGGGCCACCTACTTCGAGAGCGTCAACCGGAACAAGGAATCCATCACCCTGGACCTGACCGACTCTGAGGACCTGGAGCTTGCCCGGGAACTCGCGCGCCGCGCCGACGTTCTGGTTGAGAACTTCAAGCCAGGCGGGCTCGCCGGACTCGGGCTCGGGTATGAGTCGCTCGCCGAGGAGAACCCGGGACTCGTGTACGCATCGATCTCAGGGTTCGGGTCCACCGGCGGCCGGGATCTTCCTGGGTACGACTTCATCGTCCAAGCGCTCGGCGGGCTCATGAGTATTACCGGCGACCCGGACGGCGAGCCCTACAAGGCCGGGGTCGCGCTGGTCGATGTCCTGACAGCAAAGGATGCCACCATCGGCATCCTCGCGGCCCTTTCCGAGCGTGCCTCCTCAGGGCGGGGCCGCCGGATCGAGGTCAACCTTCTGTCCAGCCTCCAGGGCGCACTCGCCAACCAGGGACAGGCGTATCTCGGTGCAGGTGTCGTGCCCAAACGGATGGGCAACGACCACCCCTCCATCGTCCCCTACCAGCTCCTGGCCACGGCCGACGCCCCGCTGGCCGTCGCCGTGGGCAATGACGCGCAGTTTGCGCGGCTATGCAAGGCAATCGGGGCGCCGGAGCTTGCCGTGGACCCGCGCTTTGGAACGAACTCGGACCGGGTCAGGTACCGCCGCGACCTCATCCCGCTGCTTGAGTCCGGGCTGGCCGGGGCAGGGGCGGAGGCGTGGCAGGACAACCTGGTCGCCGTGGGGGTACCCGCCGGGCGTGTAGCCAGTATCGGCGAAGGCATTGCCTTCGCGGAATCCTTGGGTCTGGCGCCCACCATCGAAATGCACGACGCCGGCGGCTCAGTCATCGGACGCCAGATCCGCCACCCCATCACCTGGACGCCGCCGCTGCCGCCACGGACCCACGCAGCGCCCGCACTCGGGGAGCACACCGAGGACGTAGTGGAGTGGCTGCGGCACCCGAAAAGTAAGACTTCCCCCTAAAACCTCCAAGCCCCAATTCCCCGAGCCGTTCAGGCCCAAGAAGGACCACACCATGAGCCTTGCCCCCAGTTCAGCCGACCTCGAGGCAGCCGCTGCCGTGGACCCCTCGGACCTGATCTCATTCGATTCCCTCCTCAGCACCGAAGAGCTCGCCCTGCGCGACAGGGTCCGGATGTTCGTCCGGGAAGAAATCAAGCCGAACATCGCCAAGTGGTACGAGGAGGCCAGGTTCCCTATCGAAATCGTGCCGGAACTTGCCAAACTCGGCCTGCTTGGCATGCATCTCAAGGGCTACGGCTGCGCAGGAGGAACCGCGGTCGACTACGGCCTCGCCGCCGCCGAACTTGAAGCCGGCGACTCCGGCATCCGCACCTTCGTGTCGGTCCAGGGGTCTCTCGCCATGTCCGCCATCGCCAAGCACGGCTCCGAGGAGCAAAAACAGGAGTGGCTCCCGCGAATGGCGGCCGGCGAGGCAATCGGATGCTTTGGCCTCACCGAACCCACCGCGGGGTCAGACCCGTCAGCCATGACCACATTCGCCCGCCGTGACGGCGATGACTGGATCCTGAACGGCACCAAGCGTTGGATCGGACTCGCCAACGTCGCTCAGGTAGCTGTGATTTGGGCCCAGACGGACACCGGCGTGCGCGGCTTTGTCGTGCCCACTGGCACTCCTGGCTTCACGGCCACTCCGATCGAGCCGAAACTCTCGATGCGCGCCTCGGTCCAGTGCGAAATATCGCTGGAGAACGTGCGCCTCCCCGATGACGCGGTCCTGCCCGACGTCTCCGGCCTCAGAGGCCCGTTCTCGTGCCTGAACGAGGCACGCTACGGCATCGCCTGGGGCACGATGGGCGCGGCACGCGATTCCTTCGAGGACGCTCTCGTCTACTCCAAGGAGCGCCTTCAGTTCGGCCGCCCGCTCGCCGGGTACCAGCTCACCCAGCAGAAGCTCGTGAACATGGCTCTGGAAATCAATAAGGGGTTTCTCCTGGCCCTGCACCTGGGACGGCTTAAGGACGCAGGAAAACTGCAGCCCCACCAGATCAGCGTGGGCAAACTCAACAACTGCCGCGAGGCGATCGAAATCTGCCGGGAGGCCCGTACGATCCTTGGCGGCAACGGTATTACCCTCGAATACTCACCGCTGCGCCACGCCAACAACCTCGAATCAGTGCGAACCTACGAAGGCACTGACGAAGTCCACACCCTCATCCTGGGTCAGAAACTAACGGGCGAGGGGGCCTTTCGGTGAGTGCCGCGGTCGATGTCACGGCCTTGTCGCGCACCGGCCCTGCTCGCCAGGCGGCAGTCTGGCAGAACCGGGTGGGCGACGTCGTTGAGATCCGCCAAAACGAACACCTAGTTCGCCGAGGCATCGTCGAAGAAGAAATGCCCGACGGCTCGGGTTTATGGCTGGCCGCAGATGCTACTGATTGTCGAGAGTACTTCCACAAAGATCTTGGCTTCGAGCTCTGGGTTTAGGTCAGAGAGCAGACAGACAACCGACTGCCTGAGGGCAATGAACTGCTCTCAATTCCCTGCGGTTCGTTGGGAAGCCGTTCATTCAATCGGGTTTTGAGCGCCGTACGCCGGAGTCGTCGTCAGCATCGATTCGGTGCGCCGCTGATCGGAATTGCATTTACCGGGAATGGTGCTTGCCCACTTTGACTGTTGCGTGCTGGTGAGTGGCTGCTGGCCACTGCCGGGTTCGGGCGATACGAGCCGCCGGTTGTCGTTGCTTTGTACCAGGCTTTTGCGTTTCATGGCTTTACTGTCCTTCTGGGCGAGTGCGATTGATGGATCGAGTAAAGAGACGCCTCTCTTAGCGCTGCCGGCTTCGGGAGCGGACTCTTAGCGACGGATCGAGTTCATGGACGAGCATCCACAGAGTCTGTGCCCCCTCGAGAGAGGGCATGATTTCCCCCTGTTGCAGGTAGCGGAATGGCTCTGGGCCGTCGTCGGGCCGCCACCAGCCGCTCGTGGGCGCATGGTGACCGGTTGTGGCGGTGACGGTCGACTCGTGGGGACGGTTTGTCTGGAGTGGCATGGGAGCTTCTTCTTTCAGTCCTACGGCCCAAGTTGCAGACCGCCGAAGTAGTTTCTGGGTGGAGGAACAGACCGTCCACTGAGCGTATGCACCCCTGTGACACCCGTCACCGTGCAGAACGTCAAGGTTTTTGCCTTTGTTTGTACGCTTTCGCAGCAAGTTAGGCCGGTGCCACAGGCGCCGGCCACATGGGCCGCCACGAACCGGGAGATCAGCGCGGTGCCTCCGGCGCTTTCCGTGAGCTCGTCGCCGGTGCCTGGGGCTCCTTGCTGTCCAGGGGACGCAGGATGTTGCGCTAAGACCCGAACCGAAAGATACAGTGGCGCTATGGATGACAGGCCACAACTTTGCGCGCAGATCCCGCCACCACGCTGCGGGACCGAACTGTGACTTCAGACCTGGCACCGCAGCCATCCTCGCAGGGAGCCCGGGCGGCAGTTTTTGCCCAGCTGTCCGGCGCCGGCCGTTCGGAGCAGGTCGCCCAGCGGCTCATCGATGCGATCCTCCTGGGCGTCCTGACGCCGGGGGACCGCTTGCCCAGCGAAGCGGAACTGGCACAGCGGTTCGGTGTGGCCCTGGTGACTGCCCGCGAAGCACTAAGCGCCATGCGGGACGCCGGATTGGTGGAAACCCGACGCGGCCGCGAGGGGGGCAGCTTCGTTCTGCCTGTGTCCCGGACCCCGGAAGCACTGCTCTGGGCCCGGCTGCGCGGCATGGCCCGGGTCGATATCGAAGACAGCGCCGTCTACTTCGGGGTGCTCAGCGCCGGGTGCACCGAACGGGCCGCGGAGTTGGCATCGGATGAGGAATCGGCCCGCCTGCGGCTATGGCTGGAGAATGCCGACTTTGCCACGGTGAGCGATGCTGCCCGGAACGCGGGTGGTTTCTATCTGGAAATAGCCGTCATCAGCCAGTCGCCGCGCCTTGTCCGTGAACAGATCCGTCTGCAGGCCGAATTTGGTTCCCTGTTGTGGCTGGGAGTTGCCGACGAGGATCTGCGTCGGAACATTTTCGGGCAGAACGTGAAGATCGCGGAGGCGATTTCCGCCCATGACCCAGAGCAGGCCCGCGCGCTGGTGCGGGTTCAGCTGAGCGAACTGTCGAGTTGGTTGTTGGCAGCAAAAGAAAGAATTGAGCAATGAGAGCATGGCCATGCGCATAAGGGACAACGTGCCGGACGCTGAACGCGGGAGGGAATGCTCGGCCGCCATCGGTGCTCTTTTCACCGGCGTATTCACCACGTTGGACAGCTGGCGCTCAGCTGTGGAGAAGGCGGGGGCAGAGAACGGCACCACCCGGATCGAGTCGCTGGTGTATTCCCTGGTGGAGCCAGAGCTGACTGCAGCTGATCCACTCGTGATCGGGGCAGGCTTCATCGCAGCTCCGGAATCAGACCTCAGCCAGGCGCTGAATTTTTCCTGGTGGCTGGGCCCGCTCTCGGACAATCCCCTGCTGGGCACCACTACGAAACCCAGCAGGCTGGACCTGGCATCGCGCGAATATGCACAATACCTGCGGGACTTCACGGCCTTTGAGTGGTACCAGGTCCCCGAAACCACCAGGGCCCGCCACATCACCGGCCCGTACGTAGACCACCTGTGTACCTGCGACTACATCCTGACCCTCACCGTTCCCGTGGGCGTCGGCGAGTCCATGCGGGGAGTTGTCGGGGCGGACATCCTGGTCAGGCGGTTAGAGCCCGACGTGCTACCGCTGCTCCGTGCAACGGAATCAGCGATCGCACTCGTCAGCAGCAGCGGCCGGGTCATTTTGTCGGTTTGCCCGACCCTTCGGGTCGGTTCCGTCGTGTCCGACGCTAGTGCAGCAAGCCAAGGATGGCACGCTGTCCCGTGCCCTGGCACCGGGCTGAAACTCCTCATGGGAGAAGACATATAAATTAAACATCCTATTCCAGATGAATCAGGTGTAGTCTCACTTAGGCGCTGTGAACCGCGTCACGGAGCGGGCCGCAAGGCCTCCGTCCTGATTGTTGTCTTTGGAAGGGAAACCCATGAGTGTGCGCGAACTACAAAACTTTGTCGACGGCCGATACGTCGAGTCTTCCTCTACGGAAAGGCTGGAAATTATCAATCCGGCCAACGAAGAGGTCATAGCCAGAACCCCCATTTCTAACGAGGAGGACGTAGCCGCGGCGTATGCTGCCGCCTCTGTTGCATTCGAGACTTGGGGCGACACCACGCCGGCGGAGCGCCAGCGGGCGCTGCTTCGCATCGCCACCGCGGTGGAGACCCGTGCCGAGGATCTTGCTGACCTTGAATGCGCCGACACCGGCAAGCTCCGCGGCGGGATCGTCTCGGACGAAATCGATGTCTTGGTGGACCAGATCCGCTTTTTCGCCGGTGCCGCGAGGACGTTGGAGGGACGGGCTACGGCCGAGTATCTGGCGGACCACAGCTCCTCCATCCGCCGTGAGCCCATCGGAGTGATCGGGCAGGTGGCCCCGTGGAACTATCCGCTGATGATGGCTACATGGAAGGTCATCCCGGCGCTGGCCGCCGGCAACACCGTGGTCCTCAAACCCTCGGATTCCACTCCCAGCTCCACCCTGCTGTTCGCCGAACTGGCTAGCGAATTCCTCCCCGCCGGCGCCTTTAACGTGATCCTGGGTGACCGGAACACAGGCCGCGCCCTGGTGGCGGACAAGGTTCCGGGCATGGTGTCCATCACCGGATCCGTCCGCGCCGGCATGGAGGTGGCCGGAGCCGCTGCCGCCGATGTCAAGCGCGTACACCTAGAGCTTGGAGGCAAGGCCCCGGTCATCGTCTTCAGCGACGCAGACATCGCCGCAGCCGTCGAAGGCATCGTCCCGGCATCGTTCTACAACGCCGGCCAGGACTGCACGGCAGCCACCCGCCTGCTGGTGCACGAGAGCATCCACGACGAATTCGTTGCGGCTTTCACCGCCGAAGTCCAGAAAAACGCCAAGACTGGCGCCCCGGACGAGGAAGGCATCCTCTTCGGGGCGCTCAGCAGCGCCGAACACCTTAAACGGGTTGCGGGGTTCGTCAAGCGCCTCCCCGATCACGCCGTCGTCGAGACCGGTGGCAAACGGCACGGAACGGTGGGCTACTACCACGAAGCGACCGTGGTGTCCGGACTGAATCAGGACGACGAACTGGTGCAGGAAGAAGTCTTCGGACCCATCGTGACCGTGCAGAAGTTCTCCACCGACGCCGAGGCACTGAAGATGGCTAACGACGTGGACTACGGCCTGGCCTCCTCGGTCTGGACCCAGAACCACACCCGCGCCATGCAGTTCGCCAAGAAGCTGGACTTCGGCTGCGTCTGGATCAACACCCACATCCCGCTTGTTGCCGAGATGCCACATGGCGGCTTCAAGCAGTCCGGCTACGGCAAGGACCTCTCCATGTACGGCCTGGAGGACTACACCCGGATCAAGCACGTCATGAGCTACATCGGGCCGGGCAGCCGTGGGTAACGGACGGACCCCGGCGGAGCCACCGGAAAAGAACATCGGCGACGGCGAACACCTCGCCGTTCTGGGATACCAGGACACCTTCGAACGCTCCATGTCACTGTGGGCCAACTTCGCCCTCGGATTCACATACCTTTCACCGCTCGTGGGCGTGTACTCGCTGTTCGCGATCGCCATGTCCACCGGCGGTCCGCCGTCGGTGTTCTGGATCCTCATTGTCGGCGCCGGGCAACTGCTGGTGGCCCTGGTGTTCGGCGAGGTCGTTTCGCAATACCCCATTCACGGCGGCATCTATCCGTGGACCCGGCGGCTCTGGGGCCGGCGGTACGCCTGGATGTCAGCCTGGATCTACATCTGGGCCATGATCGTCACCATCACCTCCGTCGCGCAGTTCGGCAGCGGATTCCTGGCGAGCCTCTTCAACCTCGAACTGACGCGGGAGGCCACGTTGTGGCTCTCCATCATTCTGCTGGTTGTTGCGCTTGTACTGAACTTCACCGGAACCAGGACCCTGAGCCGGGTAGCCCGGATCGGTCTGGCCGCGGAACTGGTGGGCGTCATCGCCGTAGGGCTGCACCTGCTGATCTTCCAGCGCAAGCAGGAATTCGGCGTCTTCTTCAACTCCATGGGAGTCCAGGGGGATCAGCCATACGCGGCCACTTTCATGGGTGCCGCCCTGGCGGGCCTGTTCCTGTTCTACGGGTTCGAGGCATGCGGCGACGTTGCCGAGGAAGTCAGCGACGCGGCCCGGCGCATCCCTCGGGCCATGATGATGACCATCCTGGTGGGCGGCGTCTCGGCACTGTTCTCCTTCTGCGGCTACGTGCTGGCGGCACCGAACCTGCAGGAAATCGTCAAAGGCGAGGACGCGGACCCCATCCCCGCCATCCTCGAAGCGGCACTGGGGCCGATCGGTGCCAAGTTCTTCCTAATCATCGCGCTCACCGCGTTCCTGTCCTGCGTCCTGAGCCTCCAGGCTGCGGCCAGCCGGCTCATCTATTCCTTCGCCCGCGACGGAATGATGCCCGGACACCAGTGGTTGTCCAAGGTCTCCGGAACGGCCAAGGTTCCCACCAACGCGCTGATAGTGGCGTGCAGCATCCCACTGGCGCTGTGCGTAATCATCTACCTGGGCCCTGATGGGTTGCTGACCCAGGTCACCTCCTTTGCCGTCCTCGGCATCTACGTCGCCTTCCAGTCCGTGGTGCTCGCAGCACTGCGGCAGCGGATCAAAGGCTGGCGTCCGGCCGGACCGTTCAGCCTCGGCGCCGCAGGCTTCGCCGTCAACGTCGCCGCCCTGGCCTACGGCATCTTCGCCATGGCGCTGCTGGCCCTGCCTGGCAGCACCGGCGATTTCCTGGCCGACTGGACGGTCCTGGCCGGCCTGTCCATGATCAGCGGAACCGGCCTGCTCTACCTGCTCCTTGCCCGCCCCGCTGCAAAATCAACCGCCCCCAGCGGTGACGCCGTGGAGGTTGCCGCGCTGTTGCGGAAACACCGGGCCACCACCGCTCCCGGCAACGTCGAATCCCCCTTGAGGAAGTGACATCCATGGCACCGAAAAAATCACTCAAGCGTTCCCTGGGCATGTGGGCCATCGTGGGCCTGGGCCTTGGCTACATGACCCCCACGGTGGTCTTTGATACGTTCGGCATTGTCTCCCTGGAAACCGGCGGGCTGGTCCCCTTGGCATACCTGGTGGCCATGGTGGTGATGTTCTTCACCGCACTCAGCTACGGGAAGATGGTTGGGGTCTTCCCTGCCGCCGGTTCGGCGTACACCTACACCCGCGAGACCATGCACCCAGGACTCGGCTTCGTCGTGGGCTGGGCGGCGCTGCTGGATTACCTTCTGCTGCCGGTGGTCAATGCGCTGCTGATCCGCATCTACATGGAGGCGCTGTTTCCCGAGGCTCCGGGCTGGATCTGGGTAGTGCTGTACGTCGCCCTGATCACCGGCATCAACCTGCGCAGCATGACCTCAACTTCCAAGGTCACCTCGACGCTGGTGGTCTTCGAAATCGCACTGATTGTCGCGTTCGTTGTCCTGGCCGGCATCCAGCTGACCAACGGCGTGGGACAGGGCACCATCTTCTCCACAGCACCGCTGTTCAACGACAGCATGAAAGCTGCGGCGATCCTTACCGGAGCGACCGTGGTGTGCTTCTCCTTCATCGGTTTCGACGCCATCACCATGTACACCGAGGAGGCTAAGGACCCGAAGACCATGCCGCGGGCCATCCTGCTCACCCTGGGGATCGGCGGCGGCATTTTCTTCCTGGCGGCCTGGTTTGGCCAGTCCGTGTTCCCCACGGTGGACCAATTCCAGGTCACCGATGACACGCTGCCGGAAATGGCGCTCTACGTGGGCGGGCAGGTTTTCCAGCTGCTGTTCCTGGCCGGAGCGTTCGCGGCCACCATCGCTTCCGGCCTCTCTTCACACGCCAGCGTTTCCCGTCTGCTTTTCGTGATGGGACGCAACGGCGTGCTGCGCCCCGCCAAACTCTTCGCCTACGTTCACCCGAAATTCCGGACGCCGGTTTTCACCGTGGCGTTGGTGGGTGTGGTCTCGCTGCTGGCGATAACGCCGTCGCTGGAGTTGGTGGCGTCCATGATCAACTTCGGCGCGCTGATCGCTTTCACGTTTGTAAACCTCTCCGTGATCGCCTACTTCGTGGTCCGCAAGAAGCGGCACCGCACACCCAGGGACGTCTTCCACTATCTGGTGCTGCCCCTCATCGGAGCGGGCATGACCAGCGTGCTGTGGGCCTTCCTGCATCTGGAAGCGCTCATTTTCGGTCTGGTCTGGACCGTGGCCGGCGTGGTGTACCTCGCTGTACTCACCAAGGGCTTCCGCCGGAAGATCTCCGACTTTGTGCTCGAAGAGGAGCCCGCAGACGATGAGTTCAACGGGCATACCGACGACGGCGATCACCCCACCAGCGGAGCTCCGGCTTTGGCCGGCGCCGCACCCACCCACATCCACGACAAGGAATGATCAAGACCATGAAATTCGAGGAAACAGTTAAAACTCTCGACCGCGACATAGTCATCATCGGCGCCGGCGTCACGGGGCTGACAGCGGCCCGCGACCTCAAGGCCTCCGGCTTGACCGTCGCCGTCCTGGAAGCCCGCGACCGTGTGGGCGGCCGGACATGGACGGACACCATAGACGGCGCCTCCCTGGAGATCGGAGGCCAGTGGATCTCCCCGGACCAGGATGCGCTGAAGTCCATCCTCGACGAGCTCGGACTGGAAACCTTCAGCCGGTACCGCGAGGGAAAATCCGTGTATGTCTCACCGAAGGGCGAACGGACCGAGTATGCCGGGGACATGTTCCCGGTGCCGGAGGAGACAGGGCGTGAGATCCAGCGCCTGATCGACATCCTCGACGAACTCGCGGCCGACGTCGGCTCCACCGAGCCCTGGGCACACCCCAGAGCCCGGGAACTGGACACCATCTCCCTGCACCACTGGTTGCGCCAGCATTCCGCGGATGAGGAAGCCTGCGTCAACATCGGCCACTTCCTGGCCGGGGGCATGCTGACCAAGCCTTCCCACTCCTTCTCCGCACTGCAGGCCATCCTGATGGCGGCGTCCGCCGGCTCGTTCTCCAACCTGGTTGACGAGGACCTGCTCCTGGACAAGCGGGTGGTGGGAGGCATGCAGCGGCTCTCCGAAACGATCGCCGCAGAACTGGGCGACGACGTCGTACTGGGATCACCTGTACGGAGCCTGCAATGGGGGCAGCGGAAGGACGGCACTGGCGTGACCGCCGTGTCAGAGAAAGCCACGGTCCGGGCAAAGTACGCCATCATGGCCGTGCCGCCCAACCTCTTCTCCCGGGTTTCCTTCGATCCGCCACTGCCGCGCCGGCAGCACCAGATGCACCAACACCAGTCCCTTGGCCTGGTCATCAAGGTCCATGCGGTCTACGAGTCGCCGTTCTGGCGGGACGAAGGACTGTCCGGCACCTGCTTCAGTCCGGACCTAATCGTTCAGGAAATTTACGATAACACCAACCACGAGGACGCACGTGGGACGTTGGTCGCCTTCGTGCCGGATGAGAAGGCAGATGCCATGTTCGCGCTCGGCGCTGATGAGCGACGCCAGGTGATTCTGGAAGACTTCGCAAAGTCGCTGGGTCCCAAGGCGCTGGAGCCGGTGGTGTACTTCGAATCCGACTGGGGATCGGAGGAATGGACCCGCGGCGCCTATGCCTCCAGCTATGACCTGGGCGGACTGCACCGGTACGGCGCGGACCAGCTGACTCCCGTGGGACCGATCTACTGGGCCTCCTCCGACCTAGCCGCAGAGGGTTACCAGCACGTGGACGGGGCCGTACGGATGGGCCGCGGCACCGCGGCGAAGATCGCGGCTCGGGCCGCGGAGTCCGTGCCGGGATACGCCGCAAGCTGACGGACGAGGGTTCACGGCCGACCGTGAAACACCCGTAAAGAAATCGGCGGGGCCGGCGGTGAAAACTGCCGGACCCGCCGTTTGCGATGCTGGATCTAGACTTCGTTGTTGAACTGTCGGTCTTCTTGCATTTGGTAGTGATATGGCCTTCAGCTGGTCTGATGCGTGAGGGCAGGATCCAGCTCTTCATCGGCTGGGTCAATGGTCTCTATGGAGCTGATCAGACGAGGCGGTGAGAGTTTATAGGCGCCGTAGTAGACGCCGGCAGCCAACGCCATGGTGATCAGGGGGGTGAGCTGGGACACTACCGGCCACGCCGTTTGTTCAGTGAGCGCAATTCCCACTGCTGAAGCAAACACCCAGGCGACTGCTCCGGGGCTGATTGCCTTGAGATTAGCCGGCCGGATATCAGGGACGAGATCCTGCGCTTTCCAGTTCAGGCCAATGAATACCAGTGCGATGGCAACCCACGCGGTTACAAATACACCCTGCCAGGCCAGGGCCTTGAGGAGGTAACTCAAAACATCCGTGAGCATGAGCAAAAAGGCCAGAGCGCCGCTCACGATAACCCAGACAAAGCGGGGCAGGTCCAGTCTGAAAACCCGACTGGCAAAAGCATCGCGACCATGATGGCCCCGATCGCGTTCCAGTCGGGGTAGAAGTCGGCTGGCCGCGGATCGAGGAAGACGTAGCGGGCCTGGTTCGGCAGCCAGCCCGGAACATCCCGACCAAACGATACATCTGAGTTAAATACCTCGGAGTACAGGGCCCGTCCCAGCATGTTGCCGGCGAGCACGTCGCCACGGCCGTTCTGCACCATGCCGGCCACCCCCGGTCATCCCATCCAGCAGACGCAGCACTCCGGGACGGACCCGTTGCTGCGCCGGACGGCGGGGCGTCCGGCCCGACGGCGCGTTGGCCGTCCGCGCCAGGTCCATCAGGTGTGCCCGCTCGGCCTCGTCCAGCTGAAGCGCGGAGGCCACTGCCTCGAGCACCGAGTCTGAGACGCCGCGGATGCTGCCGCGTTCCAGCCGCGTGTAATAGTCCGTGCTCACCCCGGCGAGCTGCGCCACTTCCTCACGGCGCAGACCCGGCACACGCCGCAGCTCCCCATAGCTGGGGATCCCGGCCTGCTCCGGGCTGACCTTCGCACGACGCGAAATCAGGAACTCACGGATCTCTTCTTTTCTGTCCACAAGTTCCACGGTACGCAGGCTGTTTCGCTGGCGGCAGTGTCCTCGCCGTAGGGGCGGCCGCGGAAGTGCGCGCGGAGGTACTCCCCCACCACGGCAGCCCCAGATCATCGGTCTAGGGCGACACCATCCGGCCGCCCACCCCGCTGCCATGCGCTGAAGGGGGATTCTCGCCATTGTGGACAGCCGAAGGCGCAACTGCAACCGGCAATGGAGTCGATGGCAACAGAGGCTGAAGTGAGAGGCTGCTCGGCTTGCCAACTGGAGAGAAATGAACCTGGTTATAGCAGTGGCCGTTCGCTTGTCGAGACGAACGGCATCACTCTGTCCTTGGTTTCGAACGCGAGACCTGCACAGGTCCAAGGCCAATCGCCAGCCTGCGGTCTCACTGTAATGACACCCTTAGGACGGACTAAAGCTTGAGCGTCGGTACCTTGTCTGCGAGGACGGACAGAATGTCCATAGCTTTGTTTCCCAATGCCTGTCCAGCTTCGTCCCCCTGCGAGTTGCCGTTGCCCCCTGCAGCTCGGCCGAATGTTCGCTTGAGGAAGTCAACTTTCGCTTCTTCGGCGATGGTCGGGGTCTTTATGTCAGACAGAAAGGGTCCGATAGCTCGTAGCTCCAGTTCAGTCCTCTTGTAGTCGCGTGCGGTGGCTTGTGAGTGTTGACCCCTTCGTATCAGTACCGTGGCCACGCCTCCCAGGGCCAACGTCAGAGAGATCTTGAGGGCTATCCAGTTCCAGTTGAAGTCACTACGATCGCTGAAAGTCAGGATCGCGACCACAATAAGCCAGCCGACTCCGATGAGCGCGACGATCACTCCGGCCCAGAACGACTTGTTGCCCGACTCAAGTTCCGCAGCCGAGGACGTTTTGAATTCCTCGGCCAGTATGTGCCCTGTGGTTTTCCCGGCGGCCGCGTCGGTCTGATCCCCCAAGCTCCTGATGTGTTTCAGAACCTCTTCACCTTCCGAGACTGTGGCCTTTAGAACATTCACATGCGGTTTCGCAAGCTCCCCGAAATCCTCACGCTGTTTCTTGAGCCAATCGGCGAAGGCTGTTGTCCGGTCTGTCTGCGCGGATCTAAAGATCTCATCGTGACTTGTGACCGCGTCTTCGAGAACACGTTTGTCAGCCTTGATGGTGTCGTTGAGTTCGCCCACGGACTGTTGCGCGCCGATTACCAACGTCTCCAGCTCCGTGATCTTTTCCCGTAATGCTGACGCTTGTTGCTGCGCAGAAGATCGTTCCTGGTTCAAGAGGCCAACGAGGTTTTCGTTGACAGTCTTGTATGAGGTAATAACGCTCTCATATTCGTCCTTGGCCTGCCGTGCCAGGACGTTGCTTGAAGTCTGTGGCCTGTGCCAACCGCCCGCAACCTGAAGCCATGCCTCCGCGTAGGAGACGGCGGAGCCTTCGTAACCACCACTGGGATTTCCACGATAGTTCTCAAGGTAGTTCAGGACGTTCTGCCATTGGTCGTCCGCCAATCGCAGTTGCTCCGGCGCGAAGAATCTCGGGTCGACGGCCCGGAACTTCTCAAGTTGAGCGGCAATCCAGCGAAGTCTGGCGAACGCAACCGGGGAAGGGTTTTCGTAAGATACTTCAAACTCTCCCAGCACGGCCAGCATAAACGCGGGTTTTGCCCACAACGGATGATTCTCAAACTCAGATACTTCCATAACCCCATAACCCATCACTCTTGCTTCGGCCCAATGGAGTCGAGACTAGCCGAAATAAGCGGCTCAGCACCTAGCCAGGCGGCTTCAGGCAAAGCCAACACAATATCGCCGGCTCCCGCCCCTGCAACGGATGCACTGGACTCAACAGTCGGCCGCGCCAGCGGACGCCTATATGGGCGCGAGCCCTGAAAGCTCTCACTCGCGTGCCGACCAATCACTGACACTTCCTGAAAGTCCAATACAGGCATCGAACGTAGGCACTCCAATCTTTTTTGGACGGGAACTGCATAGTGAACCGTGCCGGGTTTTAGGCCGTCTTCTTGCTGGTGTCCTCGTCGTGTGATGAGGCGTCTATTTGAGCGTAGTAGTTTTGCTCGAATTCGTTGGGTGGGATCATGGCCAGG